>NZ_JAPDBP010000011.1:0-154410 GCF_027705305.1 Aeromonas sp. QDB17
CCGAGCGGCCAAAGGGATCAGACTGTAAATCTGACGGCTCTGCCTTCGAAGGTTCGAATCCTTCTCCCTCCACCATCCTTCAGACAACCCGGCCTCGCGCCGGGTTTTCGCTTTTCTGGATAGAATCCATATGGCGCTGTCAGATCTGACAATTGCCCTCCCCGCACTTTTTAGAAACAGTGGAGCCTCATGTCGCAAGGAGTGCACACAGATGTTTGAAATCTGGGATGAAACGGGTCGCGAGCACGGGCTGACACTGCCCGAGCTGCAACTGCGGCTGCGGGATTACCAGGGAGACGTGATGGTGCGCTACCTCAACCGCCTCGGCCTGCCGAGCACCCTCTTCCTGACCATCCGCCAGGGATGTGCCTATCAGCGCTTCAAGGCGGGTTCCCCCATGCTCGACTGGTCCTGGCTTGCCCAGGCCATGCACGCAGCCCCCCTGGCTGGCGCCGAACCTGCACAGGGCCATGCTCTTCCCTGACCCCCTCTCATCCTGCCCACACCCAAACAGGGCCCATTATCAGACTCTTCCTACAGCCTCCCTTTAGACCCTCCCTGTATGATGCGTAACCATGTTCCCGTCAGGTGAGAACCATGTTTGCGTTCAAAGAAGAGTATCCCGTGAGTGCCATGGTCAGCATGGCGGATATCGTCGTCCCCTTTTATCAGCCCATCATCGGCCAGGATCGTCAGGTCAAGGGGTATGAGGTGCTGGCCAGGCTTTGGGATGCCGGCAGCCAGGGCTATCAGGGCATCGATTTTGCCGCCCTCGGCGAAGATGACGCTCTGCACCTGGATATCGTCATGCTCAGGGCCATCATGCGCGATCTGCCCGTGCTCGCCCAAAAAGGCCCCTATGCACTCTCCATCAACCTCAATCCGGCGCTCTCCAGCCCCACCTACCGCAATCTGCTGTTGCTGGTGCTGCTCCAGGCCCGCAAGCTGGGGATCGACATCTGGTTCGAGGTGCTGGAGCACGTCAGGATCAAACACCAGCACAGGGAGATGATCGAGGTGTTGCGGGCCCATGGCGCCCACATCGCCTGTGACGACTTCGGCTCCCTGGCGTGCAATTTCCAGCGCCTGATGATGCTCCCCTACGAGATCGTGAAGCTGGATCGTTCCCTGCTGCTTCAGGCAGCGCGAAGTAGCCACGCCCTCAACATGCTGACGGGTCTGGTGAAATACCTGCAACGACTCGGCATGGCCGTGGTGTGCGAGGGGGTGGAGACCCAGGCCCATATCGAGGTGGCGAACCGGCTGGGCTGCGACTACCAGCAGGGCTACGCCTACGCCATTCCCTCCCCTCTCTCCCGCTGGGCCTGAGCCGGGCGCTTGCGTGTCACGGGGGAAACCCGGGCACCTTTCCCATGAAATTCGGCAGGGTGCTGCCATTTTCCTGCCAAAGATGGCAGGCTGTCCCGGCCACACTGACGCCGAGGCCCGCCATGGTTCGCTTTGCCACCTTCAATCTCGCCTTCGATCGCACTGCACCCGGCATGCTGGGGGAAGAGCTCGCCCTGACCCGCACCGAGCAGGATGCCCTGCTGGCCCGCCTCGCCGACGGCACCTTGAGCGGCGCCGAGAAGACCAAGGCCCTCGACGTGCAGCAGATCCGCAACATTGCCGAAATCATCCAGCGCACCCGGCCGGACGTGTTGCTGCTGAGCGAATTCGACAATGACGGCAAGGGCGCCGACACCACGGACCTCAAAGCCTTCAACGACAACTACCTGGCCCACGCCCAGCACGACGAGGTGACCGCCATCAGCTACCCGGTGCTGCAGAACTTCGCCACCAACACCGGCCTGATGAGCGGCCATGACCTCAACCTGGACGGCAAGATCAACAACGGGCCGGACGACGCCTGGGGCTTTGGCAACTACCACGGCCAGTACGCCTTCGCCGTGATGTCCCAGTACCCCATAGATACCAAGCAGATCCGCACCTTCCAAAAATTCAAGTGGAAGGAGATGCCGGGCGAAGCGAACCCCGTCATCGACGACTGCAACAATGCCAAGGCGCCGATCCCGGCCAGCCGCCAGTGTGGCGATGCCTGGTATGACGACGCCGCCTGGCAGGCCTTCCCGCTCTCGTCCAAGAACCACGCCGATGTGCCGGTGCGCATCAAGCACGGTAACAAGGAGGAGGTGGTCCACTTCCTCATCTCCCACCCGACTCCGCCCATTTTCGGCAACGCGGCGCGCCACAACGTCAAGCACAACCGGGCCGAAGTCGCCTTCTGGCAGGACTATGTAGAGACCGCCAGCTACATGGTGGATGACGCCGGCAAGGCCGGTGGCCTGCCCGCGGGTGCCAAGTTCGTCATCGCCGGCGATCTCAACGCCGATCCCCAGATTGGCGATGGGGATCTCACCGCCATTCAGGATCTGCACAACCATGTGCTGGTCAATCAGGCCGTCACCAACGGCGCCCTGATCCCGGTCAGCCAGGGCGGCCCCGAGTGCCTCGCCAGCCAGCCGGAACAGTGCAAACGCAACAACAACCGCCCCACCCCGGAGCGCATCACCAGCAGCAGCGGCCTGCAGCTTGACCACGTGCTGCCCTCCGCCAACCTGAACGCGGTCGCCTCCGGCGTGTTCTGGCCGGCCAGCTTCGAGCCGGGCTACCACCTGGTGTATGACGCCAAGCTCGGCATCGCCAAGGGAGTCAGCTCGGATCACCGCCTGGTGTGGGTCGACTTCAAACTGTGACAGTGACGCAGAGCAGATAAGCAACGGGGCCCGCAGGCCCCGTTTTCATTGGGTCGTCATACCAGCTTCTCCACCCGGGCCGGCAGCCCCTGGCGGGCCGAGGAGCCGATGGCCCAGTCCACCAGGGGGTAGCGGCCATGGCGGCTGGGATCCAGCACCGCCAGATCGTTGAGGTTGACCCCGGCTCCGCGCAGCGGATTGGCAACCACTTTCTGGCCGTCTATCCAGTGTTCCCGCGCCCCCAGCTCCTTGTGGCCGAAGCCGTGTTCGATGGCGATGGCATCGGCCTGCACCCCGGCCACGCACTCGGCCACCCCGATCACGCTGCCATCCGGGGTGCTGACCCGCACCCTGTCCCCGCTCTCGATGCCCAGCTGCGCCGCCGTCTGCACATTGAGCCGCACCCGGTTGCTGGGGTTCACCTGGCGCAGGCGATCCGAGCCGATGCTCATGGAGCTCATGGTGTGGGACTTGTAGCTGGTGAGCAGCAGCGGCCACTGGGCCGGCTTGAACGCCTCATTGAGCGGCGTGCCGTCCGCCAGCTGGGGACGGAAGAAGCGCGGGGTACCACTCAGGAACTGCCCGCTCTGGCTGTGGCGGCGGCTGCCCACCTCGGGGTTCCACACCATCAGCGGCTTGGGCCAGCGCTTGCTTGGCTGACCCGCTGCATCGCGCCCCTTGGCCGCCGGCTCGAAGCGCCCGCCACGGGCGAAGAGATAGGCGGCGCGGCCCGCCTCCTCCGCACTCAGGGTGGCATTCAGCACCGGCAGGATCCGCTCCACCCCGGACCAGGCGAGATCCTCAGGATCTATGGCAGGCACCGGCTCGCCGAGATAGGCGACGTTGGCCGCCCCGTAGAGGGAGAAGTCCGCCGCCTTATGCAGGGCATGCAACTTGCCGTCCGCCCCTTTGAGCGCCCCCTCGCCAAAACCCGGCAGCCCCAGCCGTTTGGCCACCGCGATAAAAAAGGACTCCATACAGACCGGATCTCCCTCGGCGGTCTTGGCGACACGGGGCTCCACGATAGGCCAGCGGCCGGTGGAGACCTTGGTCATCACCCCGTGCCAGGCGGTGGCCCAGCCCCAGGACTCATAGGTCAGGGTATCTGGCACCAGGTAGTCCGACAGCGCCGACGACTCGTTGATGAAGCTGTCGATGCTGACCACAAGGGGCAGCACGGCAGGGTCCTTGAGCTCTTCGCCTATGGCCTTGCTGAGCCCGGCCTGGCCGTAGAGGGGGTTGCCCATGTGGTTGATCCAGGCCTTGAGCCGGTAGGGGTAACCGTTCACCGCCGCAGTCAGGTGTTCGCCAAGCAAAGGGCCCGAGATCGGGAACCAGGGCTCTTGCGCTGGATAGGGGTTCTGGCCCGCCTCGCGCTTGCGCCGATATTCAGAGGTCTTCTCGTAGGGGAACTTGGAGCGCGACAGGAAGACCCCGGCGGGTTTGACCATGCCGGGGAAACTCGCCAGATCGTAGCGCGGCCCCGCCCCGAAGGGATCGAACTTGCCGCCGCTCGCCACGGCGCCGCCCCGGGCGTTCAAGTTCCCAATCATGACGTTGAGCATCATGATGGCCCAGGCCGAGTAGAAGCCGTTGGCGCTCATGGTGCCGCCGTGGGAGACCACTGCAGCCCGGGTGCCGTGGCTGGTGAACTCCCACGCCAGCGCCTCGATATCACTCACCGGCACGGCGCACTCGGCGCTGTATTGCGCGAGAGAGTGCTCGCGGCACGCCTCGGCCAGCAGCTGGAAGCTGCTCTTCACCATCAGTTCCCCCTTGGGGCCCTGAATACGGCGATCCACCCAGAGGTTGGCCCGCTCACACTGGCCGGCGGGTCTCGGCTCGCCGCTGCTCGCCTCCTCTACCAGCATGGCGTCCCCCTCTCCATAGGCTTCCCCCTCAAAAGGCAAACCAAGATCGCTGGCCCGCAGCATCTGGCCAAAGCGCGGATGCCCCTCGTTGCAGACAACCAGATGGCTGGCGTTGCAAAAACCGCGATAGCCGGCTCGCTCGGCGGCAGCGGCATGGGGTGCCGTCAGGAAGGGCTCGGCGTAGCGTTGGTTGTCGATGATCCAGCGCAGCATGGCCATGGCCAGGGCGGAATCAGTGGCAGGGCGGATGGGCAGCCAGCGGTTGGCGGGGGCGGAGGGCATGTTCACCGTGTTGGGCAGGCTGGGGGCCACCACCACGTAGGAGAACGGCTTGCCCGGTCGCGCCCGGTTTGCCGCCAGCTGGCGGGACTGACGCTTGAAGGGGTTGCCCGATTGCTGGGGCGAGGTGCCCATGAACAGCAGGAAGTCGCTCTCGTCCCAGTCCGGCTTGAGGTGGGCGTTCTTCTCCAGATCGTCCAGCAGGGCGCCCGCCCCGACCCGGAACGACAGGCCGCAATAAGCACCGTGGTTGGCGAAGTTGCGGGTGCCGAAGCTGTTGAAGGTGAAGCGCTTGATGAAGTGATCCCGCCCCTCGTCCGAGGCGTTGCTCACCAGCAGCTGGTTGGCCCTGGGGCCGTACTCCGGGTTGGCCGGGTCGAGCGGCTCGACGAGGTTGCGGATGGCCCGCAGCCCCTCAACCTGGCCCTCGCCAAACAGATTCCCCCCCTCCACCACCTCGGCCACCAGCTGCTCGAAGGGGATGCTCTGCCAGCGACCGCTGCCACGGGGCCCCACCCGCTTGAGACAACGGGTGACCCGCTGCGGGCTGTCGAGCTGATCCAGCATGGCATTGCCCCGGGCGCAGGCGGTGGAGCGCCCGTCCAGCCCCCCTTCCTGGTAGCCACTGGTGGCGAGCAGCGCCTGCTTGACCGGGGTCTTGAAGTCGATGTGATGGCGGGCGGAGAGGGGGTGATAGGGGTTGCCCAGGATCCGCACTATCTGGTCGCGCTCGTTGTCGATGCGGGCCCGCACTCCGCACAGGGTCCAGCAGCCGAGGCACATGGTGTTGGCAACCCGCTGGGCCGGGTTGGGATGCAGCTCCCCTCGCTCGTCAACCCGGTACTCCACGGCCAGCGAGTTGCCATGGATGGGATCCCGGGTCGGCTGGCCCGAGCTGCCGGTGGCGAGGCCGCTCGCCACCTGCTTGAGGGTGTCGCTGTAACCGGCGACGAACAATCCGGTGCCGCCGGCGATGGCGGCGCCCTTGAGAAACTTGCGTTTGCTGTGATCCATCAGAGTGCCTCGCGTGCAAAAGTTGTGGATGCCTTGATGGCAGAGGAAGCAGAGGGGTGCACCAGCTCCGAGAGGGCCACCAGCAGGGCCAGCAGCAGACCGAAGGTGCCGAGAATGCCGAGCACACCGGCCGGGCCCCAGGCGATTTCATAGAGGTAGACGCCGGCCCCGTATTTGGGTGCGAGCTGCCCCTGGATCAGCACCAGCCAGCGCAGGCCCCACACCAGGTGCAGCCCCAGCAGCGCCAGCCCCCAGAGTGCCAGGCGGGCAGAGAGCCTTGGCCGCAGCAGCATCAGCAGGCCGGCCAGCCCCAGGGTCAGCAACAGCCAGTGGGCTGCCAGCCGCCAGCTCGGGTCGAGCCGATAGAGGGCCGCGGCCTCTGCCGCCGAGGCACCGCCAAACAGGGCCCAGCCCAGCAGGGAGAGCGCCAGCAGGCTCAAGGTCCAGCCGCTCTGGCGCAGCAGGGTCGACTCGGTCTGGGCACGCCAGCCCGCCAGCAAGCGATTGAGCAGCAGCAGGGCACTCTGGGCCCCCAGCACGGCGCTCAGGGTCAACAGCCAGGGCAACCAGGGGGTATGCCAGAGCGGGCGCGCCGCCACCGCCATGGTCTCGAGCCCGGTGTAGAGGGCGATGCTGAGCCCGCTCACGGCTGCCAGCAGGGAGAGGGGCCGCAGCCAAACGTGCCCCGACCAGCTTCCCAGACAGAGCAGCCGAGCAAGGCGGGCTAGCTTGTCCCCTTCTGCACCGCGCCGGGCCAGGGCTGGCCTTAGCAGCAGCCAGCCGAGCAGCATGGAGAGCAGGCTGAACAGCGGCAGCAGATAGGCGCCATACCACATGACGGAGCCAAAGCGCGCCTGGGCGTAGAAATGCCAGGCCCGGGCCGGCTGGTGCAGATCCGCGGTCAGGGCGATGGGGGCCACCAGGCCGGCCGCCACCATCAGCACCGCCGCCAGGGTCTGCAGCCGCGGGTCCGGCGCTTTGCGCCACAGCTCAAAGGCGCCGAGCCAGAGGGCCCCGTAGGCGAGGCCGATGAGGAAGAAATATTGCACCGCCCAGGGCAGCCAGGTGATGGGCTGAGCCGGGGCCAGCAGTTCGTTAATGACCATGGGCTATCTCCTTGCCATCGTCGGTGAGCAGGGTGCGCAGGGCCGGGTTGCCGTCGACCTTGCTGACGAAGGCCTCGTCCATACCGAGATAAAAGACCCGCGGCTGGGTATTGGCCTCGGGCTTGAGCACCTTGAGCACCGGCTCGTGTTGGCGCAGCAAGCGGCTTATCCGGCTCTTGGGATCGTTCAAATCCCCTATGATGCGCGCCTCGCCGACACAGCTCTCGACGCAGGCGGGCAAGAGCCCCGCCTCCAGCCGATGGGCACAGAAGGTGCACTTGTCGGCGGTGTTGGTCTCGTGGTTGATGAAGCGGGCATCATAGGGGCAGGCCTGCACGCAGTAGCCGCAGCCGACGCACCAGTCGTTGTTGACCACGACGATGCCGTCGTCGCGCTGGAAGGTGGCGCCGGTGGGGCAGACATCGATGCAGGCGGGCTCGGCGCAGTGGTTGCACAGCCTCGGCAGCATCAAGAGGGAGGCGGGAGCCTCGAGGGCGGCCACGTCGCTCACCTCGTACTGGCTCACCGTGGTGCGAAACTGGCCGAGGGGGGGCTGGTTTTCGATGGTGCAGGCCACGGTGCAGGCCTGGCAGCCGACGCAGCGGCGCAGGTCGATCAGCATGCCGTAACGCTTGCGCCCGTCCCCCCGGCTGATGGCCGCCCGCCCGTTGCGGGGAGCGGGAACGGACTGCGCCTGAACCTGGGTGACGGGGATCAGGGCCGCCCCTGCGGTGAGGGCGGCGATCCCGGATAACAATCGGCGCTTGCTGGGCTCCATGGCGTCTTTCCTTCTGCTGAGCTGGCTTGAAAGGGGTTGGGCCGATTGTCCTCAACGCAGGAAGTCGCCTCTATTGTGGTTTTCCACATACCGGGAGCCGGGTTGATCCAGCGCAATAAAAAATGCCCCAGCCCTGCTGAACTGTGACCGGGGCGGCGTTTGCCGCTCCTCCCGGCCCCGTTCGCGTGCAAGCGCACGTCCCGGTGATAGACTGCCCCTTTGCACCGAGAGGAGAGCCCCCTGCACGCCCCAGTTCCCTTGCCCCTGCTCAGCCTGCTGCTCTGGCTCGCCCTGTCAGCCCTGCCGCTGCGGGTGCAGGCCGCCCCGACCCCCTCTTCGCCAGCGCCGGCCCGACAGGAATCCGCCCCATCCCAGGCCACGCCGGGGCAGACCATGGCCGAGCCGATACGCATCGGCGTGCTGGCCACCCGCGGCCCGGCCCTGGCCAGAGCCCAGTGGCAACCGCTGCTGCGCTGGCTGGCACAGCGCGTGCCCGACCATCGCTTCGTGCTGCATCCGCTGGGGCTCGATGAACTGGCCGAGGCCGTCGCCCGCGAGCACCTCGATTTCGTCATCACCAACCCGGGCCAGTCGGTGAGTCTGGCGCGCCAGTATCCGCTGGCCTGGCTCGCCACCCTCAAGAGTCCGGCCGGGGGGGACAACCTCGCCATCGGCGCCGCCCTGGTGGTGCCTGCCCAGACCCCCTACCGACACTGGCGTGACCTCGAGGGGCAAGCGGTCGCCGCCGTCTCGGAGAACGCCTTCGGCGGCTACCTCGCCTATCGCTTCGAGGCGGGCGAACAGGGGGTTCGGCTGGAGCACTTCTTCTCCACCGTGCAGTTCACCGGCTTTCCGCTGGACCGGCTCATCGAGCGGCTGGCGGCTGGCGAGGTGGCCGCCGCCATCGTGCCGGTGTGTCAGCTGGAGCGCATGGAACGGGAAGGCAAGGTCGCCAGGGGGGCGTTTCGGGTGCTGGACGATCAGGCGCCGGCCGACTTTGGTTGCCAGAGCTCGACCCGGCTCTACCCCAACTGGTCCTTCGCCAAGACAGAGCGGGCCTCCCCCGCGCTGGCGCTGGCGGTGACCCGCGCGCTGTACGATCTGCCCGCTGATAGCGAGGCGGCCATCGCCGCCGATTCGGCGGGCTGGACCGTGCCCACCAGCGAGCTTGCCATCGACCGCCTGCTCAAGGCGTTGGATCGCCACCCGCTGCAGGGCCCCTGGTGGCAAGCGGCCTGGCACTGGCTGCGCCAGCATCAGCAGTGGGGCTGGGGTGCTTTGGTGCTGGTACTGCTGCTGGGAGGCCACCACCTGCTGCTGCAATACCTGTTCAGCCGCAGCCAGCGCCGGCTGCTCAAAGCCCGCCACCAGCTCGAACAGAAGGGACGCCAGCTGGCACAGGCCAGACGGCTCGCCGAACTGGGCGAGCTGGGCGCCAACGTGGCCCACGAGATCAATCAGCCCCTCAGTGCCATCGCCAACTACAGCCAGGGAGCCTTGTTGCGACTGGACAAATTGGCACAGGATCCGGCCCAGTCTGCCGCCCAGGCCTCCCTGCGTCAGGCCCTGGAGCAGATAGGGCGCCAGGTCCAGCGCATCACCCAGACCGTCAACCGGCTCAGAGCCAGGCTGCAAAAGCGCCCTCCCCGCTTCGCGCCTTGCGACCTGCCCACCCTGGTGGCGGAGTTGCACCCCCTGCTGGAGCAGATGCTGGCGCCCCTCGACGTCGCCTTCACCCTGCACTGGCGAGGCCAGCCACGCCCGTTACCTCTGGACGGCACCGGGATGGAACAGCTGCTGGTCAACCTCATCAAGAATGGCGCCGAGAGTGCGGCGCAGAGTGTAGCGAAGAGTGCAGCGAAGAGTGCGGTGAAGAAGGCGCGCCCCGCTGTTCACTCCCCTGCTCACCCCACTACGCATACACCGGCACAGGCGCCTGCCCGGGTCGAGCTGCTGATCGCCTTCGAGGCGCAGACCCTGCTGCTGGAGATCCGCGACAACGGCGTCGGCCTGAGGGTCCCCGCCACCGAACTGCAGCAGGCGTTTTACAGCGACAAGCCGGACGGCATGGGGCTGGGGCTCGCCATCTGCCGGGAGGTGGTCGAGAGCCATCGCGGCCAGTTCAGCCTGGAGAGCCTAAGCCCCCACGGCTGCCTGGCCCGGGTCATCCTGCCCGTGCCGCCACCCGAGGATCACACCTCAGCCACCCCCACCCACCAGCCAACACCGAGGAGCTGAGATGACGTCCCCCTCCCGCCCCCCGCTCTATCTGGTCGACGACGACGAGGCCGTGCTCGACTCCCTGCGCTTCATGCTGGAGAGCTGCGACGAGCGGCAGCTGCTCAGCTTTGCCGATGGCGAGCGCTTTCTGGCCGAGGTCGACCTGCACCAGCCCGCCTGCCTCATTCTCGACTGCCGCATGCCGGGGCTCTCTGGCCCCGAGGTCCAGCAGCGGCTGAAGGCGGCCCAGAGCCCCATCGCCATCCTGTTTCTCACCGGCCACGGCGAGGTGCCCCTGGCGGTGGAATCCCTCAAGCTGGGGGCGGTGGATTTCTTGCAAAAGCCGGTGCAGCTGGCCCCCCTGCTCGCCGCCATCGAGCGGGCCGAGCAGGCGACGCTGAGTGCGGCCACCCGCCTCGCCCAGCTGGCCGCCTTTGAGCGCCTCACCCCGCGCGAACGCCAGTTGTTGCAGCTCATCGCCCGGGGCCACAAGAACCAGCAGATAGCGCAGGATCTCTGCATTTCGGTGCGCACCGTCGAGGTGTGCCGCGCCAGCCTGATGAAACGCCTGGCGGTGAACTCCCTCGCCGAGATGCTGCTGCGCTACGCGCAGGTGAACGAACCCCCCTGAGTGGCCTGCAACCGTACAAAACGGGCCGAGATCACACATTTGGCGCTTCGATGGCGGTAGAGTGCCCTCTTCTCTTCACCAGGATCGCCCGGGTCCTGCGCCTTGTTTCGAGGACACATCATGGAACTGCTTCTGCTCAGCAACGGTAAAACCACAGAACACCCCGGCCTGCTCGGCTGGGCCCGCGACCGGGTGCAAACCCTGCTCGCTCGCAACCAGGTCAAGCGCATCCTGCTCATCCCCTACGCGGTGATCCGCAGCGACTGGGATGCCCGCGCCCGGGAGCTCACCGAGAGTCTGGGGGTGGACGCCATCAGCATCCATCACTTCGACGATCCGGTGGATGCCATCAACCGGGCCGACGCCATCTTCATCAGCGGCGGCAATACCTGGCTCCTGAACCAGCGGCTGCACGAGTATGGTCTGGTGGTCCCCATCCAGCGTGCGGTGCGCGAGCGGGGCGTGCCCTATGTGGGCTGGAGCGCCGGCTGCAACGTGGCCACCCCCAGCATCCGCACCACCAACGACATGCCGGTGTGCAGCGCCGTCGTGCTGCCTGCGCTGGGGCTCTTCCCCGTGCAGATCAACCCCCACTATCTGGACGCCAGCATCAGCGGCCACATGGGGGAGACCCGGGACGAGCGTCTGGCCGAGTTCTGCGCCATCAACCCGAGCGAATCCGTGGTGGCCCTGCGCGAGGCGAGCCTGTTGCAGATCGGCGGCGATCACATCGAGTACTGGAGTGCCCGGGGCGAGACCTTCAAGATCTTCAAGCACGGCGAACCCATCCGGGAATACGGGGACGCTGCGCCTCTGGCAGCGCTCACCCCCTTCACGCCGGCACGCTGATCCTGCCAAACGACAGAGGGATGGCCTGCGCCATCCCTCTTTCTTTGTTGCTCGCCCCTTCGTAATTCACTCCAGAATGGCCATCTCCTCCCGAGAGCCGCTGCGCCCGGGAGCCCTCAGCAACACCACCAGCGGCACGGCGCACAGGCTGACCCACATCATCAGGCGAAAATCCTGCAGGTAGGCGAGCAGGCTGGCCTGCCGGGTCACCTCGCCGTTGATCATGGCCAGCCCCTTCGGCGTCATCAGCTCCGCCATGCCCCCGCCCTGATGCAGGTTGACATTGAACGGGGTGATGTAGGCGGCGAACGCCTCGTGGTTCATCTGGGATCGCTGGGCCAGATAGGTGATCACCACCGAGATGCCGATGCTGCTGCCGATGTTGCGCACCAGGCTGAACAGCGCCGTCCCCTCGTTGCGATAGCGCGGCGCCAGGGTCGCAAAGGTGATGGTGGAGAGTGGCACGAAGATGAAGCCGAGCCCCAGCCCCTGGATGATGCCGGTGCGCACTATGTCCCAGCTGCCGATGTCCGTGTTGAACAGGGTCATCTCCCACATGGAGAAGCTGGTGAGCAGCAGCCCTGACAGGATGAGGTAACGGGCGTCCACCCGGCCCGACAGCCTGCCCACCAGCATCATGGCAACCATGGTGCCCACCCCGCGCGGGGCGAGCAGGTAACCCACGTCGATCACCGGGTAACCCATCAGCCCCTGCATGAAGGGAGGCAGCAGCGTCATGGTCGCCAGCAAGATGATGCCGACGATGAAGATGAAGAGCAGACCGACGCTGAAGTTGCGATCCCGGAACAGGGCCGGTTCTATGTAGGGGTGCGGGTGGGTGAAGATATGCACCACGAAGAGGTAGAACGCCATCACCATCAGGGCGGTCTCGATGACGATCTCCCGGCTGGCGAACCAGTTCTGGGACTCTCCCCTGTCCAGCGCCATCTGCAACGCCCCGATGCCGAGACTCAGCAGGCCGAACCCCAGCAGATCGAAGCGGCGGCTGGCATCGATCTTCGTCTCCTCGATGAAGGCGGCAAGTCCGAACCAGGCCAGCAGGCCGAACGGCAGGTTGATGTAGAAGACCCAGCGCCAGTTGTAGTACTCGGTGAGCCAGCCCCCCAGCGACGGCCCCAGAATGGGGCCCACCATGACCCCTATCCCCCAGAGCGCCATGGCGGAGCCGTGCTTCTCTGGCGGATAGGTGTCCAGCAGCACCGCCTGTGAGAGGGGCACCAGGCTGGCCCCGAAGATCCCCTGAAGCAGGCGGAACAGCACTATCTGATCCAGGCTCTGGGCCGCGCCACACAGCATGGAGGCAACGGTAAAGCCCGCCACCGACCACATGAACAGCCTTTTGCGGCCAATTCTTGCCGAGATGAAACCGGTCAGCGGCATGAAGATGGCGGCCGCGACTATGTAGGAGGTCAGCACCCAGGAGATCTGATCCTGGGTGGCGCCCATGGCCCCCTGCATATGGGGCAGGGCGACGTTGGCGATGGTGGTGTCCAGCGCCTGCATGATGGTGGCCAACATCACCGACAGGGTGATGAAGCCACGTCGGGAGCTCTGATCCACCCCCTGATGGCTTTGCGTCGTCATATTAACCTCAGAATGACCAGCCCAGCAGGCTGCGTTTGTGGCCGGTGTCTATCTTGGTGATGGCGCTCAGGCCAGCGCGCAGAGTAGGCCCGGAGGCCATTTCGTCCAGCTTGATGCGCACCGCGACTCGCTGGGCGATCTTGACCCAGTTGCCGGTGGCATTCTGGGCCGGGATCACCGAAAACTCGGAGCCGGTGGCCGGGCTCAGGCTCTCCACCACCCCGTGCCAATGGGCATTCGGGTAGGTGTCCAGGCTGATCTCCACCTCCTGCCCCGGCTGAACATGGGTCAGCTCGGTTTCGGTGAAGTTCGCCTCTATCCAGGGGCTGTCGGTCTCTACCAGCATCATGGCGGTCATGCCGACGATGCTGTACTGGCCCGGCTTGGGCAGCTGGCTGGCGATGCCGTTGGCGGGGGCGTAGATCTTGGTGCGGGCGAGATCCAGCTTGGCCTTGGCGAGCTCGGCGGCGGCCTCCTGATAGGCGGGCTGCTGCTCCACCGGCAGGTTGACGTCGCCGTTCAGGGAGGCCTCTATCTTCTTGAGCCCCTCCTCCAGCGCCACCTGTTGCTGGGCGGTCTGTATGGTGAGCTGACGGGCATCGTCATAGTTGGCGGTGGAGGTGAAGTGTTTGGCCACCAGATCCGCCTGGCGATGCTCCTCCTTCAGGGCATAGGCATGGCGGGTGCGTGCCACGGCGATCTCCGCCTGCTGGCCGCGATAACTGGTCTGCAGCGCCACCAGATCGGTGCGCACCTTGGCGAGCTCCGCCTCGGCCTTGGTTACCGCCACCTGGAAGGTCTCGGGATCCAGCTCGAACATCAGCTGACCGGCCTTGACCTGCTCGTTCTCATTCACATAGACCTTGGCCACCCGGCCCAGCACCTCGGTACTGATGGGCACCTTGTCCGCCTTCACATAGGCGTTGTCGGTCTCGACATAACGGCCACCCAGCATGTAGATGGCACCTATGCCGAGCAGGGCCAGGGCCGGTACCACCACCAGCAGAAGCAGACGGGTCCGGCGGCGGTTCGTCACCGGCGTTTGGGGAGGGGAAGATTCGGCATTCATAGAAACACTCCACATTCAATGCTGATAAAGATGAGATCAATACTTCGATAGATTGTCGCGCAGGGTCTTGAGGGCGTCGCAGAGGGCGCGGGTGCCCGCCTCCCCCAGCTCACCGATGGCGTGCTGATGCACCACAGCGGAGGCCTGCTTGATCTTCTCGAGATAGGGTTCCGCCCCCTCGGTCAGGAACAGCTGATGGGCACGCCTGTCGTTGGGGTCGTTGCGCCGCTCCACCAGACCGTTGTCGGCCATCTGATCGAGCTGGCGCGCCAGCGTGATGGGCTGGATGTCCAGCCGCTCGGCGAGATCCACCTGGCGTATGCCCTCGCTGCGTGCAATGTGCACCAGAGCCCTGGCCTGGGCCAGGGTGAGGCAGCTTCCCTCCAGCTGCTGCTGGAACTGGCGGCGCATCAGGCGCTGGACGTCGCCGATGAGAAAGCCAAGGGTGTCCGGTTGTTTGTTCATGATATGCAACCCATATAGTAAGCTTTACTTATTATATGCAAAGCGTACCCATGTGCAAGCTGGCCCCGGCCGCCGTTTGGGTTCATGCTGGGTGCCACCACCTCAACGGCAGGAGACACGTCATGGATATCAGGATGGAGCGGGACAGCCTGGGGGAGATAGCCGTCCCGGCGGACAGGCTCTGGGGGGCCCAGACCCAGCGCTCCCTGCATCACTTCAACATCTCGGGGGAGCGCCAGCCCATGGAGATCATCCATGCCCTGGCCCGCATCAAGTCCGCCTGCGCCCGGGTCAACCACGCCCTGGGGCTGCTCCCCGCCCGCAAGGCCCAGGCCATCATGGCCGCTGCCGACGAGATCCTGCGCGGCCTGCACGACGCCGAGTTTCCCCTGATGGTGTGGCAGACCGGCTCCGGCACCCAGACCAACATGAACCTCAACGAGGTGCTGGCAAACCGGGCCAGCGAACTGCTCGGCGGCCCCCGGGGGGAAGCGCGGCTGGTGCATCCCAACGACGAGGTAAACAAGAGCCAGTCCAGCAACGATGTCTTCCCGAGCGCCATGAACCTGGCGGCGGTCACCGCCATCACGCAGCGGTCGCTGCCGGCCCTCGCTGCCCTGAAGCAGACCCTGGCAGGCAAGGCCGCCGCCTTCGACCACATCGTCAAGATTGGCCGCACCCATTTGCAGGATGCCACTCCCCTCACCCTGGGCCAGGAGATCTCCGGCTGGGTCGCCCAGCTCGAACAGGGGGAGCGCCATCTACGGGCCGCCCTGCCCCATCTGTGCGAGCTGGCGCTCGGCGGCACCGCCGTGGGCACCGGCCTCAACTGCCCTCCCGGCTTTGCCGAGGCGGTGGCCAGAACCCTGGCCGAGCAGACCGGCCTGCCGCTGGTGAGCGCCCCCAACAAGTTCGAGGCCCTGGCGGCGAGTGACGCCCAGGTTCACGCCCACGGTGCCCTCAAGACGCTGGCAGCCTCCCTCATGAAGATCGCCAACGACGTGCGCTGGCTGGCGAGCGGCCCCCGCAGCGGGCTGGGGGAGCTGCTCATCCCCGAGAACGAGCCTGGATCCTCCATCATGCCCGGCAAGGTCAACCCGACCCAGAGCGAGGCCCTCACCATGCTCTGCGCCCAGGTGATGGGCAACGATGTGGCCATCAACATCGGCGGTGCCAGCGGCAACTTCGAGCTCAACGTGTTCAGGCCGATGATCGCCTACAACGTCCTGCAGAGCGTGCGGCTGCTGGCGGAAGGCATGCAGAGCTTCCACGACCACTGCGCCGTCGGCATCACCCCGAACCAGGCCAGGATCGACGATCTGCTCTCTCGCTCCCTGATGCTGGTGACGGCCCTCAACCCCCATATCGGCTATGACAAGGCGGCCGAGATCGCCAAACGGGCGCACCATCAGGGGCTGAGTCTGCGGGAGGCGGCCATTGCCTCGGGCCACCTCAGCGCGGAGCAATTCGATGCCTGGGTGATCCCCGCTGACATGGTGGGTCGCACGCCATAAGGCAGCGCACGGTAATCCCATGGGGTATACCACCGCAGGTGGCAGGCGCAGCAAATAGGGACAGTGATGAACAAGAAAGATGAAAAGGGCGCCATGGCGCCCTTTTCATTGCGGATCTGCCGTCAGGTCTTGCTCTGGCAGTTGAACATCCAGTGGGTGCCGAACTTGTCCACCAGGGATCCGAAATAGTCACCCCAGAACATCTCCGCCAGCGGCATCTCCACCTTGCCTCCCTCGGCCAGGGCCGCGAACAGGCGATCGGTCTCGCCCCGGCTGTCCGGCTCCAGGTTGAGGTAGCTGTTGTTGCCCTGTACCAGGGTGAACCCCATGCTGGCCGGAGCATCCGTGCCCATCAGCACGTGGCCCCCAAGGATGGGCAGGGCCACATGCATCACCAGCTCCCCGTCTTCCTCCGACAAAGGGGGCTGGCCCGGGCAACCCGGGGACTCCTTGAACCTGTGGATGGGGCCGCTGAAGTCACCGCCGAACACTTCGCGATAGAAGAGGAAGGCAGCCTCCGTCTCCCGGGCAAAATTGAGATAGGTACTGACACGCGCCATGGGTTTCTCCTTGTCACCGATAGCTGGCCCCTGTGGCCAGCTAACAGCATAGAAGAGCACGGGGCACCGTCAGGTGGCGATCCGGTCCCCCTCCCCGCATGGGGAGCCGTGATCACCGCCCCGCCTCGGTCTAACCCCCAAAAGTGCAACCACATTTACAAGAGGTTGCACCTCACATCATTATTCATAAGATGCATTGCCAACCCATTAATAATGCTGTGAAAAGCGGACAAGCGGCGGGCTTGAAAAGATCCTGATGGAGACCGGATTCATTTAACAATTCAACAATGTAACCAATACATTAAAATTTCTTGCTTGAAGGTTGCACCTGGTTGCACCATCATCGGCGAAATTTAACCGTCCGGTAATATTGTTACCTTCTAGACACAGGAAGTCCCATGGCCACTACCACCCTCGGCGTCAAACTCGATGAAGCGACCCGCGACCGCCTCAAACAGGCTGCGCAGACCCTGGATCGCACTCCCCACTGGCTGATCAAGCAAGCCATCTTCACCTATCTGGAGCAACTGGATCGCGGTCTGACCCCGCCCGAGCACTCCGGGCTGGCTGCCGCCGCCGGGGAAGAGGCCGTCGAAACCCTGACCGAGCAGGGCATCCAGGTCTTCCTCGAGTTTGCCGAGAGCATTCTGCCCCAGTCCGTGCTGCGGGCCGCCATCACGGGGGCTTATCGCCGCCCCGAGACCGAAGCCGTCCCCATGCTGCTGGAGCAGGCCCGTCTGCCCAAGGAGAAGGCTGACGCGACCCAGAAGCTGGCCATGGGCATCGCCGAGAAGCTGCGCAACCAGAAGAGCGCCAGCGGCCGTCAGGGCCTGGTGCAGGGGCTGCTTCAGGAGTTCTCCCTCTCCTCCCAGGAAGGTGTGGCCCTGATGTGCCTGGCGGAGGCGCTGCTGCGCATCCCCGACAAGGCGACCCGGGATGCCCTCATCCGCGACAAGATAAGCGGCGGCAACTGGAGCCAGCACCTGGGCCAGAGCACCTCATTGTTCGTCAACGCGGCCTCCTGGGGTCTGCTCATCACCGGCAAGCTGGTGGCCACCCACAACGAGGCGGGCATGAACAGCTCCCTCAAGGGACTCATCGGCAAGGGGGGTGAGCCGCTCATCCGCAAGGGCGTCGACATGGCGATGCGCCTGATGGGTGAACAGTTCGTCACCGGCGAGACCATCGCCGAGGCGCTGGCGAACGCTGGCGGCATGGAGAGCAAAGGGTTCCGCTACTCCTACGACATGCTGGGGGAAGCGGCCCTGACCGAGGAGGACGCCAAACGCTATCTGGCCTCCTACGAGCAGGCCATCCACGCCATCGGCAAGGCCTCCCACGGTCGCGGCATCTACGAGGGGCCGGGTATCTCCATCAAGCTCTCCGCCCTGCATCCGCGCTACAGCCGCGCCCAGTACGATCGCGTCATGGAGGAGCTCTACCCCACCTTGCTGGGCCTGACCCAGCTCGCCAGGCAGTATGACATCGGCATCAACATCGACGCCGAGGAGGCCGATCGCCTGGAGATCTCCCTCGATCTGCTGGAGAAGCTCTGCTTCGATCCGTCCCTCGCCGACTGGAACGGCATCGGTTTCGTCATCCAGGCCTACCAGAAGCGCTGCCCCTATGTGATCGACTACGTCATCGATCTCGCCAAGCGCAGCCGTCACCGCCTGATGATCCGTCTGGTGAAGGGCGCCTACTGGGACAGCGAGATCAAGCGCGCCCAGCAGGAAGGGCTGGAAGGCTACCCGGTCTATACCCGCAAGCCCTACACGGACGTCTCCTACCTCGCCTGCGCCCGCAAGCTGCTGGCGGTGCCCGAGGCCATCTATCCCCAGTTCGCCACCCACAACGCCCACTCCCTGTCTGCCATCTATCAGCTGGCGGGTCAGAACTACTACCCGGGTCAGTACGAGTTCCAGTGCCTGCACGGCATGGGTGAACCGCTCTACGAACAGGTGGTCGGCAAGGTGGCCGACGGCAAGCTGGGTCGCCCCTGCCGCATCTATGCACCGGTAGGCAGCCACGAGACCCTGCTCGCCTACCTGGTGCGCCGCCTGCTGGAGAACGGGGCCAACACCTCATTCGTCAACCGCATCGCGGACAACAACATCTCCCTCTCGGATCTGGTGCAGGATCCGGTGCAGCAGATCGAGCAGATGGCCGCCCGTGAAGGGACCCTGGGTCTGCCCCATCCGCGCATCCCCCTGCCCCGGGATCTCTACGGCGAGGCGCGCCCGAACTCCGCAGGTCTGGATCTCGCGAACGAGCACCGCCTGGGGTCCCTCTCCGCCGCCCTGCTCGCCAGCACCAACACCGCCTATCAGGCCGTGCCCATGCTGGGTTGCGACACCGAGGCGCCGCCCCAGTTCCAGCCCGTGCTCAACCCGGCGGATCACCGCGATGTCGTCGGTCAGGTGAGCGAAGCCACGGTAGCGCTGGTGGACAAGGCGCTCGCCTGCTCCCTCACGAGCGGCCAGATCTGGCAGTCCACCCCGCCAGCCGAGCGGGCCGCCGTGCTGGACAGGGCCGCCGACCTGATGGAATCCGAACTGCAACCCCTGATGGGCCTGCTGGTTCGCGAATCCGGCAAGACCTTCGCCAACGCCATCGCCGAGGTGCGCGAAGCGGTGGACTTCCTGCGCTACTACGCCGCCCAGGCGCGCAACCACTTCGCCAACGACACCCACAGACCGCTCGGCCCCGTGGTCTGCATCAGCCCCTGGAACTTCCCGCTGGCCATCTTCAGCGGCCAGGTGTGCGCGGCCCTGGCCGCCGGCAATACGGTGCTGGCCAAGCCTGCCGAGCAGACCCCCCTCATCGCAGCACAAGCGGTGCGCATCCTGCTGGAAGCGGGGGTTCCCGCCGGTGCGGTGCAACTGCTGCCGGGCCGTGGTGAGACCGTGGGCGCGGCGCTCATCGCGGACGAACGGGTGCGCGGCGTCATGTTCACCGGCTCCACCGAGGTTGCGGGCATCATCTCCCGCAACCTGGCCGGTCGCCTCGACGCCCAGGGCCGCACCATTCCCCTCATCGCCGAGACCGGCGGCCAGAACGCCATGATCGTCGACTCTTCCGCCTTGACCGAACAGGTGGTGATGGATGTCATCTCCTCGGCGTTCGACAGCGCCGGTCAGCGCTGCTCCGCCCTGCGAGTGCTGTGCGTGCAGGATGACGTGGCGGATCGGGTGATCCGGATGCTCAAGGGCGCCATGGCCGAGTACAAGGTCGGCAGCCCCGAGCACCTCTCCACCGACATCGGCCCCGTCATCGACGCCGAGGCCAAGGCCAACATCGAGCGCCACATCAAGGCCATGGGCGACAAGGGGCGCAAGGTGCACCAGATCGCTCGCACCCAGGGGGATGCCTGCAGCCGCGGCACCTTCGTGCTGCCGACCCTGATCGAGCTCGACAGCCTGGACGAACTGGGACGCGAAGTGTTCGGCCCTGTGCTGCACCTGGTCCGCTACCCGCGCACCCGGCTCGGGGAGTTGCTCGAGCAGATCAACGGCAGCGGCTACGGCCTGACCCTGGGTGTTCATACCCGCATCGACGAGACCATCGCCCAGGTGGTGAACGTGGCCAAGGTGGGCAACCTCTACGTCAACCGCAACATCGTGGGCGCCGTGGTCGGGGTGCAACCCTTCGGTGGGGAAGGGCTTTCCGGCACCGGTCCCAAGGCCGGTGGCCCGCTCTACATGTATCGCCTGCTCGGCGCCCGTCCCCAGGAGGCGGTGGCCAACCAGCTGCACCAGGAGTCCGGTGCCCTGCATGCCGAGGCGAGAGCCCCCCTCGTGGCCCTGCGCGACTGGGCGAGCAAGCAGGATCCGGCCCTCGCCGCCCTGTGCGATCACTACGCCGCGCTCTCCCAGAGCGGCCGTACCCAGCTGCTGACCGGCCCCACCGGCGAGCGTAACAGCTACAGCCTGCTTCCCCGGGAACGGGTGCTCTGTCTTGCCCAGGAGAAGGCCGACCTGCTGGCCCAGCTGGCCGCCTGTCTGGCGGTCGGCAGCAAGGTGCTGCTGCCGGACGATGCCCAGACACGCTCCCTGCTCTCTTCCCTGCCGACCGAGGTGCAGGATCCCATCGCGCTGGTGGCGGACTGGGCCACGGGAGAGACGGACTTCGATGCCCTGCTGCACCACGGCGACTCGGATCAGTTGCGGGAGGTGAGCAAGCTCGCCGCCGCGCGCCAGGCAGCCCGTAACGGCGCCATCATCGGTGTGCACGGCCTGCATCGCGGCGAGACCGACATCCCGCTGGAGCGCCTGCTCATCGAGCACGCCCTCTCGGTCAACACCGCCGCCGCCGGTGGCAACGCCAGCCTGATGACCATAGGCTAAGCGCCACATAGTGACGGAGACTCAAGCCCCGCCGATGCGGGGCTTGTTCTTTCGTCTATGGGACACGCCCATGAAAAAGGCCGCCCTTGTCGGGGCGGCCTTTTTGTTCTCCCCTCTCCCCTCGCGGGAGAAGGGTTGGGGATGAGGGGCGACTCGCCTACACGTACTCCATAAAGACGCGGGAGGTGAGTTTGGTAATGAGCTCATAGGGAATGGTGCCGATCTGGTCGGCCACCCGCTCTACCGGCAGCCCCTCACCCCAGAGCACCGCCTCGTCGCCGGCCTTGTCGGTGGCGTCGGGGCCGAGATCCACCGTGGTCATGTCCATGGAGACGCGACCCACCAGGGGCACGATGCGGCCATTGACCAGCACTGGCGTACCGTTGGGGGCCATGCGCGGATAACCGTCGCCATAGCCGATGGCAATCACCCCGAGCCGGGTATCGCGATCCGACACCCAGTTGGCGCCATAA
Organism: Aeromonas sp. QDB17; assembly: GCF_027705305.1. NCBI lineage: Bacteria > Pseudomonadati > Pseudomonadota > Gammaproteobacteria > Aeromonadales > Aeromonadaceae > Aeromonas > Aeromonas sp. QDB17. The sequence goes on from NZ_JAPDBP010000011.1 coordinate 21,498, forward strand.
CCCACCGGCTCGCCCGCCTTGTGATCCCGCACCGCGATCAGTTGTGTCTTGAGGGTCATCACCGGCTGCAGGTCGTAATCGGCCGCCACCGTATTAGGGAAGGGGGAGACGCCGTAGAGGATGACGCCGGGGCGGATCCAATCGCAGTGGGAATCCGGCCAGGCCAGGATGCCCGCCGAGTTGGCCATGGCCCGCTCGCCCTTGAGCGGCGTAGTCAGCTGGCTGAACAGGTCGATCTGCTCGCGGGTAGTGGGCTGTTCCAGCTCATCGGAGCGGCTGAAGTGGGTCATGACGTTGAACGGCTGCACCACGTTCTTGCACTTGCCGAGGCGCTCGATAAAGGCGGGCATCTCCTCGGCCCGTACCCCGAGGCGGTGCATGCCGGTATCGAGCTTGAGCCAGGCCACCACGGGAGAGGGCAAGTCCGCCTGCTCCAACGCTTCGAGCTGCTCCCAGGTGTGCACCGCGGTCTGCAGGTTGTTGGCCGCCAGCACCGGCAGGTCGGCGGCGCTGAAGAAGCCCTCCAGCAGCACGATGGGCTTGACCACGGCGCAGGAGCGCAGCATCAGCGCCTCTTCGATGCGGGCCACCGCGTAGGCGTCCGCATCCACCAGGGTGCGGGCGACCGGCAGCAGGCCGTGACCGTAGGCGTTGGCCTTGACCACGGCAATGATCTTGCATTGGGGGGCGTGGCGTTTGACCACAGCGAGGTTGTGGCGCAGGGCCGCTGTATTGATCTGGGCGATAGCCGCTTTCATCTGTTTTCCCTTACGAGGGCATGATAATCAGGCACCGGGTGGTGTCAGCCCTCAAATCTCATCGTCTAAGGCCGGACCGGCAGAATTGTCGAACCGGGAAAACTGTTTATGGATGCCGGGAGCAGGCTCCCGACTTAGTAGTCATCGTCAAACGCCGGGCCCGCGTAGTTGTCAAAACGCGAGAACTGACCCTGGAAGGTGAGCCGCACTCGTCCTATCGGGCCGTTACGCTGCTTGCCGATGATGATCTCGGCGATCCCCTTGTCGGGGCTGTCGTCGTGATAGACCTCGTCGCGGTAGATGAACATGATCAAGTCCGCATCCTGCTCGATGGAGCCGGATTCCCGCAGATCCGAGTTGACCGGGCGCTTGTCAGCCCGCTGTTCCAGGCTTCGGTTGAGCTGGGAGAGCGCCACCACGGGGCACTGCAACTCTTTCGCCAGCGCCTTGAGGGAGCGGGAGATTTCACCGATTTCCAGAGTACGGTTGTCAGACAGGGCCGGCACCCGCATCAGTTGCAGGTAGTCCACCATGATCATGCTGATGCCGCCGTTGTCCCGCGCCACCCGACGGGCGCGCGAGCGCACTTCGGTCGGGGTGAGGCCGGAGGAGTCGTCGATGTACATCTTCCCCTTCTCCAGCAACAGCCCCATGGTGGAGGAGAGCCGCGCCCAATCCTCGTCGTCGAGCTGGCCGGTCCGCACCTTGGTCTGGTCGATGCGCCCCACCGAGGCGAGCATACGCATGATGATCTGCTCGGAGGGCATCTCGAGGGAGAAGATCAGCACCGGCTTGTCGGCGGTGAGGGCCGCGTGCTCGCACAGGTTCATGGCAAAGGTGGTCTTGCCCATGGAAGGACGGGCGGCGACGATGACCAGATCCGAACGCTGCAGGCCGGCGGTCATCTTGTCCAGATCGTTGTAGCCGGACGATACGCCGGTCACCCCGTTGTGGGGGGTCTTGAACAGCTCTTCAATCTTGTCGACGGTCTGCTCGAGGATGAGCTTGAGCGGCTGGGGGCCCTCGTTGGCGCTGGTGCGCTGTTCGGCGATCTGGAATACCTTGCTCTCGGCCAAGTCCAGCAGATCGTTGGAGGTACGCCCCTGGGGCTCGTAGCCCGCTTCGACTATCTCGTTGGCGACCGAGATCATCTCCCGCACTACCGCCCGCTCACGCACGATCTCGGCGTAGGCACTGATGTTGGCGGCACTCGGGGTGTTCTTGGCGATCTCCACCAGATAGGCGAAGCCACCGGCCTCTTCCAGTTGCTCGGAGCGCTCGAGCTCCTCCTGCAGAGTGATGAGGTCGATGGGGTTGCCCGCGTTGGAGAGGCGGGTCATGGCCTGGAAGATCAGGCGGTGCGGGCGGCTGTAGAAATCCTTGTCGATCACCCGTTCGGCGACCCGATCCCAGGCCTCGTTGTCCAGCATCAGGCCGCCCAGTACGGACTGTTCGGCCTCAAAAGAGTGGGGAGGTACTTTCAGCTGTTGTGTCTTGGCGTCTTTTTTCGCCGTCACTTGCTCTGCCATACACATAAAAACCGCAGCGGGAAGGGGACGGGAATTTTACAAAAGAAACCCCGCCATCGCGAGTGCTAATACGTCCCGTCATCGCATCCGGCGACAAGACGGGACCCAGGCCTCGTCAGCGTCATCCACTTGTGCGCCGCAGACCTGCCTCACAGTACGAGAAAGGGCCAGACCAGGGTCTGATCCTTCGTTCTTGCTCTTTGTTTGTTGCGCAGCCTGCGCACCGAGCGACTCGGCCGTCTGTGTTTCATGGGCGCCTCCCCTGTCGGACGACTCAATCTGTTCATGAATAATTCATGCCATCCGTGATAATCATACCCGCAAGCTGCAACACAAAAAGGGACTGGCAGCCTGCCATGCGCCTCGCTGAGCTTGCACAAGCAGAGCATGCCCCCACCTACATGAGAGTGAAAGAGTCAAAATGAAAAAGATGCTGACCCTGTTTGCCCTGATCCTGGCCATTGGCCTTGGGGCACCCATCGCCGAGGCCAAGAAACTTGGTGGCGGCAAATCCTTTGGCAAGAGCTACAAGACGGCCCCGGCCCAACCTGCGGCCAAGCCGGTCGACACCAAGAACCCGACAGTGGGCGCCCAGGCACCCAAGAAAGGCGGCATGATGGGCGGCCTGCTGGGTGGTCTGCTGGCCGGCGGCCTGTTTGCCTACCTGCTGGGCAGCGGCGCCTTCGAAGGTCTGCAAGGGATGGACTTCCTGCTGATCGCCCTGCTGGCACTGGGCGGTGTCTTCCTGTTCCGAGCCCTGCGCAGGAACAAGGCGGCAGCGGCCCAGCCACAGACAGCCTATGCGGGCTATCAACCGCCCCAGAGCGCGGCCCCCCAGCAGTTCGAGCAGAGCCACAGCGCCCCGCAGGCCACCGGTTTTGCCGACAGCGACGTGCCCTTCCGTCTGCCCCCGGGCTTTGACATGAACGGCTTCCTGGCCGGTGCCCGCGATCACTACCGCACCCTGCAAGAGGCCTGGAACAAGAACGACCTGGAGAAGATCCGCGAGTACGTGAGCCCCGAGCTGTTCGAGCACCTCAAGGCCGAACGCGCCGAGCTCTCCGGTGAGCAGCACACCGAGGTGATGTACGTGGACACCCAGCTGGTCCGTGCCGACTACGGCAGCGACTGGGCCCAGGTGAGCGTGCGCTTCAGCGGCCGCTACATGGACCGTCAGGAGCAGGTCGAGGAGGATATCAAGGAGGTGTGGCACCTCGAGCGTGATCTCGCCAAGGACAATGCCCCCTGGCATATCGTCGGCATCGAGCAGCTCTAAGGTTCAACCGACCCATTTCATCAAGGCGACCTCAGGGTCGCCTTTTTATTGCCATCAGATCGTGTCATGCCCTATTTCGAGGCAGCTCCCGTGGCCGGATATATTTCCCGAGAGACACTGCTGATGACATTGAAAATAAAAAGAGAGGCAGCCATGGCTGCCTCTCTTTTTTATTGGCTCGGGGTGCAGGGATTATTTGCAACCCTCTACCGAGGTGGAGTTGATATAGCTGACCTCGCCTGCCGGCTGATAATCGGCGACCTGAATGGTCTTCTTCGCCGCGATATAATCCTTCAGCACACCGGCATCCACCAGACCGGCATTGATGGTGTCGATCTTCGGATAACCGTCACCACCGGCCGCGCTGAAGCTCGGGATGGAGAAGCTGTAGGTTGCCGCCGGATCGAAGGCCTTGCCGCCGATGGTGGCGATGTCCACGCTCTTGGCCTGGCAATCTACCGTCATCTTGATGCCGCCGAACTGGGCATAGCCACCGGTATTGGCGGTCTTGGTCGCGACCTGACCCAGGTAGGTCAGCAGTTCGTTGCCGCTCATGGTCGCCTTGTTGACGGTGTTGCCGAACGGATGCACGGTCAGCACGTCACGGTAGCTGATGTCCCCTGCCGCGATGGAGGCACGCACCCCGCCGGAGTTGACGATGCCAAAGTCGGTGCTCAGCTTCTCGGCGGTCGCGGTGGTGATGAGACGACCCAGGTTGGTCTGCTTGTTGCGGACGTTGGCGCGTTCACCGTCCAGTACGCCATCGGTGGCACCGATGACCACACCCAGCTCCTGCTGTCCCTTCTCCTGATAGGTGAGCAGGGTGTTGTAGAGCTCGGGATCCTTGACGATCTCTTCCTGAATGAAATCACCGTCCGCATTCTTCAGGTTGACCGGGATCAGATCGTACTGGGTCAGGGTCAGCTTGCCATTCTGATAGTCAAACTGGGCACGACCCACATACTTGCCCCATTCGTGAGCCTGCATGATCCAGGTGCCGTTCTGCTGATCCGGCTGGCAGTCGTCGCCCGGCTTGAAGTCGGCGTACTTGTCCGGGGTGCCCGGCTCCATGCAGACCGGGTTCTGGGAGTGACCACCGATGATGGCGTCCAGGGTGCCTGCCGGCAGCGCACGGGCCATCTCCACGTCACCCGGTGCGTTGCTGCCGTGCTGACCATTCTCGTAATGGCCCATGTGGGTGATGGCAAGAACCAGGTTCGCCTCTTTGTTGTCGCGGATCTGCTTGCCGAGATTGGCGGCTTCCGTGGTCGGATCGCGGAACTCCAGGGTCTGGACGTTGTTGGGATCCACCAGCTGGGCGGTGTCCTCTGTGGTCAGACCCAGCACGGCGACCTTGAGGCCGCTCTCCAGCTTGAACACCTTGTAGGGATCGAAGTAGCGCTTGCCGCTCGTCTTGTCATAGATGTTGGCGGAGATCATCGGGAACTGGGCCCACTGACGCTGTTTCTCGAGGATGGTCAGGGGGTTGTCGAACTCGTGGTTGCCCACCGCCATGGCATCGTAACGGATGCTGTTCATGGCCATGAAGTCCGGCTCTGCATCCTGCAGATCCGACTCTGGCACCCCGGTGTTGACGTCACCGCCGGAGAGCACCAGCACTTCGCTGCCCGCCGCTTTCGCCTCGGCACGCAGCCGCTCGACCAGGGTCTTCTGGGCCGCCATGCCATATTCGCCCTTGTCGTTGTGCCAGAAACGACCGTGGGTATCATTGGTATGCAAAATGGTCAGCTTGCAGACATTTTCGGTGCAGGGGGCGACGCTGTCGTTGCTTGAGGTATTGCAGCCGCTCAATGCGGCAAGCACTGCCAGTGCGATACTTCCTTTGACAAATTTATAATTCATTTCCATATCACCTTGTTATTTTGTTATTGGACGACCCTATCCAGGATCGGGCGGTAATATAACAAACAACATGTGACGGTTTTTCATCGGCGACTCACAAATTCCGCCAAATGTGATCATCCACGCAACCTGTTTCCCCTATTTGGAACAGAGGCCCCCCACTCACAGAGCAATTTCCCCCATGATGGCAGCCCGCCGGTAACGGTTATGGCATACTGCCCGCCAATCAATGCCAAGGAGTGCCTGGAATGGCCAAGTACGACAAAATTTCCCCCGAAACCCAGCAGGAGGCGATGAAGATCGCCCGTGCCAACCAGAAGCCGGGGCAGACCAAGGAGCAAACCCAGCTCATCGCCCAGGGGATCCAGAAGGGCATAGACGAATACAAGAAACAGATGAAAGCGAAGGCCCGCGAAGCCAGCCGCCAGAAGAAACTGCAAGCCAAAGCCAGGCACTCTTCCCAAGAGACACGGGAAGAGGAGAGCGAAGCCGAGGTCATCGAGCTCACCCGCCAGCACCCGCTGCCCTGGATCCTGCTGGTGCTGAGCTGGCTGGTATTTGCCGTGCTCTGGTTCTGGTTCCGCTGATCCTGCCCAGGCAAACCTTTGCCCTGCGATCCGCTTCACAGCCCGGGCGCGGGGGACTGGTCATTCCCCACCCGGACTGCCTACACTCTGCCCCCCTTGTCAGGAGACACTCATCATGAATCCGGCCCCGCTCTATCTGCTGGCTCCCCTCGCCCTCTTCCTCGTGACCCTGGTGCTCTATCGCATCTCGCCACTGCGGGCGGTTGCCGCCGGCCATGCCCGCTGGTTTATCCTGCCCGCCTTCACTCTCTTTATCCTGCTCATCGTCATCAATGGCGCTGCGGATCCCGCCCTGCGAAGCCCTGCTTTCCACTGGCTGATGCCGGGGTTCGGCTTTGCCCTGAGCCTGTTCCCTGCCCTGCCCAAGGCATTGGTACCGCGCCTGGCTATCAAGGAGGGAGCCTTTGCTGCCCTGGGTCTGATGCTGATGAGCCTTGCCATGGTCTACTGATCGGCAAGCGCTGGCGTCACGATGGCACCAGCCCCCCCTTCTTGTACAAAGAATGGCCTTCAGGCATCTTGGTGGGCGGATAACCGGCATGGAGGCCAGATGAACAATCCGCCCGATTTCATGGCACTGTGGGATTATCAGGATCCCGTTGCCAGCGCCCAGCGTTTTCAAGCACTGCTGCCCGAGGCGCGTGCCACCAACCTGCAATGGGAGCTGGAGCTCCTCACCCAGATAGCCCGCACCCATTCACTGCAACGCAAGTTTGCACAGGCGCACCAGCTGCTCGACGAGATAGAACCCCGCCTCACCGAGGCGACTCCACGGGCCCGCCTGCGCGCCTTGCTGGAGCGTGGCCGCACCTTCAACTCCGCCGGTGACATGGCCAGCGCCAGAGCCCTGTTTGAACAGGCCTGGCAACTGGGAGAGCAGTACGAAGAGCACTATCTGGCCATCGATGCGGCCCACATGGTGGCCATCGCCGCCCCCCTGGAGGAGCAAAGCCACTGGCACCAGCTGGCGATGACCCTGGCCGAGCGCAGTCACGACAAGCGGACGCGAGGCTGGCTCGCCACCCTCTACAACAATCAGGGCTGGACCCTGTTCGAGCTGGGTCGCCTCGACGAGGCCATCGCCTGTCAGCAAAAGTGCCTGGCCTGGCACGAGCAGCACAACAACCAGGGCAAAGCCTTTATCGCCCGCTGGAGTCTGGCGCGCCTGAGCCGGGCCCAGGATCGCCATGAACAGGCCATGGCCGAACTGGCGCAGTTGCGCGACGACATGGCCGCCGCAGGCACCCCCGAGGATGGCTATGTGTTCGAGGAGCTGGGAGAGAATGCACTCGTGCTCAATGATCCCGCGGCGACCGAGTACTTTGCCCGCGCCTGGTTTCTGCTGTCACAGGATGGCTGGTTCACCGCCAACGAGGCAGAACGACTGGCCAGGCTCAAGCTGCTCGCCAAACTCTGATAAGCGTGCGGGGCGGCCAATTGGCCGCCCCGCACATCAGCATGTCTGCCCGGGAGCAGAGGTGACGGCTCAGGCCGGACTCGCCTCTTCCCAGCCCTGCTTCTTGCGATAAATCGTGGAGGGGCTTATTTCCAGCAGGGCCGCCGCCTTGGGGATGTTGCCGTCACAACTGGCGATGGCCTGTTCGATGGCCTCCTTTTCCACCTGCCAGAGCGGACGGACCTGCCTGCGAACGACCACGGATTCTGACTGGGGATCCGCGATCCCGACCGCAGGCTCCGGGGCCAGGGTACGCCCCCCGTTGAGGGGAGGTGGCAGGATATCCGGGCTCACCAGCTCGCCATCGTTGAGCACCACTATGTTGCGCACCACGTTTTGCAGCTCGCGCACGTTGCCGGGCCAGGGGTAGTCGAGCAGCACCTGCACTGCGTCCGCATCAAAATCCCTGAACCGCTTGTTCTCCTCACCGGCATAACGCAGCAGCAACTCCCGGGCCAGCAGCAGGATGTCCTCTCCCCGCTCCCTCAGGGGGGGCAGCGCCAGCGGGATCACGTGCAGGCGGTAGTAAAGGTCTTCACGAAACCGTCCGGCCTTGACCTCCACCAGGGGATCCCGGTTGGTGGCGCAAACAAAGCGCACATCCACCGTCTCCAGCTTGCCGCTGCCGACCCGCTGCAAGGTGCCGGTCTGGATGAAACGCAGCAGCTTGCTCTGCAGGTCGAGATCCATCTCGCAGATCTCGTCGAGGAAGAGGGTGCCGCCGTCCGCCAGACTGGCCGCCCCCTTGCGATCCCCCTGGGCACCGGTAAACGACCCCTTCACGTGGCCGAAGATCTCGCTCTCCATCAGGTCATGGGGAATGGCGGCGCAGTTGAGGGCGATGAAGGGCTGATCCCGACGCGGGCTGCACTGGTGGATGGCCTCTGCGCACACCTCCTTGCCGGTGCCGCTCTCGCCGGTGATGAAGACGGTTGCCTTGCTCGGCGCCGCGCTCTCGATGATGCGATAGACCGCCTGCATCGCCATGGAGGCGCCAATGAAACCGGCAAAGGAGCTGCGCTCGAAGTTTTCCCGATACTGGGCCACCAGCGAGCTGAGCTGCTGGTGCTTCAGGGCATTGCGCGCCGTGGCGCACAGGCGCTTGCCATCGAACGGCTTGGTGAGAAAATCGAAGGCCCCGAACCGCATCGCCTCCACCGCCACATCCACCGAGCCGTGAGCGGTGATCACCACCACGGAGCAGGGCAGCTGCCGCTCAGTGATCTGCTGCAAGATGTCCATGCCGGACATGTCGGGCAACTCCAGGTCGAGCAGCACCACGGGGGGCGGGCTTGCCAGCAATTGTGCCAAAGCCTGCTGGCCACAATCTGCCAGCTGCACCTCGTAGCCATCCTGGGCCAGATACTGCTCATAGACGACCGCCAGACTGCGGGTATCTTCCACCAACAGGACACGGGGTTTGCTTTCAGCCACGAGATCCATCCTTGCGCTTGATTTTGTTGTCTATTCTGGGGGCTAGCCGCCACACACTCAAGACGGCCTCATCGCTTTATCCGGGGGATTGCGACAATACACAAGCAAAAACGGCTCCCTGGGGAGCCGTTTTTATGGTGCTTTGAGCTTATTTCTTGGCGTTGTCGCCATCGGCAGCCGGTTTTTCGATGGCCAGCAGCTCTACGTCAAATACCAGCACGGCGTTGGCCGGGATGGAACCTGCACCGTGCTCGCCATAGGCCAGCTTGGACGGCAGGAAGAACTTGAACTTGGAGCCGACCGGCATCAGTTGCACCCCTTCGGTCCAGCCCGGGATCACCTGGTTGAGCGGGAAGGTAGCCGGCTCGCCGCGATCGACGGAGCTGTCAAACTTGGTGCCATCAGTCAGGGTACCGGTGTAGTGTACCTTGACGATGTCGGTGGCCTTCGGCTTGGCGCCGTCACCCATCTTCTCGACCTGATATTGCAGGCCGGACTCGGTGCTCTTCACGCCCTCTTTCTTGGCGTTGGCAGCCAGGAACTCTTCACCCTTCTTCAGGTTTTCCACGGCATCCTTGTCGGCCTTCGCCTTGGTCAGCTCGTTGATCTTGGCGTCGTATTCCTGCAGAACCTTCTGGATCTCCTCGTCGGTCATCTTGGCTTCTTTGCCCAGACCGTCGGTGACACCCTTCAGGATCACGGTGTTGTCCAGCTTGATGCCGAGCTCCTGCTGGCGCTCCAGGGTATTGGCGATATAACGACCCATGGAGAGGCCGATCGCATAGCCGGATTGCTCTTCAAAGCTCTTGGCCTCAGCCTTGGGGGCCTCTGCCGGCTTGCTGGCTTCTGCCTTGACCTCTGCGGTGTTGGTCGCAGCAGGTTTCTCATCTTTTTGGCAAGCAGTCAGACCGACGGCAACCGCCGCAGCCAACAGGGACACCTTCAGAAAATTGTTCATCAGTTTCTCCAAAACTCTAAATACCGCTCTCGGTTCCTTCGTGAAATGAGAGGTTTATCGTGATAAGCGCCTTATACTAACGCCGTGATCGCAGGTAACGAAAGCATGAGACAGGAAAAATGATCAAAAGTGCCATTTATCTCATCGGTATTTGCCTGATGCTGACGGGGTGCGAACAACGCTCACTTCCCAGCCAGCAGATCCGCCTCACCAACCAGGGTCTGCTGAGCGCGGATCTCGCCAGTTCCGGCAAGCTCGCGCTCGTCTCCAGCCTGAGTCAGGGCACTGTGGTGTGGGATCTGGAACAGGGCAAGGAGCGCTGGCGCTGGCGCCAGAGCGACGACCAGGAAGAGTTCGTCACCCTGACCCGCTTCTCCCCCGATGACAGCCATGCCATCACCGCCACCCAGCACACCTTCGCCATCTGGCGCTTGCAGGATGGCCGCTCTCAGGGCTACTACTCCCTGCCAGAATCCCCCCTGCGCGATGCGGCGATCTCGGCGGATGGCCGCCAGGTGCTCATCGGCCGTGAAGACGGCAAGGCGGAAGTGGTCGACACCCAGACCGGACGCCGGCTGCAATTCCTCGGCCACACCGAACAGGTCAACACGGTGGATCTCTCCCCCAATGGTCGCTATGCCCTCACCGGCGGCAACGATTACAGCGCCTATCTGTGGGACACCCGCACGGGCCAGGTGGTGTGGCGCTTCAACCACGCCGGGCGAGTGGTGATGGCGAGACTGGATCCGTCCGGACGCTTCGCCTTCACCGCAGACAGTCGCCAGGCCAGCATCTGGGATCTCAAAACCGGCAAGGAGCACAGCCGGTTGCAATACGATCACCGCTTTGAGGTCTACACCAGCGCCCGCTTCGCCAACGGCGGCAACTGGCTCATCACCGGCGCCCCCTCCCGCCAGCTCACTCTGTGGCAGGTGAGTGACGGCCAGCCGTTGCAGAGCTGGCGCGTCTCGCCCCATCCCAAGGTGAAACCGCCGAGCGCTGTGGTCTATGGCGTGGCTTTGCGCGACAATGACCACCTCGTCAGTGCCAGCTCCAGTGGCCTGGCTGAAATCTGGACTATCAAGTAAGGACCAAAAGGCCCATGAGTCAGCAACTAAACGAACGCCTCGAAACCCTGGAAAGCCGCCTCGCCTTTGCCGAATACACGGTGGAGCAGCTCAACGACGAGGTCACCACCCAGGGTCGCGAGCTGGACCGGCTCAAACACCAGATCCATCTACTGGTGGATAAATTGCAGAGCGTACAGCCGAGCCAGATCGCCAGCATGGCCGAAGAGACGCCGCCACCGCACTACTGATGAGTGCCAGCCATAAAAAAACCCGCGCCATGCGCGGGTTTTTTTATCATCGGCCAGGCCGTGATCAGTGCTGATGGCCCTTGCCACCACAACCGCCACCACCGCAGCAACCATCGTGACCGTGATCGTCGCCGTGATCGTGTGCATGGCTGTGACCATGGCCGCCACAGCAGCCACCGTGGTCATGATCGTGATCATGGCCGTGATCATGGTCATGACCATGATCGTGACCGCAGCCACCGGCGCCGTGCACATGGCCATGGGCCAGCTCTTCGGCGGTCGCGGCACGTACGTCCTTGATCTCGACCTTGAAGCCCAGGGTCACGCCAGCCAGGGGATGATTGCCGTCCACCTTGATGAACTCCTCGGACACCTCGATGACGGTCACCGGGCGGTGGCCGTCGTCGGTCTCGGCCACAAAAGTATCCCCTTCAGACACTTCCATACCGTCGAACAGCTCGCCGGGCACTTCCTGCACCAGATTCTCGTCGTACTCGCCATAGGCCTGGTTCGGCGTCAGGGTGACGTCGAACGCCTCGCCCACGCTGCGACCTTCCAGCTCGGCTTCGAGGCCGGAGACCAGGTAACGGGTACCGTGCAGATACACCAGCGGCTCTTTACCGACAGTGGTGTCGATGACTTCACCGTGTTCGTCGGTGACCGTGTATTCCAGCGTAACCACGCTCAGGGGAGCTACTTTCATGTCAGGGATCCTGCGGATAGAAAAAAACGGGCTCAGAATACCTCAAAAAGGCAGACAAGCATATGGTCGGCCCGGCTTCAGTGTGATGAAAAAGTCATCAACAGCGACCAGCCTGACCGGCGTACCATCACCTTGAGGCATGGCACTCACTCGGGACGAAACACCCCTATCACCTGCTCCGCCTCGCGCGTCGCCTTGTCCACCTGCTCCTGGGTCTGCACCTGGGTATCCCCGCACTCGACACAGGTCACCTTCTCGACTCCATGCTCCATATACAGCATCATGGTGTCCATCTTGCCGCACGCCGGGCAAACTGCCCCGGCAATGAAGCGTTTTTTACGTCTGGTTTCCATTTTTGTTACCTCCAGGCAGCATCATATCAGGGTTTTTACATGCATCACGCCATCGAATATCAGCATTTTTCCACTTCCACCCTTCAGGTCGGCCCCCGCAAGCGCTCCCCCATGGGCCAATTGCTGCGCGTCACCCAGGGGGTGGCGCTGCTGAAATTGGGTGCCCATGAGCTGCTGCTGACACCTGGCAGCCACTTCTGGCTCTGTGCCGATGCCCTCGCCGCCTTCACCCCTCTGGCTGGCTGCCAGCATGATCTGCTGGCCTGCTCCGTGCGGGTGCCCCAGCCCGCCCAGGCTGGCTGGTTGCAGGCAAGCCCGTTGATGGACGCACTGCTGGACAGCCTGGCGGCCTGGTCACGCCCCCGCGACTGGCAAGGCCCCTATGGGCAGCGGCTGCAGGTGGTGGGGGATGAGTTGCACGGCTGCACCATCGCGTCCCTGGGGGATCAGGCACTGCAAGACGCCTGGCAAGCCCTGGCCAGAGCACAGCCGGATAGCGTGGCAGCCTGGCAGACCCTGCTGGGCACTCGCGGTCTCGAGGGTCCGGACGCCCGGGCACTGCAGGATCAGTGGCAACTGTTGCAGGGGATTCGCCTGCTGCGAAGCGGCAGTACGCCGTCACAGGTGGTGAGCAGGCTGGGTTATCGGGATGAAAGCGCGCTGGCCGAGGCTCATCTGCAATGGCTCGGGGCGCCCCTCTCCCCTCAGCCGTCCGCGACCCGATAAGAGAGGCATAAAAGGATGGCAAAAGAAATCCAGTTTTGCGGCTCACCGCCGCTAACAACAAAGGAGCCATTCATGTCACCATCCTTTATGCTGAACACCCGATTGACCGTCACCGACTAGATCAACAGGACATCCGCCATGACGAGCAAGGCCAACCAATCCCAGGGCATGTTGCTGTTCCACCTCTCTGCCAGACAATCCTTCGCCATCGGTACCCTCAAGGTGAAGGAGATCGTGCCCTACACCCAGCTCACCGCCCTGCCACAATCCCATCCCACCGTGCTCGGGGCCGCCAGCATGCGCGGCACCACCATCCCGGTGATCGACATGGCCATGGCCGTGGGCTACCGCCCCATCACCCGGGAGGAGATGCCCCACTGCTTCATCATCATCACCGATTGCCGCCGCACCCTGGTGGGCTTTCTGGTGCGGGGCATCGACAAGATCACCGAGTGCAACTGGCGTGACATCGAGCCGCCCCCTCCCTCCTTGGGACAGAACGTCTTCGTCACCGGCGTGACCCGGGTGGGAGATCAGCTGATCCAGTTGCTGGATGTGGAGCTCATCCTGTCACGGGTCTATCCGGACGATCCCAGCCATCTCTACCCCGTGCTGACCGACGTGCAGCGCGAGCGGCTCAAGCCGATGCGGATCCTGCTGGTGGACGACTCCTCCGTTGCCCGTCGCCAGCTCATGGCGGCGCTCGATTACATCAACATCCCCTACGAGGTCTGCACCAACGGACGCGACGCCCTCACCCTGATGCAGAGCCGGGTCTCCCAGGGCACGCGGATAGACATCCTGGTGAGCGATATCGAGATGCCGGGGCTGGATGGTTACGAGCTGGCCTTCGAGGTGCAGAGCGATGCCAAGCTGGCGGGAGCCTACATCATCCTGCACACCTCCCTCTCCAGCGAGATCAGCGTGGAGCGGGCACATCAGGTCGGCGCCCACGAGGCGCTCACCAAGTTTGAAGCCAACGAACTGATCCAGGCCATGCTGCGCGGCGCCGAGCACCACGATCGTCTGCTGGCCTGATGTCGCGGCGAGCCAAGGGCTCGCCGCCCCTTTTCCTCCCTGCTCTTCCGAGTCGTTGCATGTTGACAGAAAGCCACTTCCACGCCCCCTGGTGGGCCCGCAACCCCCATCTGCAAACCATTTTGCCCAAGTGGCTGCGCCGCTCGCCTGCCCGCTTCATCCAGGAGCGCTTCGAACTCCCGGACGGCGATTTCGTCGATCTGGCCTGGAGCGGCGAACCCGGCCAGGATGAACAACCCCTGGTGGTGGTATTCCACGGACTGGAGGGGAGCATTCACTCCCACTATGCCAAGGGGCTCTTTGCCCACCTGCAGCGGCAAGGGAACGAGGCGGTGCTGATGCACTTTCGGGGGTGCAGTGGCGAGCCGAACCGGCTGCTGCAGGCCTATCACTCCGGCGCCATCGAGGACGCCCAGGCGGTGATTGCCGAGCTGGGGCGACGTTTTCCTGGCCGCCCCCTGGTCGCCATCGGCTATTCCCTGGGGGGCAACATGCTGGTCAATCTGCTGGCGCGGGCCTGCCCGGCACCATTGAAGGCGGCGGTGGTAGTGTCGGCCCCGCTGCAACTGGCAAGCTGTGCCGATCGGGTCAATCAGGGCTTCTCACGGGTCTATCAGAACTACCTGCTGCGCACCATGCGAACCAACCTGCAAAGCAAGATCCGGCGCCAGAGCGCAGCACGGGCGCGCTGGCAGCCGGCCCAGATCACCCGCATCGCCACACTGAGGGAGTTCGACGAGCTGGTGACGGCACCGCTCCATGGTTTCGAAAGCGCCGATCACTACTACCAGACCTGCTCCGGCCTGGGCCTGCTGGCCCGCATTCCCATCCCGACCCTCATCATTCACGCCGCCGACGATCCCTTCATGACCGATGCCGTCATTCCGGCGGCAGAGCAGCTCTCCCCTCTGGTGCGCTACGAGCTGAGCCGCCAGGGCGGCCACGTGGGCTTCCTGCACGGCTCTCCCTGGCGCCCCCGCTTCTGGCTGGATGAGCGCATCAGCCAGTGGTTGCGGGAGCAGACTCAGGGTGCGAGCCGATAACCGTTGCGCCCCTCCTCCTTGGCCTGATAGAGGGCGCCATCAACCCGCTCGAGCAACATGACGAGGCTCTCCCCGGTTCGCCACTGGGCTATCCCCTGGCTCAGGGTGAGGTGGGGGGAAACGTCGGAATCCTCATGGGGCAGAGCCCTGGCCGCCAGAGTGGCGCGAATGCGCTCCGCCACCTCCTGGCCACCGGCCAGCGTCGTCTCCTGCAGCAACACCACGAACTCCTCTCCCCCGTAGCGCGCCACCAGATCGCCGGGCTCCCGCACACTCTCCTCCAGGCACTCGGCCACTAGGATCAGGCACTCATCCCCCGCCTGATGACCATAGCGATCGTTGTAGCGCTTGAAGAAATCCACATCGAGCAGGATCACGGTGAGCGGTACATCCTGGGTGGTGCCTTGCGCAATGGCACGCTTGCACGCCTGATCGAAGTGGCGACGGTTGGCTATGCCGGTCAGGGGATCCCGGTTGGCCATGGCATTCATCTTGTTTGCCAGCATCAGGTTGTCGTGTTCCCTTGACACCGCAAGCTCGAACCAGCCGTTGAGCATGCGCCGCCCCGTCTCCAGCACCACCAGCAAGACCCCGACCACGATGGTGTTGACCAGAACAAAGGGCTCAGGACTCCAGGAGGCTCTCACCAACAAGAACAGCAGGGGGACAGAAACCAGTGCGTAAAACAGCCGCACATCGCAATACGCGGCGACGAGACCGGTCAGCAGCAACAGACTGACCATGTTGAAAATGAAACTGAAGCCCCCCTTCAAGTCGACGATCGAGATGGTGTAACCCACCATGGCCCAGGCCAGCCCCCAGGCCAGGGCACAGACGCACAGGGACACCAGCCAGATGGCATGGGATTGACGGGAGAGCCAGCCCCACCCGAGCGGCAGCAGCAGGCCAACACCTATCATGGCAAAGAGCTGCCATTTGTATGACCAGGGCAGGTTGCCGACCAGTACCAGGTGTGCATCCCGATAGATGTAGAAGCGGGTCAGCAGAAATACGAGGGCGATGAGATTGATGACCCAGTACCAGCGCAAACCGGCGCTCAGGGCGCGACGGCGGGCATCGAACAGGTGCTGTTCGAATTGACTGGAGGGTCGGCGTGCGTCAATGGATTGCATGGCAACCCTCGTGCAAAACGAGACAAATCCCTTGCGCTTGCCGACCAGACACCGACAATATCCGCAACCCACTGAGTGAAGATGAAATCATGATTATCCCCTGGCAAGAACTGGAGCCGGACACCCTCACCAACCTGCTCGAACACTTTGTGCTGCAAGAAGGCACCGAATACGGTGAACAGGATGTCAGCCTGACCGACAAGGTCGAAGCAGTCAGGCAACAATTGCTACAAGGTAGCGCCGTGCTTGTCTACAGCGAGCTGCACGAAAGTGTCAATGTCGTCCCAAAGACTCATTTAAGCAAGTCACCCACTGACGACTTCCCCCAAGCGTAACGCGGTCACGGCTTATCGGGCGGCTCACCCCGCCCTCCCCCTATCCAACTCGCATCATCAGGCCGCATGACCAGTTCGCCACCCAGCAGCACCTATTCCAACGTACCCAGAGCACAGGGCAGCCCTTGTTCACCGCTATTGCCGGGAAGCGTGGGGGCAGCGGGAGGATGACGGCGCACTTGACCGCACTTTGGGCCACCCCTTATAACGGAACTCCCAAGGAAGAGAGAATTCTATGTCCGCCAAGCATCCCATCATCGCGGTCACCGGTTCGTCCGGTGCCGGTACTTCCACCTCCACCAACGCCTTTCGCTCCATGTTCCACCAGCTTGGATACAAGGCGGCCGTGGTCGAGGGGGACAGTTTTCACCGCTACACCAGGCCCGAGATGGACGTGGCTATCCGCAAGGCCCGGGAGCAGGGGCGGCATATCAGCTACTTCGGCCCGGAGGCCAACGATTTCGGTCTGCTGGAGTCTTTTTTCCAGGAGTATGGCCAGAGCGGCACAGGCCAGTACCGGCGCTATCTGCACAGCTTCGACGAGGCAGTGCCTTTCAACCAGATGCCTGGCACCTTCACCCCCTGGCAGGATCTGCCCGGCGAGACGGATCTGCTGTTCTACGAAGGACTGCATGGCGGCGTGGTCACGGGGGTGCACAACGTGGCGCGGCACGTGGACTTTCTCATCGGCGTGGTGCCCATCGTCAATCTGGAGTGGATCCAGAAGCTCATTCGCGACACCTCGGAACGCGGCCACTCCCGCGAGGCGGTGACCGACTCCATCGTGCGTTCCATGGACGACTACATCAACTTCATCACGCCGCAGTTCTCCCGCACCCACATCAACTTCCAGCGGGTGCCGACCGTCGATACTTCCAACCCCTTCAGCGCCAAGGTGATACCCAGCCTGGACGAGAGTATGCTGGTGATCAGGTTTCGGGGCATCAAGCAGGTGGACTTCCCCTACCTGCTGTCGATGATAGACGGCGCCTTCATGTCCAGGATGAACACCATCGTCGTGCCGGGTGGCAAGATGGGCTTCGCAATGGAACTGATCCTGCGCCCCCTGATCCAGCAACTGATCGAAACGGGCAAGATCACCTGAGCCAAGGAGCTTAACGATGCGCGCTGCACTTCTCTCATTCATGCTGGCAACCCTGCTGGGGGGTTGCAGCTCCGGCCCCGCCGCACCCACGGTCGAAACGGGCACCATGGTGGTTCGCCCGGCGGAGCATTGGACCTACGGGGCGACACCACGCTATGCGCTGGCCGAACAATTCCAGTATGCGGGCAACAGCGCCGCCCCCTGGCTCGAGCCGATACAGCAGGCCGTCATCCGGCAACTGGACGGCAAAGGCTGGCGCAGCGTTCCCCTGGATGAGGCCGACGTCTGGGTCGCCATCGGGGTAGCTGGCAGCCAGGACATGAGCGATGGCGAGATCTTCTCCCGCCTCGGCATGACACCGGGCCTGAACACCGCCGCCAATGCCCGCAAGGGGACCCTGGCCGTCGTGCTGCTCGACGGGCATAGCCAGAAAGCGGTGTGGAGCAGCGCCATCCAGCTCGCCAGCGACGTACCCGTCGCAGAGGAGGCTCGTGGCCAGCTTAGCCAGCAACTGGCCGTCCAGTTGCTGGGCTCGCTACCGTCAGAGTGATGTCTCTTTCAACAAAAACGGCCTGCTTCACGCAGGCCGTTTTCCATGCACGCCGTGACGGCATCAGGGTCACTTCAACTCGCAGGTCAGCTGGGTCACACCGCTCTTGACCAGGGTGGCCTGCTTGTCCTGACGGGAGAAGGTAGTCACCCCATCGGAATAGCTGGCAGTCTCTTTGGGCGACTCGATGCGCCCCAGCTTGTGATAGACACCGGCATAAGGGAACTGCACCATGTCGGCCTGGGCATCATAGGTGATGGCCAGCAACTCTTCCCCGCACTGATACTGGCTGTATTGATACTGGGTCGGCTGCGGCATGCTGCAGGCGGCCAGACCGAACAGGGGAAGCAACATCATCATTTTTTTCATCGCACTTTCCTTATGTCATGGCGTTATCGACGGGACAAACTATAGCGGTCAACCCTCAAGAATTTGATAACTATGGGTAATTTCTACCGCTTTTTCCAACATCAGGGAAACTGAACAATATTTTTCCATGGACAGATCCACCGCACGGGCGACCTGCTTCTCCGCCAGACTCTTGCCGGTCACCACGAACTTGAGGTGGATCTGCTCAAATACCCGGGGAACGGTATCGGCGCGGGTCCCTTCCAGTTCGACATGGCAGGCGGTCACGGATTGACGGGCCTTCTCCAGGATGGAGACCACATCGATGGAGCTGCAACCGCCGACAGCCAGCAGGATCATCTCCATCGGGCTGGCACCTTCACCCGGGTTGGCGCCATCCAGGGTCACCTGATGACCGGACTCGCTCTCTCCCACAAACTTCATGCCTTCCACCCAGCTGACCTTGGCTTTCATCTCTCACTTTCCTCTCAATGACGACGGTTCTAACGCCCATAGCATACCTCAAGCCGGGGTCGAGTGGCACATGCGCCAGGATCTTGCCCGTTCCCGACGATAAAGCCCCGTTTTGCGGCGACAAGCCTCTCCTGCGAAACGGACGACGACCCAAAGGGAAATAGATCGAAATCAACATCCGACCTCCTCTTCTTGCCTAGAATGCCCCGGACGACGCAGCAGATGGCGGCTCACCGGTGGACGGCAAAACCCCAAAGCCTTGTCAGCACAGGCAAAGGCTCTTATTCTACTGCGACCAAAGAGTAAGGAATGGCAAGCTTGGCAACTTGCCTGGACGCACAGTCCATAAAAATGACACTACAGAGGAAGTCTCATGATCATTGGCAAACCGCAAAGCGATCCCACCCTTGAGTGGTTCTTGTCGCATTGCCACATTCATAAGTATCCCGCCAAGAGCACCCTGATCCACGCCGGTGAAAAAGCGGAAACCCTCTACTACATCGTCAAGGGCACCGTCGCCGTCCTGATCAAGGATGACGAAGGCAAGGAGATGATCCTCTCCTACCTGAATCAGGGGGATTTCCTGGGCGAGATGGGGATGTTCGAAGAGAACGAGAATCCGGAGCGTTCCGCCTGGGTACGTGCCAAAGGCGCCTGCGAAGTCGCCGAGATCTCCTACAAGAAGTTCCGCCAGCTGATCCAGGTCAACCCGGACATCCTGATGCGTCTATCCGGTCAAATGGCCAAACGCCTGCAGCACACCAGCCAGAAGGTCGGCAACCTCGCCTTCCTGGACGTGACCGGCCGCATTGCCCAGACCCTGCTCAACCTGGCCAAACAGCCGGATGCCATGACCCATCCGGATGGCATGCAGATCAAGATCACCCGCCAGGAGATCGGCCAGATCGTCGGCTGCTCCCGTGAAACCGTCGGCCGCATCCTCAAGATGCTGGAAGAGCAGGAGCTCATCTCCGCCCACGGCAAGACCATAGTGGTGTTTGGTACCCGATGACCGGGTTCCGCCGACGGCGCCCGCACAGCGCCGTTGGATAAAAAGGCTGCCCATGGCAGCCTTTTCCGATCCTCTCCCCTATAATCCCGAACGCCCCGCCGTCATGGCCTTCGCCAAGAGAACTCCTATGCACCTTCAATGCCCCCTTTGCCGCAGCCCCCTGCACCTTCATGCCGCCTCCCGCGGGGTCTATTGCGACAACAAGCACCACTTCGATCCCGCACCGGAAGGCTATCTGGACCTCATCCCCGGCAAGAAGAACCCCAAGGACAGCGACAGCCGGGCCCTGCTGCGCGCCAAGCGCCGCTTCCTGGAACAAGGCCACCAACTGCCTCTGGTGGACGCCATGGCGAACCTGCTCGCTCCTCTTGGCGAGCGCGAGCTTGTCCACCTCGGCTGTGGCGAGGGGTACTACTGCCGTGCCCTGGCTGAGCGGCTGCCCGGCTGGCAGGTCGGCGGTTTCGATCTGGCCAAGAATGCCATCTTCGCCGCCAACAAGGCGCAACCGGAAGGCCAGTTCGTCATCGGCGACCCGGCGCGCGCCCCGCTGCTGCCTGGCACGGCCCAGGTGCTGCTGGTCAACGACCTCAAGGTCAAGACGGAACTCCTGGTCAGCTGGCTGGCGCCGGGCGGCT
The DNA here is from genome assembly GCF_027705305.1 of Aeromonas sp. QDB17. Lineage (NCBI taxonomy): Bacteria > Pseudomonadati > Pseudomonadota > Gammaproteobacteria > Aeromonadales > Aeromonadaceae > Aeromonas > Aeromonas sp. QDB17. Next base: position 42,132 of record NZ_JAPDBP010000011.1, read on the forward strand.
ATCTGCTGCACGTGCAACCCGGCCCTCGCCATCAGTGGCAATTGCGCGTCAGCCTCAATCCGGTGAGCATGGAACATCCTCTGAGCTGGCCCGCCTTCACCGGGCTCGTCAGTGTTGCCCAGCAACGCGCCCAGTTCAGTACGGCGCTGGATCAGGGCCTTCGCGAGCACATTCTGGAGACCAGTCGCCTCGGCTGGCGTGCTAGCGGCGAGCAGCGCCACGCCTTCACCCATCAGGGGCCGGACGCCCTCGAGCAGGATCTGCTGCTCAGCCTGTGGCAAAAGCCGCTGTGAACCGGTGAGATACCATGAAAAAAGGCCCTGACGGGCCTTTTTGACAAAGCGAGTGCGCCTTTCCCCTGACAGGGAAGAGGCACCCGACCACGCAGCAAGACAAAAATGGGGCCCTCGGCCCCATTTTTCATCACGGCAGATCAGTTGCAGCTCGCCGCGCCCTGATCGACCCAGACGGCGGCCTTGCCGGGCTCATCGCCCTTGGTCCAGTACTGGGCCTTCCACTTGCGGCCGTTGTGGCTGGTGACATCACCGCCGTTGTAGACCACTCCGGCATCCCAACCCAGTTGCACCTGGCTCACCAGTTTCCACTGATCGGCGGTGCGGCTCGGCTCGTTGCCCTGGGTCCAATACTTGGCCTGCCACACCAGTTGCTTGTGGCTCACCTTGTTATCGGTGTTGTAGACGGTGCCTGCACTCCAGGCTGGCCAGTTGACCGCATCCGGATCTGTAGTCTCGCAGCCGCCCCCCCCGCTGGTCGGCTTGACGGTCAGGCGGGTAGCGGCCGTGGCATCCAGCGCCCCGTCGGTGACCACCAGGGTCAGATCGTATGCCGTGTCACTGGTCACGCTCGGGCCTGTGACCACCAGGGTCGCGCTGTCCAGACCGGTGGCGCTGAGCCCGGCTGGCACTGTCCACTGATAGCTCAGTACATCGCCATTGGGATCGGAGGCGGTGGCTTTGATGCTCACCTGCTTGCCGGCCTCGACGGTCGCACTGGCCGGTACGCTGACCACGGGGGGCAGGTTCGGCTGCGGCGCCTTGTTGGTGACCACCACCTGATCCTTGGCAGAGAGCCCCTGATCGTCGGTCACGGTCAGCTCGAACACCAGATTGATGTCGCTGCTGACGGCATCCAGTACCACGCGAGCCTTGGCCTGGGTAGCATCCAGCAGACTGGCCTGAGGCCCGGAGACCTGTTTCCAGCTGTAAGTCAGCGCCCCGTTTTCAGGATCGTGGGAGGCGCTGCCGTTGAGGATCACCTCGGCCGGGCCGGTGGCGCTCAGATCGCTGCCGGCATTGGCAACCGGCGGCTTGTTGACCGGCGGCAGCGTACCCTCGCCGTGGCCCAGCCCCTCGTGCATGGCGTTGAGGATGTCGCCGTTGTCCGCATCAATTTCCCAGGCGAACAGACCACCGAGCTGGTTCGCCAACACATACTGCCCCTTGGCCTTGACCGAGCGGTCGTTGTCGAAGGTAATGAGGTCACCACTGCTGGCCTTGAAGACATAGGGGGCCTCGGCCGACTCGTCATAGCCCTGCTCCCAGCCTGCGCCCATGCGGTTGTTGACGATGTCGCGGTAATCCACCACGCCATTTTCCCAGGTACCGCTCACCGGTCCGGTGGCGGTGCCGGTGAAGGGGTTGCCGGCTTGGTAGTTCTTCACTCCGGTCCAACCACGGCCATACATGGCCGCCCCCACCACAATCTTGCCCGGTGTCACCCCCTGATCCAGCAGCGCCTTGACGCCCTTGTCGGTGGTGTACTTGGTGGCGGGGTCCCAACTCGCCGCATAGAGGTTAGTCTGATGCCCTAAGTTCTGTAGATCGAAGGCCCCCTTGAAGTCGTAGCTCATCAGGAAGATGTGATCCATATACTGCTGGGCTGCCTGATAATCCACATCTTCGATCTTGTCACCCCCTGCACCTATCGCAGAGGTGAGCTCATACTGGCGGCCGGTCTCGGCTTCCAGTTCATCGAGCATGGCCCGCAGCTCCTTCATCAGCACCACATAGGTAGCGCCATCATTCGGGCCACCCAGGTTGGGGTTGGCACCCTGTCCGCCCGGGTATTCCCAGTCGATGTCCACGCCATCGAAGAATTTCCAGGTCTGCAGGAACTCTTTGACCGAGGCGACGAAGGTATCGCGCTTGGTCTTGTCACCCAGGAAATAGAAGGGATCGGAGAGGGTCCATCCACCGACAGAGGGCAGGATCTTGAGGTCAGGATGGGCCTGCTTGAGAGCCATCAGGTTGCCGAAGTTGCCCTTGTAGGGCTCATCCCAGGCGCTGAGGTTGCCCTGAGGCGATTGGACCGCCGCCCAGGGATCATGGATGGAGACCTTGAAGTCTTCGCGGCCGGCACAGGATCGCTGCAACGCCTCAAAGCTGCCGGCGATCTCTTTCAGGCTGTCGTTGATACCGTCGCCACCGCAGATGGGGGTAAAGCCGTAAAGGATATGGGTCAGGTTCTGGGCCGGGATCTTGTCCACGGTAAATTTGCGGCCATAGACACCCCACTCCACGTAGTAGGCCCCCACCACCTTGCCGGATTTGTTGGCGTAGGGCTTGTTGTTCTCCTGGAGAGGTGCATTGAGCGGTGCCAGGTGGCTGCCATCGGTATCGGCGACCATCAGCTCCTTCTTGTCGGAAAGGGTACAACCGTCGGCGTTGCACAGGGCCACCTGCATCTGGTACCGCCCCCCCTTGGAGACCTTGAAGTTGGCGGTACCCGCGGCGGAAGCCGGACCTGACCACACCTCCTTGCCGTCGAGCAGTACCTTGGCCGTCTGGCCAGCATTCCCATTATCAAGACGCCAAGTCACACTGACAGGAGCGCCATCCTTGTGGACGGTCACCAGCTTGTTGTAGGCCGTGGATTGATGATCCACTTCAACAATGGCGAACTTGGTAGGTCCCGATTCTATAGAAGGTTTACCCGGGGCTGCAGCAAAGGCGGAGGTAGTGCATAGCCCTCCGACCATAAGCGCCAGCAGGGAAAGTTTTGGACTTATCATAAATGGACTTCCTTATTTCGTTATTGGAATTAACAACGAAAAAGGCAACGCAACCTGTCAGGTAACGCAGACAACATCGCAACCATGGCTTGGCCCATGGACGATACAACCTGTGGTGGCCCCGCTATCCTAGGTACGCAGACCCTTAGACCGGAAGCTTTGCGTCCCGGACTTTCATCCGGTTTGCCTTTTTGCACAACTTGATTTGCGACAAAAATAATCGCCGAATGACTATAGAGGAGAGTCGCCCGGGTGCCACCTGCCAAAAGTGACACCCAACAAGACTCAATTATCACCAACCTCGGCAAATGGCAACGAAATAGGCGCCATCATCGGCGATCATGGCGCCTGGATGGCATCAAAAAAATGTTCAGCCAATGCTGGATTCTGTGAGACCAGTCACTGAACCGGCATCAGCAGGCTGTTCATCAGGGCGCGCAGCTTGAGAGGTTTGACCGGTTTGCTCACGTAGCCAAAGCCGTGCTCACGGATCTGTGCCTGCAACTCGCTCTTGCGATCCGCACTGATGATGATGCCGCCGATACCGTTGCCGTGGGCCAGCCTGATCATGTGCAGCGCCTGCAACCCGGTCTTGCCGTCATCCAGGTGATAGTCCGACAGCACCAGCGCAGGCAGGAAGCCGCCGCCGATGATCTCCTCCGCCTGCTCCAGGCTCTGGGCACAGCGCACCTCGCAGCCCCAGCGTCTCAGCAGCGAGGCCATGGCGATGAGGATATCCTCCTCGTTGTCGATGCAGAGGATCCTGACCCCTTCCAGCTGACTGTCTCGCAGGGCCGGGGTCGTCACCTGGCTGGGGATGACGGGCCGGGTCGCGAGGTTCAGGGTGATGGCAAAGACGGACCCCGCTCCGGGCCAGCTGCGCAGGGAGAGCTGATGACCCAGCACCAGCGAGATGCCGCGGGCGATGGCGAGCCCGAGGCCAAGCCCCTGCTCCCTGGCGGTGCGGGAGTGATCGAGGCGGGAAAACTCGTCGAAGATCGCCTCCTGCTTGCCCTCCGGGATGCCGGGGCCGTTGTCCCACACCTCGATGCGCACCTTATCCCCCATGCGGCGACAGCCGAGCAGCACCCGACCGCAGGGGTTGTAGCGAAATGCGTTGGTGAGGAAGTTCTGCAACACCCGCCGCAGCAAGCGCACATCGCTGTAGACTGCAAGGCGGCTCTCCACCACGGAGAACTGGATCCCACCGGCCTGGGCCAGCACGCCGAATTCCGCCTTGAGATTGTCCAGCACATCGCTCAGGGCGAAATCGAGCTTCTTCGCCTTGAACTTGCCCGCCTCGAGGCGCGAGATGTCCAGCAGATCCGTGATGAGATCCTCGGTCGCCCCCAGGGCGTCGTCGATGTGGCGAGCGATACGGGCCGGTTCGTCCTCCGGGGGCAGCATCTCCAGCAAGGAGGAGGTAAAGAGCTTGGCCGCGTTCAGCGGCTGGGTCAGGTCGTGGCTCACCGCCGCAAGGAACCGGCTCTTGGACTGGTTGGCCCGCTCCACCTGCTGGTTTACCAGCAGCAGTTGGCGGTTGAGTTCGGAGAGCTCGTGGGTGCGCTCGGCCACCCGCGCCTCCAGGTGCTCGTTCGCTTCCCGCAGCACCCGCTCCGCCGCCCTGAACGGGGTGATATCGGTGAAGGTCATGACAAAGCCCCCCGCAGGCATGGGGTTGCCCTGCATCTCGATGACCCGGCCATCGGGACGCTCCCGCGCCGAGACATGGGGGCTGCCACGCTTCATGAAGGCAACCCGCCGCGCTACCTGGGCCTCGATGTCTCCCTGGCCGCACAACCCCTGTCCGGCGTTGTAGCGGATGATCTCCTCGATGGAACGGCCCACCTGAATGAGACCGGGGGGATAGGAGAACAGCTCGATGTAGCGTCGGTTCCAGGCCACCAGCCTGAGCTCCCTGTCCACCACGGAGATCCCCTGCCCCATGTGTTCGATTGCCCCCTGCAACAGGCCGCGGTTGAAGCGGAACATGTCGGAGGCCTCGTCCACTATGGTGGCGATCTCCTCGAGCTGCATGTTGCGTCCCTGCAGGGCAGAGGCCAGCACCAGGCGGGCGGACGAGGTACCGAATACCCCCGCCAGCAGTCGCTCCGTATGGGCGATGAGCTCGGCGGAGGCCTGCATCTGGGGCGCCAGGGTGCCTCCCCGCTCGCCGGCGAAGCGACCGAAGGCCCGCTTGACGCGGCTGGAACCGACGAAGCGGGCCGCCAGCATCTCCAGCTCCTTCACCGAGACCCGCGCATGATAAAGCGCCGAGGTGTCCCGGCTCGTCTTGCCGACGAAGTTGGCTGCCTGCAGCCGCTCGCTCACCGCCGCCCGTGACAGCAGGGAGCCCGCCACATAGCCGGCGAGGTTGAGCAGAAGACTCAGGAAGAGGCACCAGGCCCCCAGACTCAGATCCCGCACCGCCGGCCAGTCTGGGGGCGCCAGCAGGGCTTCGAGGGGGGAGCCTGCCAGCAGTCCGCTCTCCGCCAGCAGGGTCACGAACCAGAGGCTGACCCCGAGGGCGAGCCCGAGATAGACGCCCTTGCGATTGCCATGACGCCAGTACAGGCCGAGCAGCAGGGCCGGTGCGAACTGGGCCACGGCCCCAAACGAAAGATAACCGATGCGCGACAGACTGGTGAGATCCCCGAGCCAGAGATAGAGCGCCCAGGCCGCCAGCAAAATCAGCAAGATGGCGCCCCGACGCACCTGCAGCAGCAACCGCATCAGGCGCTCGTCCCGCCCCTGTTGCCAGACCCGGCGCAGCAGGACCGGCAACACCAGATCGTTGCTCACCATGATGGCCAGGGCGATGGTGCAGACGATCACCATGCCGGTGGCCGCCGAGGTACCGCCGAGAAATGCCAGCATCGCCATGCCGTCGAATCCGAGGGACATGGGGAGGCTTATCACATAGGTGTCCGAGGCCATGTCTGCCCCGACCCACTGCTTGCCTGCCAGCGCCAGCGGCCAGATGAAGAGCCCCATCAGGAAGAGATAGAGGGGGAAGATCCAGCGGGCCCAGTGCAGATCCTGCCCTTGGTTGTTCTCCACCACGGTCACGTGAAACTGGCGCGGCAGGCAGATGACGGCACACATGGCGATCAGGGTGTAGATGGCGAGCTCCAGCAGACTGCCCGGCGTCACCGCCACCACCGCATCGAGGAAGTCGCCCGCCACCACGGTACGCGCCTCGCTCGGTCTGGCGATGATGAGCCAGAGCGCAAAGCCCCCCACCGCCATGAAGGCGAGCAGCTTGACCACGGACTCGAAGGCGATGGCCACCACCATGCCCCTGTGGTGCTCGGTGGCATCCAGGTTGCGGGTGCCGAATAGAATGCTGAACAGGGCCAGCAGCAGGGTGACCCCCAGCGCCAGCTCCGCCATGTTGCTGGTGGGACTGACCCCCGTGCTGTTGGCCATCAGCAGATCGAGCCCGGTGACGATCGCCTTGAGCTGTAGCACCAGATAGGGAAGTATCCCCATGACGGCGATGAGGCTGATCACCATGGCCAGGCGCTGGGACTTGCCATAACGGGCGGCAATGAAATCGGCGATGGAGGTGATGTGCTCGCGCTTGGCCACCAGGATGAGGCGGGCCAGCAGGCGCCAGCCAAACAGAAACACCAGCATGGGGCCCAGGTAGATGGGCACCGGCGACCAGGGGGATTCGCTGGCCTGGCCCACGGTGCCGAAGAAGGTCCAGGAGGTGCAATAGACCGCCAGCGACAGGCTGTAGAGCAGAGGCTGCCCCTTGGGGCGACGGCGCTTGTTCTTGTCCGCCACATAGGCGATGAGGAACAGCAAGCCCAGATAGGCGAGCGACAACCCGATCAGCAGCCATCCTTGGTGCATCTCTCTACTTCCCTTGTCCAGATAAGTCGGAGGCCTGCCGCGCCAGAGACCGGCAGACCTGTGTCATCGGCCCTGTTCAGGGCTCTCTTCACGCAGCCGCAACACGAAGACCGGCAGCACTACCAGCACCATGATAAAGAAGATGCCGCCTCCCAGCGGCTCGAACAGCACGCCGCAGATCGCCATCAGGGCCGCCACCGTCATGCCAAGGCCCATGGCCGCATAGAGCGCCTGGGTGGGGATCTGCTGCTCCGCGGGCAACTGGCGGGTCATGAAGCGGATGGCGCCGAGGTGACTGACGCAGAAGGTGACCCCGTGCAGCAGCTGGCCGAGCACCAGCACCGCCAGGTCGGTAGAACTGCCGAGCAGCACCCAGCGCACCACGCAGCCAAGGGCCCCTACCAGAAACAGGGTCTGGGCGCCGAAGCGCTGGAGGAAGCGCTTGTCCGCGGCGAACATGGCGATCTCCGCCACCACTCCCAGAGCCCAGAGATACCCGATCAGGGTGCCGCTGTAGCCGGCGCTCTTCCAGTAGATGGCGCTGAAACCGTAGTAGGCCGCGTGGCTCCCCTGCAGCAGGGCGGTGATGAGCAGGAAGCGGCGCACCGGGGCCGACCTGAGCGTGACGAGCAGCGAGGCCTTGGCCCGCTCCCCTTGTAGCTCCTGGGGGGCGGGTCGCAGCGGCAGCAGGCTGAGCCCCAGCATGATCAGCAACCCGGCCACCATGGTGTGCAGCACCCAGTCGCTGCCAAAGTTGCCCACCAGGGCCCCCACCAGGGTGGAGGCGACGATAAAGGCAAAGGAGCCGCACAGCCGCACCTTGCCGTAGTCGAGGTGGGTCTGAACCACCATGCGGGTGGCAAGCGCCTCTCCCATGGGCATCAGGGTCGGGTAGATGAAGTTGGCCGCGAGGGTCAGCACCACCAGCCACCAGAGGCTGTGGCCCAGATAGAAACCGAGGAAGGCCAGCAGACTCAGCAGACAGAGCAGCCGGGTGACGGGCAGCAACTGGCCGGCCCCCTTGACTCGCCCCATCACCATCAGGTTGCCGGCAAAGCGGATGGCCATGCCCACCCCCAGCAACAGCCCTATCTGTTCAGTACTCACCCCGATGCCTTCCAGCCAGAGCGACCAGAACGGCAGGTAGGCGCCATAAACGAAGTAGAAGGCGCCAAAAAACAGGGCTAACCAGGAGAACGCGGGCATAGAGGCTCGGGCTGCATGACAAGGGGCACAAATGATAACCGATTTCGGGACGGGGATCCCCAGGCGGCATGACAGATAAAAACCATAAATATCAATAAAGTTGAACCTTTGTCACATCCCCCTGTCTATTGGGTAACACCGCTTCCTGATGAGTGTTGCAATCCTTCCACCCGCCCCTGGCGGGTTTCTTTTTTGCAGACGCCGACCTTCATGACAAAAGGGGCCCGAGGGCCCCTTTTCCTTCATGCTGGTCGACGACCATCAGAACACGTACTTGACCCGTGCACTGAGGTTGCGGCCAGGCTCGGTCTGCTTGCTGGTATCCGCGGTGGCGGCAAGGCCGGTGATGCTTTCGTAGCTCACGTACTCCTTGTCAAACAGGTTGAACACCCCCACGTTGAGCTGCAGGTCCTGCACCGGCTTGAACTGGGCATAGAGATCCACCACGCCCCAGCCTGCGCTCTTGATGTTGTCGTTGCCTCGCGCATCCTTGCCCACCTTGTCCATGTCGTCGGCAAAGCGCAATGCGGTGTTGATGTTCCAGTTCGGCTGCTCCAGACGCACCCCGACGCTGCCGTTCAGGGGGCTCAGGCTGTTGATGTAGTTGCCCTCGCCATCCTTGCCCTCGATGTAGGCCAGGTTGCCCCAGACGTTGACCAGCTCGTTCAACCAGTAGTCCGCCTTGGCCTCGGCCCCCTTGGTGGTCGCCTTGTCCAGGTTCTGGTACTGATAGAGGGCGGTACGGCCTTCGGTGCCCACGGCCGTCAGCTCGATGAAGTCGTCGAACTTGTTGTAGAAGGTGGCCACTTCATAGCTGAACCCGCCACGGCTGCCGCGCACCCCCAGATCGATGCCGTCGCTGCTCTCTGGCTTGAGGTTCGGGTTGGGCTCGATGCGATAGCCATACGCCTGGTGGTTCAGGGTGGAGAAGGCGTTGTCATACATGGGCGCCTTGAAGCCGTGGCTGTACTGGGCGAACAGGTTCGCCGCCTCGTGCGCCTTGAATACCAGCCCCAGCTTGGGAGAGAACTCCCCTTCGGAGATCTTCTTCATGTTCTCGCCGGTGTAGGCGGGATCCTCGTCCGGGGTCATCTTGTAGTAGTCGTAACGCACGCCCGGGGTCAGCACCCAACGCTCGCCGAACTTGATCTCGTCAAAGGCCCAGAGCGCACTGCGCTCGCTGGTGGTGGAGGGGAAGCTCAGCTCGTTGTAGCCGACGAAGTCACCCGGAACGGTCGGCCCCTTGAAGCGGGTGCGCTCGTTGTCGGTATGCTCGTATTCCAGGCCCCAGGCCAGACGCTGGCTGGCGAGCGCCTTGTTGAACTTCACCTGGGCGCCCAGGCTCTCCTGCTCGAAACCGTTGTGATCCAGGGAGTTCTTGGTCACATAGGGGTTGCCCGGCATGACCGGATACTTGGACGAAGCGTACTGATCCAGGGTCTGCTTGGCGCGGCTGTAGTAGATCTTGCTGTCCACGCGATCCGCCCAGGGGGCGTTCAGGGCGAGGCCATGATCCAGTACCAGGGAGAGGTTGTCGGTCTCCTTGTCGGTAATGGGCTGGTTGAAGACGGAGCCCGCCTTGGTCAGATCGATGGCATCCGGATCCTGCCCCTCGGTGAAGTAATCCACCGTCAGTTTCAGGAACTGATCATCGGAGAGATTCCACTTGCTCTTGAACAGCACGGCCTGGCTGACGATGTCGAACTCGTTCTTGTCGCCGTCATAATTCTGGGTGACACCGCCATCGCGCCAGGTGTAGCGCAGCAGGTTCTCGACTTCCCCGGTGCGCAGCGCCCCCGTAATGCCGGCCATTCTCTGGTGGCTGCTGGAGGCATAACCCGTGGTCGCATCCAGATAGCTGTCGCGGCCCTTGAGGAAGTCGCCAGCATCCTTGGTGGTGATGGCAATGACGCCTCCCAGAGCATCGGAACCGTAAGCAGCGGAGGCCGGCCCTTTGGCCACTTCCACCTGCTTGATCATGTCGGTGTCGAAGTAGGTCTGACCCACGCCGCCATTCTTGTAGGCATCGTTCTGGCGCACACCGTCCTGCACCACCTTGACCCGGTTTTCGCTCATGCCGCGAATGGTGAAGGTCTGGGCATCTCCTGCGCCTCCCTGCACGCTCACCCCGGGCTCATAGCGGAACAGATCGGCGACGTTGCTGACGACCTGCTCTTCAATCTGCTCCGAGGTAATGACAGCGATGGGACCGGAAACATCTTCCAGCTTCTGTTCCATCCGTGAGCCGCTGACGACCATGACTTCATCGGCTTTCTTGTCTGCGGCGAAAGCGGGGGAGATCAGCCCGGCCGCCACGGCGAGGGCTATCAGGGAGGGGGTGTTGTTGTGCGCCACTGCAAAGTCCTTATTGAGAATTATTATCAAGCGGAAGGCATATTACCCCGCCAGAGACAAAGATCAATAATAAAGTGAATCATTCTCATTTCACTTTATCGTCATTCCCCCTTACACTGGCGCCACTTTTTCGCTCGCCATGCCGCCATCCCATGGTGCAGCCTTTTCCCATCCCCTGTTTCGTGAGTGAGTAACCATGATCCGACGACTCCCCCTGCTCGCCCTGCCCCTGCTGCTGGTCGCCTGTGCCACCACGCCGCAGAACACCCCACCCGAGACCCTCTATGACGCACGGCTCGATACGGCCCAGGGGCAGGCGTTGACCTTCGAGCAGGCGGTGGCCCGGGTGGCGGATGCCGACATCGTGCTGGTGGGGGAGCTTCACACTCACCCGGCCATCCATCTGTTGCAGGCACGTCTGCTGGCAGGGCTTGACGAGATATCACAAGCCGATGGCCGGGCCCTGGTGCTCTCCATGGAGCAGTTCAGCCGCGCCGAACAGCCGGTGCTGGATGCCTACCTGGCCGGACGCATCGGCGAATCGGCCCTCATTCGAGATGGCCATGCCTGGCCCAACTACCAGAGTGATTACCGCCCCCTGGTGGAGTTCGCCAAGGCGCAACACCTGCCAGTGATCGCCGCCAATGCCCCCAAACCCCTGGTGAGCTGCGTCGGTCAGGAGGGACCGGCCTGGCTCGACAAACTGCCAGCCAATCGCCGCAGCCAGCTTGCCCGCGAGCTGACTCTGGGGGATGACGGCTACCGCCAGAAGTTCATGGCTTCCATGCACCATGGGGATGCGGACGGCAACGCCCGTCGCTTCGCCGCCCAGACCAGCTGGGACGACACCATGGCCGAAAGCATGGTGGATTATCTGGGCAAGCATCCCGGCAGGCGCATCATGCATATCGCAGGCAACTTTCACGTGGAGGGGGGGCTCGGGATCGCCAGTCGCATCGCCAGCCGCAATCCGGCACTCAAGGTGGCACTCATCGTGCCGCAAACCGGTGACGAGACAGCTCCCGGGAGAGACGCAGACGTCAGGGTCCACATCGCTCCCCTGCCGGAACGCTGGCTAAATGCAAAGGAAATGAAGCAAGATATGGGCGCACTGCATCAATCCCGAAGCCGTGACTGCAGCCAATGGTTGCAACCCTCAAAATAGCCCAAGGATTTCATATGGATGTGTTACTCGTCATCGACATGCAACAGGGGTTGTTCGATAACCCCCGCCATCAGGATGCCCAGGTCATCGCCAACATCAATCGTCTGGCCGATCGCGTGCGGGGCCAACACGGACGGGTCATCTATGTGCAACACGACGAACCGGGTTCCGAGCTGGAACCTGGCAGTGCGGGCTGGCAACTGCACGCCGATCTGGCCCCGTCTCCCCACGACAGCCGGGTGCGCAAGACCGCCTGTGACAGCTTCCTCGACACCGAGCTCGGCTTCCTGCTGGCAGAGCAGTCGGTAGACAGACTGCTCATCTGCGGCTGTGCCACCGACTTTTGCGTCGATACCACGTTGCGCAGCGCCGCCGCCAGGGGCTTTGACGCCTTTGCGGTGACCGACGCCCATACCACGGCGGACAGGCCGCACCTGAGTGCGGAGCAGATCATCCAGCACCACCACTTCATGTGGCGGCATCTGAGCCTGCCTCAAGGCAGAAGCGTGACCCTGCTCACGACGGATGAGCTGCTGGCCACCATTCAACCCGAGCGGGCGTGTTAAGCTGCCCGTCCTGATGTGAACACCCGATTGGAGTCTTGTGTGCGTCTACTCTCTGCCGTTGCCCTCACGCTGCTGTTACCGGCGCTCACCGCCTGCTCCGGCTTGCCGGGGGCAGCACCCGATGGCCCGGCCCCCCTGTTCCACACCCATATCAGCGACGACGGGAGCAAGCGCTTCACCTTCGAGGCCGCCCCTCTCGACGTCCTGCCCACCCGGTTGCAGGAGGGAGATGACAACCGGCTGAGCCGCCGCGACAAGAGCCTGCTGGAACGCCGGGAAGCCCTGCAGGACGAGCAGCTCACCCAGATGCTGGCCACGCGCAAGTATTGCCGAAGCGGCTATATCGTCCTCAGCCAGACCTCCTGGAAGATCCGCGGAGAATGCAACGAGAGCGCCAGCCAGGCCGATCGCGATGCCTTCCCCAACCAGGCAGGCTGGCAGGAGTAACCCGGGACATAACAACAAAACGGGCAGCCCAGGCTGCCCGTTTTCTCATCTCGCTAACTGTCCCCTCAAACGGGTTCATCCGCCGGGCTGGTCAGCTCGGCGCCATTGTCGATGCGTTTGTGCCCTTCCACCAGGTGAACGAAGTCCACCAGCTCGTCGCCGGAGACACGGAACGCCTGACCGAATCCCTTGACGAACAGTCCCTGCTCGGGCTTGAGCCGAAACAGCACGAAGTCCTTGAGGTTGGAGAGCCCTTTGACGATCTCGCCGAAGCGCCCTTCCAGCGCCGCAACGGCCTTCTCCCAGCGTGCGTCGTCGCGCGCCACCACCTCGGCGACCGCATCGAAGGTCAGACGCTTGCGGGCAAACAGCTCGCGGGCACCGGTTTCGTCCTCGATCAGCATCAGCGATACCTTGGGCACCTGTTGCAGGTTGCGGGCGTGGCGAGCTATCTCGGAGATGAGCACATAGTATCCATCTTCCTGCAGCACGAAGGGGGCATAGCTGGCATTGGGGTTGCCTTCGCCATCCACAGTGGCGAGCTGCAGGGTACGGCAACCGTCGCGGAACTCGCGGATCTCCGGTTGCAGGCGGTTTTGCAGGCGCTCCTGACGTTCACTCATGCTTTCACTTCCTCTTGATACTGACGGCGCAGGGCCATGAAACGCTCCACCTGCTCAGGCAGCAGTTGACGCTGCTCGTCCCGGCCCAGGTAGATCTTGAAAATGCAGCGGCCACTGTGGCCGAAGAACTGGAAGGAGTGCCCCTCCTTGCCCATGAAGAGCTTGCTGACCAGGGCGATGCCTGCCACGTTGTCGAGCTTGAGGTGGCCGTGCAGCTCCCCGTCCCGCCCCATCAGGTTGTAGTAGCCGCGCGCGTTCTTGCCCTTGGGGAAGGGAGCCTTCACCTCGAAGATAGAGCCATCGGATTCGACGATGGTGGTCACCTGACCCCAGCTGGCCAGGTCCGCCAGCAGGGCTTCGGCCTCCCCGGCCGGCACTTGCGTCATCAGGGCGGCAGGCAGATGGCGTACCACCTCCCATTCGCTGACGGCCAGCTCGGTGGCGAGGGTGGACGGGTGGGCGCTCGGGTCTTGCTCCAGCAGCGCGTGAATGCGTTGTGCAATGCTCATCGGTTCTCCCTGGATGATCTGGCGATGGTGCTCGGTGTCGCGGCGGATACTGTAATAAAGCGCCCCAAGTAACGCAATTGATAATCGCTTTCATTCTCAGTGCATTTTGATGGACGACTTGATATTCTCGGCGGCAACCCTATTTCATTCACCCTTCGGAGGTTCGCATGGGCCGTCGTTTTGCCCTCGCATTCAGCCTGCTCGGCTGTGCCCTTTCCCTCTCTTCCCCATCCGTCATGGCGGGGGAGCGTATCGTCAGCATAGGCCCGGCCACCACGGAACTCATCCTGGCGCTGGGGGGCGAGCAGAGCCTGGTCGCTACCGATGTCAGCAGTCCGGAGCCCAGAGGCGTGCCCAAGGTCGGCTATCACCGTGCCCTCGCCGCCGAAGGGATCCTGAGCCTCTCTCCGACCCTGGTGGTCGGCAGCGACGAGATGGGCCCGAACAGCACGCTTGATCAGTTGCGCCGTGCCAACGTCAAGGTCGAGGTCATGGCCACAGCCCCTACGCTGGCCAACCTCAACGAGCGCATCGATACCCTGGCCCATCTCCTGGGTGACCAGGCGGCAGGGAGCAAGCTCAAGGAGGAAATTGCCGCCCAAAGCGACACCCTGGCGGCGCAGGCGAAGCAGAACAAGCCCCTCAAGGTCGCCTTCCTGCTGCTGCACAAGGGTCAGCCCACCAGCATCGCTGGCGGCAACACCACCGCCAGCGCCCTCGTCACCCTGGCGGGCGGCGTCAATCCGGTGGCTGGGCTCCACGACTACAAGCCCGTTTCCACCGAATCCCTCATCGAGCTGCAACCTGATCTGGTGCTGGTGAGCGGCCGCGACTGGCAGCAGTATCAGGATCCCGACGCCGTCCTGAGCCAGGTGCCCGCCCTGTCAGCCACCCCGGCAGGCAAGAACAAGGCCATCCACGCCATCGACGGGCATGCCCTGCAAGGGGGGCTCAGCCTTCGTTCCCTGCAACAGGCGAACCAGATCGCCCAGTGGATCAAGCAGGGTTCCTGATGCGCCTGCCACTGCCCTGGCTGCTCGCCCTGACCGGCTGCGCGCTGGCGTTGCTGCTGGTCGGGTCCCTCGCGACCGGCCCCATGTCCCTCTCCCTTGGCGAGAGCCTGCGCGCCCTGTTTGCCGGACCACAGAGCGGGATTGAGGCTCACAAATTATTGATCGTGCAGGAGATCCGTCTGCCACGAACCCTGCTCTGCATCGCCGTGGGGGGCATTCTCGGCCTCTGCGGCGCCGTGATGCAGGGACTGTTTCGCAACCCCCTGGCAGACCCCGGCATCATAGGGGTGTCGGGGGGGGCGGCACTCGGCGCGGCCCTGGCCATCGTGTTGCTCGCCCCGTTGGGCTCGCACCTGCAGAGCCTGCTCGGCCTGGGGTTGCTGCCCCTGCTCGCCTTTCTCGGCGGAGCCCTCACCACCACCCTCGTCTATCTGCTGGGTACCCGGGAAGGGGGCACCTCGGTCACCGTGATGCTGCTGGCCGGGGTGGCCATCACGGCGCTCTCCGGCGCCGTCATCGGACTGCTCACCTATCTCGCGGACGATCAGATGCTGCGCAACCTGAGCCTGTGGCAGATGGGCTCCCTGGCGGCAGGCAAGCCGGTCGATGTGACGCTGGCGCTGCTGACCCTGGCCGCCCTGCTGCTGTTGTTCATGCGCGATGCCAATCCCCTCAACGCCCTGCTGCTGGGAGAGGGAGAGGCCCGGCATCTGGGGGTGAACGTGCAGACGCTGAAGCGTCGCCTCATCCTGCTCACCGCTGCCGGTGTCGGCGTGGCGGTGGCGGTGGCCGGCATGATCGGCTTTGTCGGCCTGGTGGTTCCCCATCTGGTACGGCTGCTGGCCGGACCCAACCATGTCCGCCTGTTGCCGCTGTCTGCCCTGCTGGGGGCTGGCCTGCTGCTGGGGGCCGACATGCTGGCGCGTACCCTGCTCGCACCGGCCGAGCTGCCGGTCGGCATCATCACCGCCCTGCTGGGGGCCCCCTTCTTCATCTGGCTCTTGGTCAAGAGCCGCCGAACCCTGTAACAGGAGATCGCCACCTTGCCCGGATCCCCCTCCCCCCTGCTCAGTTGCCGGGGCCTTCGCCTCAGTCGTGGCAACCGACTTATCCTGGACAGCCTGGATCTCGACCTGCATGCCGGCAGCCTGACCGCCCTGCTCGGCCCCAACGGGGCGGGCAAAAGCTCACTGCTCAAGTGCCTGACCGGCGAGCTGGAACATGAAGGGGAGATCCACCTGTTCGGCCAGACCCGCAGGGGGTGGGCCGACAACGCTCTGGCCCACCGGGTCGGTGTGCTGCCGCAAAGCTCCTCCTTGAGCTTCCCCTTCCTGTGCGAAGAGGTGGTGGCCATGGGCCGGCTGCCCCACAGCGAGCCTGCCAGCCGGCGCGACGAGATAGTCCGCGCCGCCATGACCCACGCCGGGGTCGACCATCTGGCGAACCGCCTCTATCCCGGCCTCTCCGGCGGGGAGCGTCAACGGGTGCAGTTCGCCCGGGTGCTGGCCCAGATCTGGCAGGCCCCGGAGGAACCGCAGCAAGCGCGGCTGCTGCTGCTGGACGAGCCCACCTCGGCGCTGGATCTCAAATACCAGCACCAGTTGCTCGCCATGGCCCGGGCGCTGGCCGGTCGCAACACCGCCGTGCTGGTGGTGTTGCACGACCTCAATCTGGCCGCCCGCTACGCCGATAGGCTGGTGATGCTGGAGCAGGGCAGGCTGATGGCTGACGGCAGCGCAGGCGAGGTGCTGACCCCGGCGCTCATCGCGCGCCTCTACGACTACCCCGCACAGGTGATCCACCACCCCGAGAGCGGCGTCCCCATGGTGGTGTGACACCCGGGGGCAGATAACAACAGAGCGCCATCAGGCGCTCTGTCTTTTTTCGGTGTTCAGCCTTGGGCTGACCTGCAGGGCAACTTCCCTGGGCACATCAGGCTATCTGGTAGCGCCCCGGCTTGTGATTGAGTGTCAACACCAGATTACAGATGATGGCTGCCACCACGGAAAGCACCAGCAGCCAGGGGGAGACCACGAAGAAAGAGGCGACCACGATGGCGCAATCCAGCCCCATTTGCAGCTTGCCTGCCCGCACACCCCATCTGTCCTGAATGAAGAGCGCCAGAATGTTGAAGCCCCCCAGGCTCGCCTTGTGGCGGAACATGATGAGCAGCCCCATGCCGATCAGGGTGCCGCCGATCAGCGCCGCATAGACGGGTTCGATCTTGCCGATTTGCAGCACGGCGTTGAGGTGATCCGTCATGAAGGAGACGGTGGCCACGGCGGCAAAGGTATTGAGGGTGAAGCGCGGCCCCATTCTGAGCCAGGCCAGGGCATAGAAAGGCAGGTTCATGGCGAAGAACAGCAGGCCGAAGCTGATGCCGGTCACCTGTTGCAGCAGCAGCGCCAGGCCGGCGGTGCCACCGGTGAGCAGGCCGACCTGATGGAACAGGAAGATGCCGAGGGAAACGAAGCCTGCTGCGGTCAGCAAGGCGAGCACATCCTCATAGAGCGGGTGCGCAGAGCGTGAAGTGTTGTCCATAACCAGGTATCCAGTCGCGAAGCAAGAGAGTGTTGGCCGCCCGTCGGGCGGAGCGAGCCCCGTTAACCGGGGCTTCGTTATGCCGACAGTCTCCAATTTGAGTGAGATGGATCACAAGTCCCGCCCTTCACGCGCCAAAATGGTGCGCGTCATCCAGGCGTTACAATCCTTGCACCAAAATGTCCCACACTCACCGCCGGCCTGATGCTGAAAAACCTGAAACGGGCCGCTGCCCCCGCGCCCGAATCGTTCTAGAATGAGTCGCTTGTCACTGCCAGCGGAACAACAGCGGATGAGAGTCACCGTATTCGGAATAGGTTATGTCGGGTTGGTTCAGGCCGCCGTACTGGCCGAGATGGGTCACAAGGTGGCCTGCGTGGATGTGGATGCCGACAAGGTCGCGGGCCTGAAAGAGGGGCGCATTCCCCTCTTCGAGCCCGGCCTCGCCCCTCTGGTGCAGCGCAACCATCAGGCCGGTCGCCTGATCTTCACCACAGACCCGGCCCGGGCGGTGGAGTTTGCCGAGCTTATCTTCATCGCGGTCGGAACGCCGCCGGACGAGGACGGGTCCGCCGACCTCCATCAGGTGATGACGGTGGCGGACACCATAGGCCGCCTGATGCAAGGGGGCAAGGTGGTGGTCAACAAGAGCACTGTGCCTGTCGGCACCGCCAGCCGGGTACGGCGACACATTGCGGAGCGCCTCGCCGACCGTGGTCTCGACCTTCCGCTCGACGTGGTCTCCAACCCCGAATTTCTCAAGGAGGGCGCCGCCGTCGCCGACTGCCTGCGGCCGGATCGCATCATCATCGGCACCGACTCCGATCACGCCTTCTCCCTGCTGGAGGAGCTCTACGCCCCCTTCAACCGCAAGCGAGACCGCATCCTGCGGATGGATGCACGCAGCGCCGAACTGACCAAGTACGCCGCCAACGCCATGCTGGCGACCCGCATCTCCTTCATGAACGAGATGGCCACCCTGGCCGAAGCCCTGGGCGCCGATATCGAGGAGGTGCGCAAGGGTATCGGTGCCGATCCGCGCATCGGCCACCACTTCATCTACCCGGGCTGCGGTTATGGCGGCTCCTGCTTCCCCAAGGATGTCAGGGCGCTGATCCACACCGCGAAGGAGGCGGGGTGCGAGACCCCCCTGCTGCGCTCGGTGGAGCGGGTCAACGAGGCGCAGAAGCACAGGCTCATGACCCGGCTGCACCACCATTTTGGCCCCAGTCTGTCGGGGCGCACCTTCGCGTTATGGGGACTCGCCTTCAAGCCCAATACCGACGACATGCGCGAAGCCCCGAGCAGGGTGCTGATGGAGGCGATCTGGGCGGCAGGAGGCCAGGTGCAGGCGTTCGACCCCGAGGCCATGACCGAGGCCGCCCGCCTCTATGGCCAGCGGGCAGATTTGATCCTGTGCGACACCCAGGAAGCCGCCCTTCAGGGGGCCGATGCCCTGCTCGTCTGCACCGAGTGGCAACAGTTCCGCGCACCGGATTTCGACCTGCTTCGCCAGACCCTGAAGCAGGCCATCATCTTCGACGGCCGCAACCTCTATGATCCGGCCCGTCTGCGCCAGCGCGGTTTCACCTACTATGCCATCGGCCGTGGCGACAGCCTGGCTCATCAGGAGGAGCGATGAAGTACCTCGTCACCGGCGCCGCCGGGTTTATCGGATTTCATGTGGCGTGCAGGCTCTGTGGCGACGGCCATCAGGTGGTGGGGATAGACAACCTCAACGACTACTACGCGGTGAGTCTCAAGGAGGCGCGCCTCGCCCTGCTCACGCCCCTGCCCGGCTTTCGCTTCGAGCGCACCGATCTCGCGGACCGCGCGGCCATGGCTTCGCTCTTTGCCCGCGAGCAGTTTGACCGGGTGATCCATCTGGGGGCCCAGGCCGGGGTGCGCTACTCCCTGGACAACCCCTTCGCCTATGCCGACAGCAACCTCACCGGCCACCTCACCGTGCTGGAGGGATGTCGCCAGACCCGGGTGCAGCATCTGGTCTATGCCTCCTCCAGCTCGGTCTACGGGCTGAACGAACAGATGCCGTTCAAACCGTCCGATGGGGCGGATCATCCCGTCTCCCTCTATGCGGCGAGCAAGAGGGCGGGGGAGCTGATGGCCCACTCCTACTCCCATCTCTACGGCCTGCCCACCACCGGGCTGCGCTTTTTCACCGTCTACGGCCCCTGGGGTCGGCCCGACATGGCCCTGTTCAAGTTCGTGCACGCCATCCTGAACGGCGACCCCATCGACCTCTACAACCAGGGCCAGCTCAGCCGGGATTTCACCCATGTCGACGACATCGTCGAGGGGATAGTGCGCATCTCAGACAGCCCCCCCGCGGGCGATGCCCACTGGCAGGGGGCCCCGGATGCCAGCCCGGCCCCCTATCGCCTCTTCAACATCGGCAACGGCAGCCCGGTCAGGCTGCTGGACTTCGTGAATGCCATCGAGTCGGCCCTCGGCAAACGGGCCATCCGCAACATGCTGCCCATGCAGCCCGGCGACGTGCTCGCCACCTGGGCCGACACCCGCTCGCTGTTCGACGCCACGGGCTATCGCCCCCGTATCGGGCTCAAGGAAGGGGTAGACAGCTTTGTCCGCTGGTATCGGGACTACTACCGGGTCTGAGCCAGGCGAGGTGGCAGGGTCCCCTGGCTCGCGACCCTGCGCTCAGGATGAAGGGGTATAGCTGAAGGGCACCATGGTGGGGGAGAGCCCACGACAGGCGGGTTTGAGGGCCTGCGGGCCTGCCAGCAGCCAGTCGGTGCGGTGACGGTTGCCGAGGTTTTCCATCTTCGCGGGGTCAAAACACCTCACCATCAGGTCGGCGCTCCCCAGTACCCAGCGCCCGGGGGCAGCCCCTATCCAGGCGGCAGCTTCCCGGGCCTGCTCCCCGTCTCCCATCAGATAAGGGTAATGTTTCACTGGTTGCAGGCTAAACAGCAGATGCTGCTCCTTGAAGCCCGCCAGCAGCAGTTCATCCCCCACAGGCACCTTCTGCGCCGCCAATGCCATGACTGCCTGAGGGGTGCGCACCTCGTTGAGGCGCACGCTGATCCAGCAGGAGTAGATCAGCCACCCCACTGCCAGGGAGCTGAGAATGGCGGTCAGTGGCGCCCGGCGAAGCCAGGCATTGATCAGCAGCAAGGATCCCCCCAGCACCAGCAGGGGAAGCCAGGGATCCGGCCCCAGTTCACCCAGACGGCTGGCCACTCTGTCGCTAAATGCCAGCACCAGAGCCCCCACCAGCCCTGCCCCCCCCAGCAGCCAGCCGAGCCCGGCCAGCAGTCGCCCCGGCCAGACCCGGACCAGCAGGGTGCCGATGAAGGGTGCGGTAAGGAGCGCCAGGGCGGGCGTACCGGGTGTGATGTAGACGCCCCGCTTGCCCGGCGAGCAGGAGAAAAACAGCACCACCAGCACCAGATAACCCAGCAGCAGCAGGATACGCCTGTCCTGCGCCCGGATGGCGCGCCGCCAGGCCACCACAAGCCAGGGCAGCAGCAGGGAGAGCGGCAGCCAGAACGGCGGGATCACCGAGGTGATGTAGTACCAGAAGGGTTTGACGTGGTGCCAGGCGCTGGTATAGCGAGTCACCGTCTGGCGCAGCAGTATGTTGTCTCTGTAGGTCAGCAGGAGGGGATCTCCGCTTCGGGTCACGGCCTCCAGCATGGGGACCAGCCAGAGGCCCATCGCCAGGGCCATGGCCAGCGGTCCGAGCAGGGCCTTCAGCCAGGCTGACAACGGCGCGGCGCGGATTTGTACCCTGTGGGTCCAGAGCGCGGGAAGCAGCACCAGCAGGGCCAGTACTCCCACCCCCTTGGTGATGACGCCAAGCCCAGCGGCAAACCAGCCGAGCCAGTACCAGCGCCACCCGCCACCGCAGAGGAGGAAGCGCAGAAAACCATAGAGACCGAGGGTGATGAAGAAGGTGACCAGGCCGTCGATCTGCGCCGTCTTGGCCTGCAGGGTGAACTGGACGGTAAAGAGCAGCAGCAAGCCCGCCAGAAATCCCGTCGCCGGATCCCACAGGCGGCGCCCCAGATCCCACACCAGCAAGATGGTCAGCAAGCCAGACAGCAGGGAGGGCAGCAGAAAGGCCACCTTGATGGAGCCAGTCAACACATAACCGATCGCGATCCCCCACATAAACAGCGGCGGCTTGTCCGGATAGAGCTCCCCGCCACGCATGGGGAAGAGCCACTGGCCGCTCTCCACCATCTCCCGGGCGATCAGGGCGAAGCGCGGCTCGTCCGCTGGCCAGGGATCCCGCAGACCCAGCCCGGCCCCCAGCACCACCAGCGCGATCAGCAGCAACCAGCCAAGGGACGTCTGATTGAGCAGGGTGCGATCACTCACCATGACGGGCCTCCCCGGTCACTGCCTTGTCCCGCCGCCAGCCCCGATGCTGGATATCGAGATAGAGGCTGTAGAGCGCGGTGAAGGTGGGGAAGAGGTTTTGCAGCACGCCGACGGAGTCCTGCTTGGGAGAGAAGGTGAAGTAACTGAGCGTCATCAGGCTGCCGAGCACGCTCATGTACCAGAACAGGCGCGGGATGACGGGTCGTCCCGCCCGCCTGGACGCCAGAAACTGCACCAGCCAGCGTCCGCCGAACATCAGCGCCCCCGTGTAGCCAATCAGCTTCCAGCCGGTGACATGCACCCCGGTCCAGTCCAGCCAGTCGATGGGGGCAGACAGCCAGGCGTCCATCACTCCAGCATCTCCCGGATTTCAACCACCTTGGATCGGCGCTGCAACCACCAGACCCCGACCACGTCCACCAGCCCGACCCAGAGCCGGTTCCAGACCCCGTATTTGGAGATGCCCGCCTGGCGTGGCCTGTGGTTGACCGGCCAGGGCGCCATGCGCCCCCCTTGTGCCTGGATCAGCGCGGGGATGTAGCGGTGCATGTGATTGAAGGCGGGCAGTTTCAGATACCAGTCACGACGCACTACCTTGAGCCCGCAGCCGGTATCCGGAATGCCGTCGCGCAGCAGCAGGTCGCGAAAGCCGTTGGCCAGCTTTGAAGAGAGGCGCTTGACCCAGTCGTCACGGCGGTTGACCCGGTGGCCGATGAGGCCCACCTGGTATGGATCGCTCTGGTAGCGGCGCATCGCCTCCTCCAGCATGGCGGGGATGTCGGCGGGATCGTTCTGACCATCGCCGTCAAGTACCACCAGCCAGTCGCCACGCCCGTGGCGCACTCCGCTCAGCACCGCCATGCTCTGGCCCACGGCATGGACATGGCGTAGCACCTTCAGCCTGGGGAAACGCGTCTGCAAATCGCGCAGTACCACATGGCTGTCGTCCACACTGCCATCGTCCACATAGATCAGTTCGTACTCGAACCTGCCCCCAAGGGCGGCATCTATTTCGCCGACAAGCGGGGCCAGATTATCCCGCTCATCCTTGGCAGGCACCACGACAGAGATATCGACCGATTCGACCATATGCACATCCTGCCCTCATCAGAGGCGCTATCGATTCACCCGGCAGACCCGACGACATTGCATTGATGGCCTGGCTGACATCATGCAAATACAAGGCGTTAGAAAACAACTGTGTCAGCATATTGAACTTCAATTAACAAATCTATCAAAGCAGTCACTATTCCAGGAGCCTGCCGCTCCTCCCCTGCACCAAAAGTTCCATACCGTTTTCATCTCTGCCGCTCACCCACATAACCAGATGTTCCATCTGCTGGCTGGCGTCCCTCCCCGGATCGGGCCTATATGTTGCGGATACCAACGACGAGGTTTCCATGAAAAAACGACTCTGGGGCTGGGGACTCCTGATACTGCTCGCCACCACTTCCCACGCAGATCCCTTTCGTCAGGCCCCCAAGGCCATGAGCGCGCTGCGTCAGGGTGCCGCCATGGAACAGGGAAACCCGCGGCAGGCCATCGCCCACTACTGCACCGCCGCCAACCTTGGCAACCCGGAAGCCTATTACCGCATCGGCCGCCTGCTGGCCCGCGGTCCCCAGGGGATCCGCAATGCCCGCAGCGCCAACGCCTACCTGGCCATGGCCATGCGCCTTGGCAACCAGCAGGCCGCCCGTTACTACAACGAGCGGGTCGGCAATGCCCCCCTGGGTACTTGCGGCATCGGAGGCGGTGGCGGTGGTGCTCCCTGGGTACGCCCCAGCACCCCCTTCGATCAGGAGCGCTACCTGGCCAGACAGTCACAGGCCAAGCAAAAGCTGGCCGTCATGATCCGCCAGGCCGCCCAGCGTCACAAAGTGGACCCCCAGCTCGCCCTGGCCATCGCCATCGCCGAATCCAATCTGAACAGTACCGCCGTCTCCCCCAAGCAGGCGCAGGGCGTCATGCAGCTCATTCCCGAAACCCAGGCCCGCTTCGGCGTGACCCGGCCGTTCGATGCCCAGCAGAACATCCGTGGCGCCATGATCTACCTGAAGTGGCTGGAGAAGCAGTTCGGTCCGGACTGGGTGAGGATCAGCGCCGCCTACAACGCCGGGGAGCAGGCCGTGCTGCGCCACGGCGGTGTGCCGCCCTATCAGGAAACCCAGGAGTATGTGCAGCGGGTGCTCTACTACTCGGGGCAGGATCCTGACAAACCGGCCCGCCGCAGCTCACCGCGCTGAGCTTGCCCGGTTGCCCCTCTTCCCTCGCGCCTGTCGGCCGTCCCGGCCTGCGGCGCCCGGCTTTGCCGCCCCTCTCCCATTGGTTTACAATCGACGGGTTTTTTGGAACCGGGTTGACGGCCCGTCGACCCGGCCCCACCACGACATCAGTTTGTTAATGCCAAGACATTAAACTGCTGAAAGGAAGAGAATTAGCCAATGGCTCAATTTATTTACACCATGAACAGGGTTGGCAAGGTCGTGCCACCCAAGCGTCATATTCTCAAGAACATCTCCCTCTCCTTCTTCCCGGGGGCCAAAATAGGCGTGCTGGGTCTGAACGGCGCCGGGAAATCGACCCTGCTGCGCATCATGGCGGGCATCGACACCGAGATCGAAGGGGAAGCCCGTCCGCAGCCCGGCATCAAGATCGGCTACCTGCCCCAGGAACCGAAGCTGGATCCGGAGCAGACCGTACGCGAAGCGGTCGAAGAGGCAGTCGGCGACGTCAAACGCGCCATGGCTCGCCTCGACGAGGTCTATGCAGCCTACGCCGACCCGGATGCGGATTTTGACAAGCTGGCCCGCGAACAGGGCGAGCTGGAAGCCATCATCGCCGCCCAGGGCGGCCACAACATGGAAAACCAGTTGGAGCGCGCGGCCGATGCCCTGCGCCTGCCGGCCTGGGATGCCCAGATCAAGCACCTCTCCGGTGGTGAGCGCCGCCGCGTGGCCCTGTGCCGTCTGCTGCTGGAAAAGCCGGACATGCTGCTGCTGGACGAACCGACCAACCACCTGGATGCGGAATCCGTGGCCTGGCTGGAGCGCTTCCTGCACGACTACGAAGGCACCGTCGTGGCCATCACCCACGACCGCTACTTCCTCGACAACGTGGCGGGCTGGATCCTGGAGCTGGACCGCGGCGAAGGCATCCCCTGGGAGGGCAACTACTCCTCCTGGCTGGAGCAAAAAGATGCCCGTCTGGCCCAGGAAGCGAGTTCCGAGGCCGCCCGTCGCAAGTCCATCGAGAAGGAACTGGAGTGGGTTCGTCAGAACCCGAAAGGCCGTCAGGCCAAATCCAAGGCTCGTATGGCTCGCTTCGAAGAGCTCAACACCAACGACTACCAGAAGCGCAACGAGACCAACGAGCTGTTCATTCCGCCCGGACCGCGCCTCGGCGACAAGGTGGTGGAGGTGGCCAACCTCTGCAAGTCCTATGGCGACCGCCAGTTGATCGACGATCTCTCCTTCTCCATTCCGAAGGGTGCCATCGTCGGCATCATCGGTCCGAACGGTGCCGGTAAATCGACCCTGTTCCGCATGATGTCGGGTCAGGAGCAGCCGGATTCCGGTTCCATCACCCTGGGTGACACCGTGGTGCTGGCCTCCGTGGATCAGTTCCGCGACAGCATGAACGACAAGAAGACGGTGTTCGAGGAAGTCGCCGACGGCCAGGACATCCTGCGCATCGGCAACTACGAGTTCCCGAGCCGCGCCTACATCGGCCGCTTCAACTTCAAGGGTTCCGACCAGCAGAAGCGGGTCGGCGAGCTCTCCGGTGGTGAACGTGGCCGTCTGCACCTGGCCAAGCTGCTGCAGACCGGCGGCAACGTGCTGCTGCTGGATGAACCGACCAACGATCTGGACATCGAAACCCTGCGCGCCCTCGAGAACGCCCTGCTGGAGTTCCCGGGTTGCGCCATGGTCATCTCCCACGACCGCTGGTTCCTCGACCGCATCGCCACCCACATCCTCGACTACCAGGACGAGGGCAAGATCGAATTCTTTGAAGGCAACTTCACCGAATACGAAGAGTGGAAGAAGAAGACTTACGGTGCCGAGGCTATCCAGCCGCGCCGCGCCAAGTACAAGCGCATTGCCAAGTAAGGCGAGGCAACAGCCGCGCCGCCAGGCATGACGTCACAAGGGGAGCCGGGGCTCCCCTTTTTTGCCTCTTCTGACTTACAATCTCCACCTCTACCCCAGCGATAGCGACCCATGACCCAAGCCTCCACCACCAGACTCACCATCCAGATCCGGCTCGAACCCGGCTGCCTGGGGCCGGATGGCAAGCAGCACATCGATACCTTCTGCGCGGCCGCCAACCGGATCCTCGCCGCCATCGAACCCCGACGAGTGCACTGGGTGCTGCTGCCCCGCCATGACAAGCAACTGGCCGAGCAGGCCTACTTCCTCGATGGCCGTCCCTTGAGCGAAACCCAGGCCACCCTGCTGCTACAACGCATGGGGTTGGCCCTCGATCCCTTGCTGGAGCAGAGCGATGCCGTGCTGAGCCAGCTTATCGAACGCTACCAGAAAAACCGTTGATCCCGATGTGGAAACGGGGCTCTATTGGTCCCCTTTTTCCTGCCTCCGGGGGAAAACGTTTGAATTTTTACTCTATTCATTGATCCGCCTCGCACATCCGGGGTTTGTAAACCTGGCCGCCTGTGTGAAAATGTGCGCGCTGTCACGGTATCAGGACGAGTCTGGTCACTTCACCGCCAGAATCAGGGTCCGTCGCCCCGCATGGATGGGCCGGGCCCCCTGCTGCCTATTTCACGTCACCCATTGGAATCCAACATGAATCAACCACATCACGCTACCGGGCAGACCGCCAGCCCGGCTGCCGGGCAGGGATTGCTCGAGCGCCTGTTTGCCCTGCGCGGTCATGGCACCACGGCCCGCACCGAGGTGATCGCCGGCATCACCACCTTCCTGACCATGGTCTACATCGTCTTCGTCAACCCGCAGATCCTCTCTGCGGCAGGCATGGACACCCAGGCCGTGTTCGTTACCACCTGCCTCATCGCCGGTGTCGGCAGCATCCTGATGGGTCTGCTGGCGAACCTGCCCATCGCCCTGGCTCCCGCCATGGGCCTCAACGCCTTCTTCGCCTTCGTGGTGGTGGCTGGCATGGGCTACTCCTGGCAAGTGGGCATGGGCACCATCTTCTGGGGTGCGCTGGGCCTGCTGATCCTGACCCTGCTGCGGGTACGCTACTGGCTCATCGCCAACATTCCCCTGACACTTCGGGTCGGCATCACCGCCGGCATCGGTCTGCTCATCGCCCTGCTCGGCCTGCACAATGCCGGCATCGTGGTCGCGAGCCCCGCCACCATGGTGACCGTGGGCAACCTCACCTCCCTGCCCTGCCTGCTGGGGCTGCTCGGCTTCTTCCTCATCTGCATCTTCTCCGCCCGCGGCGTCCACTCAGCCGTGCTCATCGCCATCGTGGTGACCACCACCCTGGGCTGGCTGTTCGGCGACGTCACCTTCAAGGGCTTCGTCTCCGTGCCGCCGAGCATTGCCCCGGTGTTCGGCCAGCTGGACCTGATGGGATCGCTGGACATCAGCCTCGCCGGGATCATCTTCTCCTTCATGCTGGTCAACCTGTTCGACTCTTCCGGCACCCTGATCGGCGTGACCAACCGCGCCAAGCTGGCCGATGACAAGGGGCACTTCCCGCGCATGAAGCAGGCCCTGGTGGTGGACAGCGTCAGCTCCGTCGGCGGCGCCTTTATGGGCACCTCCTCGGTCACTGCGTATATCGAGAGCAGCTCCGGCGTCGCCGTCGGCGGTCGCACCGGCCTGACCGCCATCGTGGTGGGCATCCTGTTCCTGCTGGCCATCTTCTTCTCTCCGGTCGCCGCCATGGTGCCGGCGTATGCCGCAGCGGGGGCCCTCATCTACGTGGGCGTGCTGATGTGCTCCGAGCTGACCCGGGTGAAGTGGGAAGACCTGACCGAAGCGGTGCCGGCCTTCATGACCGCGGTGATGATGCCGTTCAGCTTCTCCATCACCGAGGGGATCGCCGTCGGCTTCATCTCCTACTGCGTGATGAAGGCGGGCACCGGCCGCTGGCGCGAGATCAACCCCTGCGTGCTGGTGGTGGCCCTGCTCTTCGTCCTCAAGTTTGTCTGGGTCGATGCCCACTGATTTTTCTTCCATGAAAAGAAAAACCAGACTCAGAAAACAAAAATGCCCGTCATCGACGGGCATTTTTTATGGCGGGCTCAGGGCTCAGCGAATGCCGCGGGCCTCGCGGATCCACTCCCAGGCCTGCTGGATCTCCTGGGTCTTTTCCTTGGCCATCTCCATCATCTCGGGGGGCAATCCCTTGGCGGCCAGCTTGTCAGGGTGATGCTTGCTCATCTCCTTGCGATAGGCGCGCTTGATCTCCTGATCGCTGTCGCTCTCGTTCACCCCAAGCAACTGATAGGCATCCTTGAGGCGATCCCGGGAGGGGGGCTCCTGACGGTATTGCTGCCCCTGGCCACCGCCCTGCTGTTGCTGACGGTGGAAGAAGTTCATCTGGGCCTCGGCCATGGCCAGAATGCGGGCCAGCTCGATGCGACTGAACCCCAGCTCGTCGGCGATGGTTTGCAGGATGGCCTGCTCGTTCGCCTCCACCTGACCGTCGGCGAAGGCGGCCTGCAGCTGGACCTCGAGGAAGAAGCGCAGGATGTCGCGCTGCCCCAGGCTCGCCTGGCGAAACTCCGCCAGGGTCTCGCGCAGGGGGAAGTCCGCCTCCTTGCCAAGGCGGAACGACTCCTGGGCCCGTACCCGCTGCTCTCCGGCCAGCCGCATCCTGTCCATCAGGTTGGACGCGACCCGTATTTCGTGCTCGGTGACCTGGCCGCTCGCCTTGGCGATGTGGCCCATGACGGCGAAGGTGGCATGGAAAAAGACGGCCTGCTGCTGCTGGCTGGGCGCCCGCTGGAAGGCCCCGCGGATCCCCATGCCCCGATCGAAGCGATGGCCGATCCACAGGCCCAGCAGGGCACCGAAGATGTTGCCGAGCAAAAAACCGAAGAAGGTGCCAAGCACCTTGCCCCAAATACGCATGGTTCAAGACCTCGTGATGTTAATGGGTGCCGGCGAGCAGTTGCTCGTCCAGTTCGCGCAGCCGATCCACTGTGCCGATGTCGCGCCACTCGCCTGCCAGCAGGCTGCCACCCACCCGTCCCAGCGCCATCCAGTCGCGCAGCAGGGGGGCCAGCTTGCGCGCCCCGCAGGGCAAGTCGGCAAAGGCGGCGGGCTGATAGAGGCCGACGCCGCTGAAGGTGAGGGCCGGGGTGTCCAGCACCCGACCCGCTTGCAGGGAGAAGTCCCCTTGCGGATGCTGGGGAGGGTTGGGCACCAGCCAGAGGTGGGCGAGATCGTCCCCAAGCGGCTGGTTCACCAGAGCACGATAATCCAGGTCGAGCCAGGTATCGCCGTTGATCACCAGAAAGGGTTCGCAGCCCAGCAGGGGCAGCGCCTGCACGATGCCGCCAGCGGTCTCGAGCGCGCGCTCTTCGGCCGACCAGTGGATGGAGACCCCGAGTGCACTGCCATCGCCGAGGGCCGCCACCAGCTTGTGTCCGAGCCAGGCGTGGTTGATGACAAGTGTGGTCACGCCGGCTGCCTTGAGTTTTTCGATATGGTGCACGATGAGCGGCTTGCCCCCCGCCGCCAGCAGCGGCTTGGGCAGCAGATCGGTGAGCGGACGCATCCGCTCGCCGCGCCCGGCGGCCAGGATCATCGCCTTCATGGTGTCACCCCGGTGCGCGCCAATCCGGGCAGCACCACCTGCTCCAGCCACTGGCCGAAGCGGGCCAGCACCGGATAGGCGGCGCCATGGCTGCGACAAACATCGACCACATAGCCGAGGGTACGGGGAATGTCCTTGAGGTAGCCGGCCTTGCCATCGCGGTGATAGAGGCGGGTGAAGAGACCCGCCGCCTTGAGATGGCGCTGCATGCCGGTGAGATCGGCTGCGCGACGAAACGCGGCATAGTCCAGATTGCCGAGCAGGCCGGCCCCTTGCAGGGTGTCGAAGCCAAGTCGCATGCCCTGCTCGATCACCGCGTCCGGCCAGCGCACGTAGCAGTCTTTCAGCAGGGAAACCAGGTCATAGCTCAGCGGCCCGATGACCATGTCCTGGAAGTCGATAAGGGCGAGGTCGCTCTCCTTCGGGTTCATCCCGCCGCACACCATCAGGTTGCGGCTGTGGAAGTCCCGGTGCATCACTCCTTGTGGCTGGGCCTGGTTGCTCGCCGTGAGGCAGGCGAAGGTCTCCGCCAGCAACTGCAGCTCTTCATCGCTCAGGGTCAGTTGCAGGTGATGTCCCAGCAACCACTCGGGGAAGATGGCATTTTCGCGGGCCATGAAGGCCTCATCGAAGGGCTCGAGCTCGAGCGCCACAGTGCCGAGCCTTGGCAGCAGGGCGATAGCCTTGCCATACCAGGCCAGTACGCTCGCTTCGTTCAGGCAGCCGATAAGCTGGGTATCCCCCAGGTCCGTCACCGCCAGCAATCCCTGCTCGTAGTCGACCCCCTTTACCTCGGGGGCCAGCAGCCCCGCATCGTGCAGGGCGGTGGCATTGCGAACGAATTCATGATTTTTTTCGGTTTTCGGATTAGCATCCACCCACACCAGACCGCCGCCCCGGAAGTAGCGGCGGAAACTGGCGTCACCGGAAATAAGCGTCAACGAGAGGTTGGCGTCACCGGAAATCCGGCGAGCCCATTGCAAAAGCAGGGAAGCGCGATCGTGCATGAGTCGGGAACCAAATTGGAAAGCAGCACTTGGCTGTTAGCCCTGGCCGCAATAATGCTTTATCATTGCCGGCTAACATAAAGCAATGACATGCAATGTCAACTCGATGGATCCTGACATAAAATGCATGCCCTGAATCCACCGTTTTTACTACGGATTGCGCGAGCCTTTCACATGACAAAATGGACACTGGGATACTCCTGTCCCATCGCCCTGACCATCAGCCTTGTTCCTGCCCTGAGCCCGCTCATGGCCCAGGCAGCGCCACTCAATGCGCCACCCGCTACCGGGATCCTCGACAGCCTCTGCTATGACTATGTCCCCAAGATAGAGAAGCCCAGTGCGGGCCAGGACGCCAATGCCCAGCCCGTCGAGGTGGATGCCGATCGCCTGGAGGCCAAGCAGGGCGGTACCGCCGTCTACGAGGGTGACGTCAAGGTGCGTCAGGGCGTGCGCAAGTTCGACTCCGACTATGCCCAGCTCGACCAGAAGAGCCGGGATGTCATCGCCATCGGCAACATCTATTACAACGATGGCCAGATCACGGTCACCAGCGACAAGACCCTGAAATCCAACCTGGACACCAAGAACTCCGAGCTGGAAGAGGGCAAGTATCAGGTCCATGGCTCACCGGTGCGCGGCTTCGCCGAAAAGGTGACCATGACCAACAACAACCAGAACATCACTCTGGAAGGGGCCCAGTACACCACCTGCCCACCGGGCCAGGAGGCCTGGACCCTGAAGGCCGGCAGCATCGACATCGATCAGTCCGAGGTATTCGGGGAAGCCTGGAACGCCAGCCTCTGGCTCTATGACTATCCGGTCTTCTACTTCCCCTATATCAACTTCCCCATCAAGGATGAGCGCAAGACCGGTCTGCTCTACCCGGGCTATACCCAAAGCTCCAAGAACGGTATGGACATCACCCAGCCGTTCTACTGGAACATAGCCCCCAACTACGATGCCACCATCACCTCCCGCTTCATGGACAGACGGGGCCTGATGGAACAGGTCGAGTTCCGCTACATGCCGGACCCGGCCCACGTGGGGAGCCTCTACTTCGAGAACCTGGCAGACGACAAGCAGTACGACGAGACGGCCAGCCTCAATCAGCATCTCTCTGATGGTCACCGTTACCTGCTCAGTGCCCGCCACACCTCCATGTTCATGGACAACGCCATGCGGGTGTCAGTGGACTACACCAAGGTACGGGACCAGGACTACAACTACTTCAACGACTTCACCCCCAAGGTGGGGACCCAGGTCGACAACCAGTTGCAGCAATCCCTGAAGGCGGGTTACTACCAGCAGAACTGGAACCTCGATGCCGAGGTACGGACCTACCAGATCCTGCTGGCCAGCGCCCAGCAGCCCCACGAGCTGATGCCGCGCATCAACCACAACTACTACCAGCAGGGCAGCTGGTACGATCTGGCCTGGAATACCGAGCTGACCAACTTCGGCTACAACAACGATCAGGCCATCGAGCAGAACAAGGGTGAAGCCTACACCGGCACCCGGGTCTACACGGCCCCCACCCTGACCATCCCCCTCGTTGACGAGGCGGGTTACTTCCTCGACAGCCAGTACAAGCTGATGTACACCCGTTACGACCAGACGGTGCCTGACAATATGAGCCAAGCATTCCGTGACAAATTTGACCCTAATTCAAAAGGTCTTAACACAGGAACAGGCAAACAAGAAAACGTCACGTTAGAAGAGGGTTCCATCACCCGGGTACTGCCCTCGTTCCGTCTCAAGGGCGGCATGACCTTCGAGCGGGATCAGCAGTGGTTTGGCGAGGGTGCCAACCAGACCCTGGAGCCTGAATTCCAGTACCTCTATGTGCCCTACAAGGATCAGGACAACATCGGTGTCTATGACTCCACCACCATGCGCCAGGACTACTACAGCCTCTTCAGCGATCGCCGCTTCGCCGGTCTGGACCGCATCAGCGACTCCAACCGGCTCTCCTTGGGGGTCACCACCCGCATTTATGATCCGGCCGGGGATGAACGAATCCGGTTGGCCGTTGCCCAAGCCTTCGACTTCGTGGCGCCCAGGGTCAAGCTTTACAGCAGCGATGAGCTGAGTACCAATACCCGCTCCCCGCTGTCGTTCGAGGGTGACGCCAAGATCAACGAGCAGTGGTATGCCCATGCGGGGGCACAATATGATATGGAACAGCGCCAGATAAGCTCTGCCAACAGCGCCCTGGAATACCGTCACGAGAAGTTGATCAGCCAGTTGAACCACCGCTTCGTGCGAGATGCCAACTACGACCTCGACCACAAGGGCCAGGTGACGGATCTCAACCAGATCGGCCTGCTGCTGACCACCCCGCTGGACGATCGCTGGCACCTTTATGGCGGCTACTATCAGGAGCTCAACCAGAACGTCAAAGTGGACCGCAAGGTGGGTCTGAAATACGACTCCTGCTGCTGGAGCATCAACTTCAACCTGGAATGGGTCAACACGCCAGACAACGTGAACCTGACCCCGACGTCCGAGCGCAGCCTCGGCATTCAATTTGAAATGAAAGGATTGGGTAGCGTGGGTACCGGCTCCAAGGGCACTTCCCTGGACACCGAAGCACTGCCTTACATTCGTCCGTTTAACCTGCGAGACCAGTAATCGGTCTGGCAAACGCCTTGAGAGATGGATATGAAGAAGACGTTGATTTCCCTGCTGACCGCAGGCCTGTTCGGAGTCATGAGCCAGGGTGCCCTCGCCGCCCCCGAGCTGATGGACAAGGTGCTGGCCGTGGTCAACAAGGATGTGGTGCTGGCCAGTCAGCAGGAGGCCCTGGTGCAAAAGGTCAAGGCCTCCGCCCAGGAGAGCGGCCAGTCCCTGCCCGATGACGTCACCCTGCGCAAGCAGGCGCTGGATCGCCTGATCCAGGAGAGCCTGCAACTGCAACTGGCGGAGCGCCAGGGGCTCAAGATCAGTGACACCCAGCTGGAACAGGCCATTCAGAGCATCGCCGCCGACAACAAGATGAACCTGGAGCAACTGCGCGCCCAACTGGAGCGGGAAGGCCTGACCTACGCCCAGTACCGTGAGGAGGTGCGCCGCGAGATCCTGATGAACGAGGTGCGCCGCAGCCAGGTCCGCCGTCGCATCAACATCTCCGATCAGGAGGTCAAACAGGTGGTCGAGGCCCTGAGCAAACAGGGCCAGCAGCAGACGTCATATCATATCGGCCATATCCAGGTCGCGCTGCCGGACAACCCGAATGCCGAGCAGCTCAACGCTGCCAAGGCCAAGATCGAGCGCATTCTGGCGTCCCTGAAAGAGGGGGCCGACTTCCGCAAGCTGGCTATTGCCGAGAGTAACGGTCCCAAGGCTCTGGAAGGGGGTGACTGGGGCTGGTTGAGCCCGCAGGAAATGCCCACCCTGATGGCGGAAGCCGTGCAAGGGGCAGGCAAGGGTGACATCGTCGGCCCGCTGCGCTCCGGCGCCGGTCTGCACATCATCAAGATCTTCGACACCAAGGGTCAGCAACAGGTCATGCAGACCGAGGTCAAGGCGCGCCACATCCTGATCAAGCCCTCCATCATCCTGAGCGAGGAGAAGGCCAAGGGCACCCTGGACGGCATCCTGCACGACATCAAGAGCGGCAAGGCCAGCTTTGCCAGCATGGCAGAGAAATACTCCGAGGATCCGGGCTCTGCGGTGCAGGGTGGCGAGCTGGGCTGGTCTGATCCCAACGTCTATGTGCCGGAATTCCGCGACATGCTGGGTCGCCTGCAACCGGGCCAGATCAGCGAACCCTTCCGCACCAGCCACGGCTGGCACATCGTGCAGCTCGAGGATCGCCGCAGCCAGGACGCCACCGGCAAGGCCCAGGAGCAACGCGCCTACCAGCTCATCTTCAACCGCCGCTTCGCCGAAGAGTCCCAGGCCTGGCTGGATGAGCTGCGCGACGAAGCCTACATCCAGATCGAACCCAATTGATGGGCGACAAGCAGATGAACAAGGCGCATCCAGGGCACGCCGAGGCACAGCTGAGCTGCCACCGGCTTGCCATCACCCCGGGTGAACCGGCTGGCATAGGCCCGGATCTGGTACTGCAGATTGCCCAGCGGGCCTGGCCCCATCAGCTGGTGGTGATCGCCGATCCCGCCCTGTTGCGCGAACGGGCCGCCCTGCTGGGGCTGTCCGTCGAGCTTGAACCCTATGACGAAAGCGCCCCCACCCGTCCGCAGCGGGCGGGGACTCTGACCGTCTGCCCCGTGCCGCTCGGCGCCCCCGTGGTGCCAGGCAAGCTGGATGAGGGCAACGGCGCCTATGTGCTGGCTACCTTGCAGCGCGCCTGCGACGGCAACCTGAGCGGCGAATTTGCCGCCGTGGTGACCGGGCCGGTGCACAAGGGGATCATCAACCAGGCGGGGGTCTCGTTCAGCGGTCACACCGAGTTCTTCGCCCAGCAGTCCGACACCGCCGATGTGGTGATGCTGCTGGCCACCGAAGGGCTGAGAGTGGCCCTCGCGACCACCCATATTCCCCTTGCCTATGTGGCCAAGGCCATCACCGAGGATCGCCTTGGCAAGGTGATCCGCATCCTGGATGCGGATCTCAAGCGCAAATTCGGCATCGAACAGCCCCGGATCTATGTCTGCGGCCTCAATCCCCATGCCGGGGAAGGGGGTCATCTGGGCCGTGAAGAGATCGATGTCATCGAACCCGCCCTGGTCGCCCTGCGCCAGGAAGGGATCGATCTGGTCGGCCCGCTGCCGGCCGATACCCTGTTCCAGGACAAATACCTCAAGGATGCGGATGCGGTACTCGCCATGTACCACGATCAGGGGCTGCCCGTGCTCAAGTACAAGGGCTTTGGCAACTCGGTCAACATCACCCTCGGACTTCCCTTCATCCGTACCTCGGTGGACCACGGCACCGCGCTGGATCTGGCAGGCAAGAACCTGGCAGACCCCGGCAGCCTCACCACCGCGATCAACCACGCCATCCAGATGGTAGAGAAAAAAAGATATGAGCAGTAAGGTGCACATGGGCCACACGGCCCGTAAGCGTTTCGGTCAGAACTTCTTGCACGACCGGTATGTGATCGACCAGATAGTGGCCGCCATCAACCCGCAACCGGGTCAGAATCTGGTGGAGATTGGCCCGGGTCTGGCCGCGCTCACCGAGCCGGTCGCCGCCCAGATGGACAAGATGACCGTGGTCGAGCTGGACCGGGATCTGGCGGCACGTCTGCGCGAACACCCCACCCTGAAAGAGAAGCTGACCGTCATCGAAGCCGATGCCATGCGCTTTGACTTCAGCACCCTGATGGGGGAAGGCAAGGGGCCGCTGCGTATCTTCGGCAACCTGCCCTACAACATCTCCACCCCGCTCATCTTCCACCTGTGCGAATTTGCCGACCGGGTGGAGGACATGCACTTCATGCTGCAAAAGGAAGTGGTACTGCGTCTGGCCGCCGGCCCGGGCAGCAAGGCCTATGGCCGTCTGAGCGTGATGACCCAGTACTACTGTCAGGTAGTGCCGGTGCTGGAAGTGGGTCCGGGCGCCTTCAAGCCGGCGCCGAAGGTGGATTCCGCCGTGGTGCGTCTGATCCCGCACAAGAACCCGACTATCGTCGCGAAAGACATTCGTTGCTTGAACCGGGTCTGCACCGAGGGCTTCGGCCAGCGTCGCAAGACCATTCGCAACAGCTTCTCCAACTTCATCACCGACGCCCAGCTGACCGAGCTTGGCATCGATGGCAACCTGCGCCCGGAGAATCTCTCCCTCGAGCAGTTCGTCACGATCGCCAACTGGCTGGCCGACCAGCAACAGGCCTGATCCCATGACCCAAGCCCGGATAGTGGTCCGCCCCCACCCCAGCTATGTGGCGGGAACCGCAGATCCCTACCATTTTCTCTATCGCATCGAGATTGAGAACCTGGGTCCGAGCACGGTGCAACTGCTGCATCGACGCTGGCTCATTACGGATGCCAATGGCAAGATGCTGGAAGTGGAAGGTCCCGGCGTGGTCGGTGAACAACCCCTGATCGCCCCCGGCGAGACCTTTTCCTACCAGAGTGGCGTTCCCCTCGCCACACCGCTTGGCGTGATGGAAGGCAGCTACATCCTGCAGGATGAATCGGGGCAACAATTCGAAGCCCCCATCGCCCCCTTCACGCTGGCCGTCCCCAACATAATCAACTGAGGTTTCATGGCGAACTGTTTCGTCGGTGATATCCAGGGCTGCTACGACGATTTGCGCCGTCTGCTGGATCTTGCCGAGTTCGACTTCGATAACGACACGCTCTGGCTGTGCGGCGATCTCGTCGCCCGGGGGCCGGACTCCCTCAACACCCTGCGTTTCGTCAAATCACTGGGACAGCAGGCCGTCACCGTGCTCGGCAACCACGACCTGCACCTGCTGGCGGTGGCCCACGGGGTCGCCCCGCTCAAGAAGAAAGACAAGCTGCAGGCGCTGATGGAGGCGCCGGATCGGGACGAGCTGCTGGAGTGGCTGCGTCACCGTCCCCTGCTGGCAGAACACCCCGACCTGCCCATCATGATGGTGCATGCGGGCCTCTCCCCCGCCTGGGACGCCCACACCGCCCGCAGTTGTGCCCGGGAGGTGGAGAGCCTGCTGCGCGGGGATCAGTACAGCTGGCTGCTGCACAACATGTATGGCGATCAGCCCGACAGCTGGAGCGACAACCTGCTGGGCATAGAGCGTTACCGCTACATCATCAACAGCTTCACCCGGATGCGCTTTTGCTACTTCGACGGGCGCCTCGACTTCAAATGCAAGAAGGGCCCCACCGAATCGACCCCGGGCCTGCGCCCCTGGTTCGAGCAGCGCGAGCACCATGTGGATGACCCCATCCTGGTCTTCGGCCACTGGGCGGCCCTGATGGGCAACACCGGCAAATCCGATATCAAGGGACTCGACACCGGGTGCGTCTGGGGCAACAGCCTCACCCTGTGGCGCTACGAGGACGACGCCCTGATCGCCACCCCCTGCCCGGCCTATGCCAAGTAGATCGGCTCTCTGCGGAACAAGGGAATGATCCGCCGTTGAGAGGAGCGCAATGCCCTCTCCTGCGAAATGGAGCTGAAAACAGAACGGGCCCGGCAATGCCGGGCCCGTTTTTTCATGATGAGCGGATCAGAGCCTGCGCCCCAGCCGTTTCTCGACCTGGCGCCGCTCCCATTCCGGGCCAAACAGCTTGAAGGGCTGGAACAGGTTGATGGCGTGAGAAGCCAGCCCCAACCCCCATCCCAGCATGGGCCACCAGGCCCAGATATAGTCCGGGTTGCTCAGGTAGTTGATGACAAACAGCCCCCCTATCACCAGCACATAGCTCATGAGGTGGCCGTAGAAGCCCCTGAGCCCCTCCACGAACTTCATCGCCTCCCGCTCATCCCGCGCCACCTGCACGCGTCCCCGATCTTCGCCCTCATTCCCTTTCATCTCGCTCTCCTGCAGTTGGGTCACATCGAGCTCGAAGACGGCGGCCAGGGCCTTGAGGGATTCCAGTCCGGGTTGTTGTCCCTGCTCTATTCGCTGAATGGTGCGAACGCTCAGGCCAGTGAGGGTCGCCAGCTGTTCCTGGGACCATCCCCGTTGCAATCTCAACTTCCTGACGATCATCTTGCGCTCCTTGTGGTGATTGACAGGGCCAGCATAGGGAAAGGGGATGAGAGGCGACACGACAGATGGCCGACACTCACCTGACTTCCTTTAAAAATCATAAAGTTACTACCACGCAATCGTGGCTTTTGCTCCCCGAGCAACCAGGCTTGGCGTGCCGCTGGCGGCCAGGCGTCGCGGGGGTTACAACCCCTGCATCAGCTCGGCACCAATCTCGAAGGAGCGCAGGCGCGCCTGATGATCGACGATGGGGCCGTTGAACATCAGCTCGTCCGCTCCGGTCTCTGCCAGCAGAGCCTTGAGGCCGTGGCGTACCCGATCCGGCTCCCCCACCAGGGAGCGAGCCAGGGTCTGCTCCATCGCCATCAATTCGCGGGGAGACCACTCATCCCCCAGCGTCTGCACCGGCAGTGGCAGCTTGCCGGCATCCCCCCGGTAGAGACGCAGGAACTGCTGCTGCAGGGTGGTGAACAGGAAGCGGGCCTCACGATCGGTGTCGGCGGCGATCAGATTGACGCACACCACCGCATGGGGTTTGGGCCAGCGGGCAGAGGGACGGTATTGGGTACGGTAGATCTCCAGCGCCTGCAGCAACATGGCGGGAGCGAAGTGGGAAGCAAAGCCGAACGGCAACCCCATGGCCGCTGCCAGTTGGGCACTGTAGAGGCTGGATCCCAGCAGCCAGATGGGCACATGGAGTCCCTGACCCGGCACCGCCTGCACGGCGCCGACCTCGTCGCCAAAATAACTCATCAGTTCGCGCACATCCGCCGGGAAGTCATCCACCTCGCCGCTGCGCTGGCGGCGCAGCGCCTGCATGGTGCGCTGATCGCTGCCAGGGGCGCGGCCCAGACCGAGATCGATGCGATCCGGATAGAGGGAACTCAGCGTGCCGAACTGCTCCGCAATGACCAGGGGGGAGTGGTTCGGCAACATGATGCCGCCAGCCCCGAGCCGCAACGTCGTGGTGCCCCCTGCCAGGTGGCCAATCAGCACCGCTGTGGCGGCGCTGGCAATGCCCGGCATGTTGTGGTGCTCCGCCAGCCAGTAGCGGTGGTAACCCCAGCGCTCCGCATGGCGAGCCAGATCCAGCGAGTGGCGAAACGACTCGGCCGGTAGACCACCTTCGGGAACGGGCACCAGATCCAGCACGGAATAGGGGACGACAGACATGGGACACTCCATTGGTTCACAGGGCGTTTATCAGGGGAGCAATGTAGCACGAGATATCTGGACGAATCATCTCACCACAGGGCAAGGGCGCAGCCCGAAGGCCGGCTGTTGATTTGGGGCTGAAGAGCGCAAGATCGAGTCCTAGGCTTTTTGTCATCCAGCAAGCACACTGTTAGGTGACCAATACGGCGATCGCCAGGGGACAAGGATCCGTCCATGACAAACGCAAGTCTCAGTCGCAGACCCTTTTACGTACACATTGCCACCCTTTTCATCCTGCTCTTCTCCTTGCTGGGGGGCGCACTCATCGTGCTGCAGTTCCAGCAGGGCATGCAGCAGGGGCTGGAGCACGAACGTCAGAGCTTCCAGCAATACCGGGAGCAGCTTGCCCTCGCCATCAAGCTGAACCAGCGACCAGCCCGCATGTCCCTGAATCTGCTGCGCAGCGGCCAGCTGTCCGCCATGACAGACCTCGAGACGCGGCTAGCCTTCCTGCCCCAGCTGGCGGAAGTGCTGGCCAACAGTACCAGTTACGGTGCCATCTATGCCGGTTACGAGGACGGCGATTTCTTTCTGGTACGCAAGCTGACCGAACGGGCGAGAGGGGTGCTGGAGGCGCCTCCGCCCGAGAGCCGCCTGCTGGTCCAGAGCCTGCATCAGGGACAGGGAGAGTTCCTCTATTTCGACCAGCGGCTGCGGCTGCTGGAGCGGCGCCCCATGCCGGACTACCGCTTCGATCCGCGAGATCGGGGCTGGTACAAGGAGGCGCGCTGGAGCACGGGCATCATAGTGACCCACCCCTACCTCTTCTTCACTACCCGGGAGCCAGGCATGACACTGGCGGTGGAGAGCGACGATCGCCGGGCGGTGATCGGGCTCGATGCGGGCGTGGAGGGGCTCTCTTCCCTCATCGGCGAGTTGCCCCTGCCCGGTCACAGCCAGCTGGTGCTGTTTGACGAGGTCGGGACCCTGCTGGCCACGGATCCCGAGCGCCTCCCAAGCTTCGAGCAACTGAGCCGCCTGCCCATGCTGTCGGCCCTCAATCACCCCATTCTCACCAGGCTGCAACAGGAGATGGCCGCGCGGCCTGCCCTGCTGCATCACCCCGCCGAGCTGACCCTGGCAACGGTTCAGGGTCAGGAGTGGCTGGTCAATCTCTCCTCCCTCGGGGAAGAGTCCCCGTTTTATCTCGCCCTCCTGGTGCCCACCGAGGTGCTCACCGCCCCGGCGCGCCAGGATGCGCTGCACAATCTCGCCTGGGCCCTTGCCGGTCTGCTGCTCCTGCTGCCCGTCATCTGGCTGGCTGCCCGGCGCACTGCCGCCCCCTTGCTGGTATTGACCGGGGAGGCTGAGCGGATCCAGCACTTCGACTTTGGCGAAAGCCCGGGGCCGGATTCGGCGATCCGCGAGATTGACGACCTCGCCCGCGCCATGTCCAGCATGCGCCTGACCCTCGGCAATTTCATGAACATGGGCCGGGCACTGGCGGCAGAGCATCGCTTCGATTCATTGCTCAGCCGCATCCTGCACGAGACGGTGGCGGCTGCCCAGGCCGAGGGCGGCTGCCTCTTCCTGGCCCAGGAGAGCGAGATGCAGGCCGTTCACGCCATCTGGCAGGGGCAGCCGCTGGCGTGCGAACAGGTACAGTGGCAGGCGGCGCTGCTCGGCGGTCTCTACCACACGGAGCGCCTCTGCCTGCCCCTCGACGAGGCACAGTGGGCCCGCTACCTCAGCGACTGGGGCCCCTTCCCCGGCGCCTGCCAACTGCTGGTCGAACCCCTTCACAACCACCGTCAGGAGC
The DNA here is from genome assembly GCF_027705305.1 of Aeromonas sp. QDB17. NCBI lineage: Bacteria > Pseudomonadati > Pseudomonadota > Gammaproteobacteria > Aeromonadales > Aeromonadaceae > Aeromonas > Aeromonas sp. QDB17. The sequence goes on from NZ_JAPDBP010000011.1 coordinate 83,171, forward strand.
TGATCGGCTGCCTGCTGCTGATCCTGCCAGACTGCTCGGCCCGCGAACTGGCCTCGCGCATCAGCCTCATCGAGGCGCTGGCGGGCACCTCCTCCTCCGCCATCGAAAACCAGCGCCTGCTGGAGGAGCAGAAGCAACTGCTGGAAGCCTTCATCGAACTCATCGCCGGTGCCATCGATGCCAAGAGCCCCTACACCGGCGGCCACTGCCAGCGGGTGCCGGAACTGGCCAGGATGCTGACCCAGGCTGCCTGCGCACAGCAGGCGGGGCCCTTTGCCGATTTCCGGCTCAACGAAGAGGAGTGGGAGGCCATCCATATCGCGAGCTGGCTGCACGACTGCGGCAAGGTCACCACCCCGGAGTTCGTGGTGGACAAGGCGACCAAGCTCGAGACCATCTACGACAGGATCCACGAGATCCGCACCCGCTTCGAGGTGCTCAAGCGGGATGCCCACATCGAGGCGCTCTGCGCCCTGCTGCCTCCATCCGGGCAGCAGGGCGCCCTCGAGGCCGTGATCCCCCTCTGGCACACCCTGGATCAGGAGTTTGCCTTCGTGGCCGAGTGCAATCTGGGGGGCGAGTGGATGGCGCCGGAGAAGCTCGCCAGGCTGGATGCCATTGCCAGCCGCACCTGGTTGCGCACTCTGGACGATCGGCTCGGCATCAGTCAGGAGGAGCGCAAGCGCCACCAGGAGGCCCCCTCTCCCCTCCCCTGCCGAGAGTCGCTGCTCGCCGACAAGGTGGTCCATCTCGTCCCTCGCCCCGAGCACGACAATCTCGCCCGACACAACCCATGGGGCTTCAAGGTGCGGGTGCCCACCCACCTCTACAACCGGGGGGAACGCTACAACCTCGCCATCGGCCGTGGCACCCTCACAGAAGAGGAGCGCTACAAGATCAACGATCACATCATCCAGACCATACGCATGCTGGAGAAGCTCCCCTTCCCCCGCCATTTGCGCAAGGTGCCGGAGATTGCGGGGGGCCATCACGAGCGGATGGACGGCACGGGCTATCCGCGCCAGTTGCAAGGGGGGCAGATGAGCATTCCAGCCCGCATCATGGCCATTGCAGACATCTTCGAGGCGCTGACGGCGAGCGATCGCCCCTACAAGTCTGGCAAAACGGTCTCCCAGTCCCTGGCCATCATGGTGAAGATGGTGCAGGACCAGCACATAGACCCGGCCCTGTTTGCCCTCTTCATCGAGAGCGGCATCTGGCGGGACTACGCCAGACGCTTCCTCGCCCCCGAGCAGCTGGACGAGGTCGAATGCCAGGCCCTGCTGGCAGGATCACACTGACCTTCCGCTGACACTCGCCCATAAAAAAACGGTCAACCCGGGTTGACCGTTTTTCGTTCCACTTCGCCCCTTAGAACAGCAGGTGCGCCACACCGGCAATCACCGGCAGGGTGACCAGGGTGCGCAGCAGGAAGATGACGAACAGCTCCCACAACTTGACCGGGATCTTGCTGCCCAGCAACAGAGCGCCCACTTCCGACATGTAGATGAGCTGGGTGACCGACATGGCGGCGATCACGAAGCGGGTGATGTCGCTCTCGATAGTGGAGGCCAGCACCGCCGGGATGAACATGTCGGCGAAGCCCACCATGATGGTCTTGGAAGCGGCTTCCGCCTCCGGCAGTTGCAGCAGCTCGAGCAAAGGCACGAAGGGCGCCCCCAGCCAGTTGAACACCGGGGTGTGCTCCGCCAGCATCAGGGCACAGGTCCCGACGGCCATCACCACCGGCAGCACGCCAAATACCATGTCCAGGGCGTTTTTCACCCCTTCACGCGCCACGGCGCCGAGATCCGTCATGCTGTCGGCCTTGGTCAGGGCACGATGATAGCCGTAGCTCAGCACGCTGTGCTGATGGGGGATGGCCTCCTGCTTGCGGCACAGGGGAGTACCGTCGCTGTAGACATCCTTCTTCCAGGAGAGCGGCGGCAGGCGCGGTACCACGATGGCGGCCACCACACCGGCCAGGCAGACGGTCAGGTAGAAGGGGACGAACATGTGCTCCAGCTTCACCTGGGAGATCACCACCAGACAGAAGGTGATGGAGACGGCGGAGAAGGTGGTACCGATGACGGCCGCTTCCCGCTGGGTGTAGAACTTGCCTTCATACTGCTTGCTGGTCAGCAGGATCCCGACGCTGCCATCACCGAGCCAGGAGGCGAAGCAGTCCACCGCAGAACGACCCGGCAGACGGAACACCGGACGCATGATGCGGGTCATCATGGTACCGACAAACTCCAGCAGACCAAAATCCAGCAGCAAGGGCAGCAGCAGGCCCGCAAAGATGAAGACGGAGAACAGTACCGGCAGCAGATCGTGCAGCACCAGGCCGCCGGTCGCCCCTGAGCGCAGCACCTCGGGACCGGCTTCAAAGAAGGTCAACAGCACGAAGACCCCGCCCAGCACCCGCACGCACGCCCAGAAGGGGGAGACGTTGAACAGGCTGTTGAGGAAGGGGCGTTTTACCAGGATCGCCGGTTTGAACAGCCAGGCGATCAGGGTCATCAGCATGGTGGTGGTGATGATGGCGCTGACCATGGCCACCAGATGATCGGCAAACACCGTTTGAACCAGCTTCGCCAACACGGCGACGGGAATGGTGACATTGCCGTCATAGATGACCGGGGTCATGAACAGCAGGATCCCGATCAGTGACGGGATCAAAAACATCAGCACGTTGCGGCGAGTACGGATTGCCGGTGCTTCCAGGGTCTTTTCCAACATATAAACAGCCTTAAATGTGACTTTTCCTTCAGCCGGGCCGCCTGCATACTCATGCCCTCGCCCGGAAAACGGGCGCAAGAATAACCCAAAAAACTGCACAAACAAGCCGTTAATTGATCATTTCAAGCATAAATATTTTATCAGGTGAACCATCCATAAGAACAAACCAAAACAGTCATGCATATCGATTCAATTTGAATGGTTAGCATAATGTTTCACACAGGTTACATTCAGGTGCGCAGTATAATCCGCAGCCACTGTCAGGCAATAAGAGACATGAAAAATATATCTATAGGGTGACCCCGTCGATCCTCCCATAAAAAAACCGGAGCCTGTCTGGCTCCGGTCTTGTCACGAACATGATGCTCAATCGCGAACGTAAATGACTTCGACGCCGTCGTCGTCCTCATCGTCCCAGTCGTCATCGTCCAGGCCATCATCGAAGGCCTTGGACGCCGCCAGGGCATCGGCTTCCGCCTTGGCAAGCTGGTTCTTGTGGTAGTCGTCCCACTTGAACTCCACCTTCTCGATGGCGTCTCTGGCATCTTCCGCCAGCTGACGGGGCATGGTGTCCAGCAGATCCAGGATGTCGTAGCACACCTTCTTGGTGCCTTCCTTGCTGATGGCGGTAATGGCGTAGACCGGACCTTCGTGGTTGAGGGCTGCCTTGACTCTGTCCATCACTTCCTGAGCCTCTTCTTCCAGGATCAGGTCCATCTTGTTGAACACCAGCCAGCGCGGCTTGCCCGCCAGCTCGGGACTGTATTTCTCCAGTTCCCGGACGATGGTCACGGCGTTCTCGGCAGGATCGGAGCCATCCACCGGGCAGATATCCACCAGGTGGATCAGGACGCGGCAACGCTCCAGGTGCTTGAGGAAGCGGATCCCCAGGCCTGCACCCTCGGCAGCCCCTTCGATGAGGCCGGGAATGTCGGCAATGACGAAGGAGCGGGAGTTCTCACCACGCACCACGCCCAGGTTCGGCACCAGGGTGGTGAAGGGGTAATCGGCCACTTTCGGGCGGGCCGCAGAAACGGCGCGAATGAAGGTGGACTTGCCTGCGTTGGGCAGACCGAGCATGCCGACATCCGCCAGCAGCAGCAGCTCCAGCCTCAGGGTACGCACTTCACCCGGGGTACCGTTGCTCTTCTGGCGCGGCGCCCGGTTGACCGAGCTCTTGAAGCGGGTGTTGCCAAGGCCGTGGAAGCCGCCCTTGGCAACCAGCAGCTTCTGATCGTGACTGGTCAAATCCCCCAGCAGTTCGCCGGTGTCTTCATCGGTGGCACGGGTTCCCACCGGCACGCGCAGGATCTTGTCCTTGCCGCGACGACCGGTACAGTTGGCACTCTGGCCGTTCTCGCCACGCTCGGCGGCGTGGAAGCGCTCGAAACGGTAGTCGATCAGGGTGTTCAGGTTTTCATCGGCCACCAGATACACGTCGCCACCATCACCGCCGTCACCGCCGTCCGGGCCGCCGTTCGGGATGTACTTCTCGCGGCGGAAGCTCACACAACCGTTACCACCGTCACCGGCATCGACTCGAATCTGGACTTCATCAACAAACTTCATAGGTAACCGTCACCTTAATTCGAAAAACCGATACGCAATTATAGTGATACGGGCCCCTTCGGGCGAGGCGCATCTGGCCGATGAGGGCTGTCAGCGCCGGCTCATCCGCGTGCCGTTTTTTCGTCAAACTCATCAGAAAAACAAAAGCCCCGCCAGGTTGGCGGGGCTTCGGATCCTTACGGTCCGTAATTACTCAGCAACGATGCTGACGTACTTACGATTCTGCGGACCTTTAACTTCGAACTGCACTTTACCGTTCGCGGTAGCGAACAGAGTGTGGTCCTTGCCCAGACCAACGTTCTCACCAGCGTGGAACTTGGTGCCGCGCTGACGAACGATGATGCTGCCAGCCAGAACTGTTTCGCCGCCGAAACGCTTCACGCCCAGGCGTTTAGCTTCAGAATCGCGACCGTTGCGGGATGAACCGCCAGCTTTTTTGTGTGCCATCTATCGGACTCCTCTAATTAAGCGCTGATGCCAGTGATTTTGACTTCAGTGAACCACTGACGGTGGCCCGCTTGCTTACGGTGGTGCTTACGACGACGGAACTTGACGATAGTCACTTTCTCGCCACGGCCGTGAGCCACAACTTCAGCCACAACCTTGCCACCTTCAACGAAAGGAGCACCTACTTTGAAAGTGTCGCCTGCAGCAACCATCAGCACTTCGTTGAAGTCGATGGTAGCGCCAGTCTCAACGTTCAGCTTTTCCAGACGAACGATTTGACCTTCGGCCACACGGTGTTGTTTTCCGCCGCTTTGGAATACCGCGTACATTTGATTAACTCCGTAAAGGCGTGTCTTTTGCTCAAGGCCAGACACGCACAAAAACCTATAACAATGGGCGGGCATTCTACGCAGAACGATTTGCCGAGGCAAGGCCAATTTAGCAAAAAGTTTATTTTGTGCGCATATCTGCCCCCGTGAATAAACGCCTAACTGTAACCCATTGTGAAATCGTGTAGAATCCCCGCCATTGCTAAAAACGCAGTAAATGCTGCCGTCACGTTACGAGACTTATGGACCAACAGACTATCCGTGCGCTCTGTGCCGCCGACATGACGGCGGTCAATGAACTGATCCTGGCGAGACTCCAGTCCGATGTCAGCCTGATCAACCAGCTGGGTTTCTATATTGTCAGTGCGGGCGGAAAACGGATGCGCCCCATGCTGACCGTGATGGCCGCACGCGCACTGGGCTATGAGGGTGAAGATCACCTGAAACTGGCCGCCATCATCGAATTCATTCACACCTCCACCCTGCTGCACGACGACGTGGTCGACGAATCCGACCTGCGCCGCGGCCGGGAAACCGCCAACGCCCTGTTTGGCAACGCCGCCAGCGTTCTGGTGGGTGACTACCTCTACAGCCGCTCCTTCCAGATGATGAGCGAACTCTCCAACCTGAAGGTGATGGAGATCCTCTCCGATGCCACCAATACCATCGCCGAAGGAGAAGTGCTGCAGCTGATGAACTGCAACGATCCGGATACCACGGAAGAGAGCTACATGACGGTCATCTACTGCAAGACCGCCAAGCTGTTTGAAGCCGCGACCCGACTCGCCGCCGTGCTGACCCATCAGCCCGAGCCCGTCGAGCAGGCCATGACCGACTACGGCAAGTACCTGGGTACCGCGTTCCAGATCATCGACGACGTGATGGACTACTGCTCCCAGAGCGAGGAGATGGGCAAGAACGTGGGTGACGATCTGGCCGAAGGCAAGCCGACCCTGCCGCTGTTGCGCGCCATGGAAGTGGGTACCCCGGAAGAGCGTCAACTGGTGCGCGATGCCATCGAGCACCGCAACGGTATGGATCACCTGGAGCGTATTCTGGGCATCCTGGATCGCACCGGAGCTCTCGAATACTCCCGCCAGCGGGCTCGGGAAGAGGCTGACAAGGCCATCGCCGCCCTAGCCATCCTGCCGGACTCCCGGCACAAGCAAGCGCTGGAGACCCTGGCCCACATGGCGGTGCAGCGCAGCGCCTGATGCCAGCCGGCGGACAATAAAAAAGAGGCCAGAGGGCCTCTTTTTTATTGTCCGAATTCGCCGTGCCACTGTCGTATCAACACAGGCTCTAACGGGCCAACGCCCACAAGATGACACCACCTGCCACCACCAGACAGCCGCCGATGCGGCGCAGCTGTTCCGGCGGCAACTCCCCGAGCAGGCGCAGCATCTGCTGCCATGCCCTGGGAGCGAGCAAGGGCCCCAATCCTTCGAAGAGCAGCAGCAACCCCAGCCCCATCAACATGGATGTCAGCATCACCTCTCCCTATCCCTGTTCCCCTGCCGGTCTGTGGCCAGCAAACAAAAGGGCCTGAATCATCAGGCCCTTGGGTCATATCAACACATGTTTACTGCTTGTTGCCGTGCGGCGACTTGAGGTAGCGGAAGAACTCGCTGTCCGGTTTCAGGACCATGAGGTCGTTGCCACCGGCGAAGCTCTTGCGATAGGCCTCCATGCTGCGCACGAAACTGAAGAACTCCGGGTCCTTCTTGTAGCTGTCGGCATAGATCCTGGCGGCTTCGGCATCCCCTTCACCACGCAGTTGACGGGCATTACTCTCGGCGTCGGCGATCATCACGGTCACCTTGCGGTCGATGTCGGCACGCAGGATCTCGGCCTGCTCGCGGCCCTGTGAACGGTGTTCACGGGCAACCGCGGTCCGCTCGGCACGCATCCGCTGATAGATGGAACTGGAAACTTCCACCGGCAGGTTGATCTGCTTGATGCGCACATCCACCACCTTGATGCCGAGCTCGGAGGAGCGCGCCATCTTCATCAGGGCATCTTCCATCACGGTACTGCGCTCGCCGGAGACGATGTCCTTGATGGTGCGGTTACCGATCTCGGAACGCAGGCCGTTGTTGATCTTGCGCTTGAGCAGGTCTTCAGCCTGGATCTTGTTGCCACCACCGGTCGCCAGGTAGTACTTGGAGAAGTCCTCGATCTTCCACTTCACGTAGGAGTCGATGATGAGGTCCTTCTTCTCGGACGTAACGAAGCGATCCGCCTGGCCTTCCAGAGTCTGGATGCGGGCATCCATCTTGCGTACCTGGTCGATGAGCGGCACCTTGAAGTGCAGACCCGGCTCGTACAGGCGCGGTTCACCGGAGTCGACCCGTTTCACCTTGCCAAACTGCACCACGATCCCCTTCTGTCCTTCATCGACGATGAAGATGGAAGAGAAGCAGACCATGGCGGCCACAGCGATGACACCAATAGCTAGCTTTTTCATCTATCAGTTTCTCCCTGTGCTGAAACGATCACCGCCACGCAGCGGGGTCGGAGTGGAGTTGGCCCCTTCGTTGGACGGCTGGGCCGCCTCGACTGCCGGGGTGCCCGCAGGACGTGCCGGTTGCACGGCATTCGCCTTGCCAGAGAGCTTGTCGAGCGGCAGGTAGATCATGCTGTTGTTGCCAGCCGGCATGTCGACCACCACCTTGTTGGCCTGCTGATAGAGCTCTTCCATGGTTTCCAGGTAGATACGATCACGGGTCAGCTCGGGCGCGGCCTGATACTGCGGCAGCAGCTCGTTGAAGCGAGCGACTTCACCCTTGGCCTTCAACACGATCTGGGACTTGTAGGCTTCGGCCTCCTGCTCCAGACGTTTGACCTGGCCACGAGCCTTGGGCTCCACTTCACGGGCATAGGCTTCCGCTTCACGGATGAAACGCTGCTCATCTTCCTGGGCGGAGATGGCGTCATCAAACGCATCCTTCACCTCTTCCGGCGGACGCGCCGGCAGGAAGTTGACGTCCACGATCTGCAGACCCATCTGATAGGGCTCGATGATGCTGTCGATCACCTGCCAGGTTTCCTGACGCACCTTCTCACGACCCGTGGTCAGCACATCATCCATCCGGGTGTGACCCACCACGTAGCGCAGGGCGCTGTCGGTGGCCTGGCTCAGACTCTCGTCTGCATTGGTCACGCTGAACAGGTACTGCTCGGGATCGACCACGCGATACTGCACGTCCATCTCGACCCGTACCACGTTCTCATCCTGGGTCAGCATGAAACCGGACGCCGGCAGGGAACGGACAGACTCCACGTCCACCGGGATCACCCGGTCGATGAAGGTCGGTTTCCAGCGCAGGCCGGGATCCACGTTGTGGGAGTATTCGCCAAAGCGCAGCACCACGCCTCGCTCGGCTTCGCGAATGGTGTAGAAGCCGCTGACGACCCACACCACCACGGCCACCACCAAGGCGATGGAGAGGCCGAACTTGCCGACGTCACCACCACCGGATTTGCCACCACCGAGCAGACCGCCAAAACGACGGCTCACCTTGCGAAGCATCTCGTCCAGATCAGGGGGGCCCTGATTCTTGCCGTTGTTCCCCCAGGGGTCACGGTCTTTGCCATTGTTACCAGGCTCATTCCAAGCCATCAGCGTCTCCATTAATACATGCGGATGGATATCATCTCTATCGGGCCACAGAGGAGCGATGAAATCAGCAAACCATTTATGTTCATCGACTCATCAATGCCTGATAAAGCGTTGTAAACTCTCACCTTCTTGTTTCATGAGGCGGTTCCAGTCAGCCAGTTGCAGGCGAACTTCCAGCACAAAGTCCCCCTCCTCGCTGAAACCTTCCTGCTCGATACCTTTCAGCCGATAGAGCGCACTGCGCAGTCTGGCGGCGGAAGGGGGCAGTTGCAGGGTGTGATGCACCATGGAGCCGGCCAGCAGTTCGGTCAGTGCCTGGAACAGGTATTCACTGCCCTCGCCAGTCTGGGCCGACAACCAGACTCGCACCGGTCGTCCAGCCTCATCCCGTTCAAGACCAGCCGGACGATCCCCCAGCTTGTCGATCTTGTTGCAGATCATCAGTTGGGGACGGTCATCCGCCTCGATCTCGGCCAGCACACGCTGGACCGACTCGATATTCTCTTGCATCTGTTCATCGGCGCAGTCCACCACGTGCAGCAGCAGGTCCGCTTCGCGAGTCTCCTGCAGGGTCGCCTTGAAGGCCGCGACCAGATCATGGGGCAAGTGCCGAATAAATCCAACTGTATCCGCCAGGATCACATCACCCACATCCTGGATCACCAATTTGCGCAGGGTGGGGTCCAGGGTTGCGAACAATTGGTCGGCAGCATACACGCTGGCATCTGTAAGTTGGTTGAACAAAGTGGATTTTCCGGCGTTGGTATACCCCACCAGAGAAACGGTCGGCACTTCGTTGCGGTTGCGGGCACGGCGCCCCTGCTCCCGCTGCTTGGCCACCTTGTCGAGGCGGCGCAAAATGGCCTTGATGCGCTCACGCAGCAGGCGTCGGTCGGTTTCAAGCTGGGTTTCACCCGGGCCGCGCAGACCGATCCCCCCCTTTTGTCGCTCAAGGTGGGTCCAGCCTCGCACCAGACGAGTGGAAAGATGGCGCAACTGGGCCAGTTCGACCTGCAACTTGCCTTCGTGAGTGCGGGCGCGCTGGGCGAAGATATCGAGGATAAGGCCTGTTCTGTCCACGACCCGGCACTGGAACAGACGCTCCAGGTTGCGCTCCTGGGCGGGGGTCAGGGCATGGTTGAAGATGACCACGTCGGCGTCCAGCATCTGGACCTGGGACGCGATCTCTTCCGCCTTGCCGCTGCCGACAAAAAATTTGGCGCTGGGTGCGCTGCGACTGGTGGTGATCACCCCCAGTGCATTGACCCCGGCCGAGCTCACCAGCATCTTGAGCTCGTCCAGATCCTCCCGCTCGCCCTCATCGCTGAAGTTGACATGTACCAGAACGGCCTGTTCACCAGCTTCGTAACGGTCAAACAAGCGCTTGCTCCTTGACAGGTATCATGATGGATCTGAGTTGGCGAGTGAACTCGCCGCAGGATATCACGCCTCGGCTTCACCCTGCTCTTCACCGGCGGCGCCCGGGGCGTGCTGGTGATGGTTGACGGCACGGGCCGGCACCACGGTGGAAATGGCGTGCTTGTAGACCATCTGGCTCACGGTGTTCTTCAGCAGAATGACAAACTGGTCAAACGATTCGATCTGACCCTGCAGTTTGATGCCGTTCACCAAATAGATAGAAACAGGAATACGCTCACGGCGCAGCGCATTCAAAAACGGGTCTTGGAGAGATTGCCCCTTAGCCATCTTTCTTTTCCTTATAGTTTGTTGTTTTTAAACACCGGATATTCAATATAACAACCTGATTATACAGGAGTGTCAAGCCGGACCAGCTTGGGCGACGACCCTGGCCAGATTGCCAGACTCACCAGATTCCAACCAGGTCACATCAGGCCAACCGCGCAACCAGGTCATCTGACGCTTAGCCAACTGGCGGGTGGCAACAATGCCGCGATAACGCATCTCATCATACTCCACTTCCCCCGCCAGGTAGTCCCACATTTGGCGGTATCCCACGCAGCGAATGGAGGGAAGATCCGGGGTGAGATCCCCCCGCTCGTAAAGCGCCCTGACCTCCTGCTCGAAGCCGCTGCCCAGCATCTTGTCAAACCGCTGTTCGATGCGCTGGTGCAGCACGGCCCGATCCCTCGGCGCGATGGCAAACTGCAGCGCCCGGTAGGGCAGCCCCTCTCCCTGTACCTGGGTCAGCTCGGTGAGGGTCTTGCCGCTGATGCGGTAAACCTCGAGCGCCCGGCACAGGCGCTGGGGATCGTTGGGGTGGATGCGGGCACCGGCCACCGGGTCGATGCGCACCAGTTCGTCATGGAGCGCCTGCCAACCGAGGCGGGCAGCCTCTTCCTCGATGCCGGCCCGAATGGCGGGATCGGCGGAAGGCAGCGGAGAAAGCCCCTCCAGCAGCGCCTTGAAATAGAGCATGGTGCCACCTACCAGCAGCGGAATGCGACCACGGTCGGCGATCTCTTTCATCTCCCGCAGGGCATCCTTGCAAAAATCCGCCGCCGAATAGCTCATGGCGGGATCCAGGATGTCGATGAGCCGGTGCGGGGCCTGCGCCAGCTCGGCTGGCGTCGGCTTGGCGGTGCCTATGTCCATGCCGCGATAGATGAGCGCGGAGTCCACGCTGATGATGTCGCAGGGCAGGGCCTGGCACAGTTCAATGGCGAGATCCGTCTTGCCGGAGGCCGTCGGCCCCATCAGAAAAATTGCAGTCGGCAAGTCAGCCACGTTAAACACTCCCTTCGGCCGCCCCTTCACGGGCGAACCGGCATAAAACTGGTCATATGGATGCAACAGACGACGAGACGCCGTCAGTTGCCATCGGCAAACTCGGCCAGCACGTTCGCCAGCGGCAACGGGCGCACCATGCGAACGTCTGCCAGTTGGTCACTGAAATCGGCAACAAGTTCCGTCAACAACCGGGTGGCAGTGGCAAAATCGTATATTTTTTCGGCACTTATGCCTTGTTCCACCAACCACTGGCATAGTACCCCAGCCTGCGCGTCGGCATCACTGTCAGATCCGCTCTCGACCAGCTGCAACAATTCGGGTAAGAGGCGGGCCAGATCGGTCTGGCGCAGCAGGGCAGGCACCCGAGTCAGGATCATGGTGTCGCGTCCCCCGCTTTTCAACTCCATCCCCATGCGTTTGAGCAGACGTTCCCGCTCCTCCACCAGGGCGACCAGGTTTTTCGGCAGCTTGAAGGAGACCGGCAGCAACAGAGGCTGGGCCGCCAGCCCCTGGCCCCAGGCATCCAGCAGCCAGTGGCGCAACAACAGACGCTCGGCGCGCACCAGGGAGAGCAGCGCCAGCTGCCCCTGACGCTCCATCAGCAGATAGGCCTGCTCGACCAGGCTCAGGGCGCGCCACTCCCCCGTTCGGGCTGGCGTCTCGACGGCACCGCTCTCGGCTCCGGGCCGGGATGCCGGCGTCGCCACCTCGGGCAGGGTGGTGAGCAAGGCGCCCATGCCTCGCATCGCGGCCCGGCTCGGGGGTTCGGGAGGCTGGTAGTGTCCTCCCCTGCCACCACCGCCTTCCCGCACGCCGTCGCCATCTCGTGCAGGGGCAGGAGCCCGATAGCCGTGTTCGGCACCGTACCACTCGGTGCGCGGCGCCTGACCCGGATAGGTGATCTCCGGGCTGCCCGGCAGCTCGACCTGGGTCTCGGCCAGGGGTTCATCGGTGGCGCTCCCTGCTCCGTCCTGGCGCAGGGCGGTAAACAGCGCCTGGAAGATGAAATCGTGGATGAGACGCGCCTGATGGAAACGCACTTCGTGCTTGGCCGGATGGACGTTGACGTCCACCTGGCGGGGATCCAGCTCGATATAAAGCACATAGGCCGCGAAGCGATCGGCGGGCAGCAGCTCGTCATAGGCCTGGCGGATGGCGTGATTGATGAGCTTGTCCCGCATCATGCGGCCATTGACATAGGTGTATTGAAGGTCGTTCTGCGGCCTGGCCCCTGCCGGAGTGGCCAGCCAGCCCCACAACCGCACGTCGCTGTGTTCGCTCGATACCGCCAGGGCATGGTGCATGAAGGGGGAGCCGCAGACGGCGGCGAGGCGACGCTCCTGCTCCGCCACCGTGTTGGCCGCCTTGTACTGGCGCACCACCTTGCCGTTGTGGCGCAGGATCAGGGTGGCGTCGAAGCGGGAGAGCGCGATGCGGCGCACCAGTTCGTCGATGTGGGCAAATTCGGTCTTTTCGCTGCGCATGAACTTGCGCCGCGCCGGGGTGTTGAAGAAGAGATCCACCACCTCCACCGTGGTGCCCACCGGGTGGGCCGCCGGCTTGACGGTGACGCTCATCTCACGCCCTTCCGCCTGGGCCTGCCAGGCCTCGCTCTGCTCTGCCGTACGGGAGGTGAAGGTGAGGCGGGAGACGGAGCTGATGGAGGCGAGCGCCTCCCCGCGAAAGCCCAGGCTGTTGATCCCTTCCAGATCGTCCAGGGTCGCCACCTTGGAGGTGGCGTGGCGCGACAGCGCCAGCACCAGCTCATCCCTGGCGACACCGCAGCCGTTGTCACGAATGCGGATAAGCTTGGCGCCTCCCTTGTCGATGTCGATCTCGACCCGGTCAGCCCCCGCATCCAGGCTGTTTTCCACCAGTTCCTTCACCACGGAGGAGGGCCGCTCCACGACCTCACCGGCAGCAATCTGGTTGGCCAGAATCGGCGGCAATATACGGATTGGCATCGCTTGCTCCTGCAGATGAAAAAGGGGAAGAGGTGGACCTGGCGCCATCAACGCTCACCGCCCCTCCCTGCCATCGGCAGAGAAGGGCGGCGTTCTTCAGCCCGCGCTATTTTCGCGGAATATAGAGCACCTGCCCTATCTGGATGTCCCGTGACTTGAGCTTGTTGATCTCCACCAGTCGGGCCTGACTCACCCCATGTTTCTCGGCGAGACGGGAGAGGCTCTGGCCACGGGTGACCACGTGGCGGATCATGTTGGACTTGTCGTTGCTCTGCACGCTGGCAACCGGCGCACTCGGCTCCTGGGCTGCGACCTTGTAAGGTTTGATCACGCCGGCACCGGAGGCGCTGCCGACACTGCTGACCGGGGCGCCGCCATCACCGACGCGATAGGGCTCGCTCGCCGGCATCCGGTTGGTTACGACCTGCTGCGTTGGCTGGGCAGCCGGCTTGCTGACGGCGACCGGCTTGCTGGCAGGCGCCTGACGCGGCGGGGCAGCAACCTGGCCCTTGCCGGTGAGCATGGGCCCCTTGGTCGGATGACTGCGGTAATAGTTGCGGATCCCCTCGAAGATGGCCCGGGCCAGCTGATCCTGATAGCTGGCGGTGGCCAGCAGCTTCTCCTCGGCGTGGTTCGAGATAAAGCCCGTCTCCACCAGTACCGAGGGGATGTCCGGCGCCTTCAGCACCGCCAGACTCGCATGTTCCGGCGCCTTCTTGTGCAATCTGGCCACCCGGCCGAGCGAGCGCAGGATCTGGCGGCTGACGTCATAGCCTTCGGCCCTGGACTTGTCCATGGAGAGATCCAGGAAGGTCTGCGCCAGATAGGGGTTGGGATCAGACTCGGCCAATACCTTGCCAACGCCTCCCAGCAGCTCCCCCTGTTTCTCCTGCTTCTCGAGCCAGCTCCCCATCTCGCGGTTGGCGCGGTTGGTCGACAGCACCCAGACGGAGGCGCCGCGAGGAGTCGAGTTGTGGAAGCTGTCGGCATGCACCGACACCAGCAGGTCTGCCTTGGCCTTGCGGGCAATCTCGGAGCGTTTGTTGAGATCGACGAAGTAGTCGCCACGGCGGGTCAGCACGGCGCGCATGCCGGGCTCCCGGTCGATGAGGGTCGCCAGCTTCTGGGAGACCGCCAGGGTCACCCGCTTCTCGTAGGTGCGGCGCGGGCCGATGGAGCCCGGATCTTCCCCGCCGTGACCAGGATCGATGGCGATGACGATGGCCTTGCCGTGCCCCCCGACGGGAGCGGGCTGCGCCGCAGCGCTCCCCTTCTCTTCATAGGGAAGATCGATCACAAGACGGTGGCCATAGGGGCCTGCCGGCGCCAGCGGGAAGACCACCGGCTTGATGGCAGAGCCGAGATCCAGCACCAGTCGCAGGCCGCCCTTCTCCAGCGGCGTGCTCTCGCGGATCTTGCGCACCAGCTCGCTCTTGTTCTCGATGCGGGCCAGGTTGGTGGCGTTGCTCGCCCCTTTCAGGTCGATGACCAGACGGTTCGGACCGGTCAAGGTGAAGTAGTTGAAATTGGGGGCGCTGCTCATGTCGAGCACCACCCGGGTGTTGTCCGGTGATGGCCACACCCGCACACTCTTGAGCTGATTGGCCCAGGTGGGCAATGCCATCAGGGAGAGAACAAAAACAAGGATCACGCGCACTGAGATGACAACCGTTCCAGAATGGCTTCGCCGATAGCAGTGCGGGCATCAATCTGCACCTCGCGCTGCTCGTTTGCATAACTCAGGGTGATCTCGAGATCCGGGGCTGGCAGCCAGCCGTCGCCCTTCTCTGGCCACTCCACCAGGCAGAGGGTATCGGCGGCGAAATAGTCGCGAATGCCCATGAACTCCAGCTCTTCCGGGTCCGCCAGTCGATAGAGATCGAAGTGATAGACCTGCCACTGGGCAAGCTCATAGGGCTCCACCAGGGTATAGGTCGGACTCTTGACCTTGCCCTCATGACCCAGTCCCTGCACCCAGCCTCGGGTCAGGGTGGTTTTGCCGGCCCCGAGGGCACCGTGCAGAAATACCGTGGTGGCCTGCTGGCACGCCTTTGCCAGACGGCCACCCAGCGCCACTGTTGCTGCCTCGTCCGGCAGTGTCATCATCAAGGTTTTTGCCATGTTCTTCTTGTTACTTGTTACTGTGTCGGATTAACCAGACGACGGATCCAGGGCAGCAGATCCGATGCCAGCATGCCCCTCTCACCCTCGGCAGCGGCCAGATCGGCGGCCTCTGCGTGGATCACGGCCCCGAGTCGGGTGGCCATGCCCGCAGACCAGCCCTGAGCCAGAAGGGCGGCGATTATACCAGACAAGAGGTCACCCATGCCGCCACTGGCCATGCCGGGGTTGCCCTCGTCGCACAGGGAAATGCGCCTGCCGTCGCAGATGAGCGACCCCGCCCCCTTGAGCAACACCACACCACCGTAGCGCTGTTGCAGTCGCGAGACGGCCGTAAACCTGTCCCCCTCGACCTCGGCGATGGAGCAACCCAGCAGGCGAGCCGCCTCCCCGGGGTGGGGTGTGAGCACCCAATTATCCTGATGACGGGGGGCCTGCGCCAGCCAATTCAATCCATCGGCGTCCAATACCAGTGGCACGGCGGCTCCGATGCCCTGTTCGAACCGGGCCCGGCCCCACCCATCCTGACCGAGCCCGGGGCCCAGTACCTGCACCGATGCCCACCCTTCATCCATGTCCGCCGGGCATCCCATCAGCTCGGGTTGAACCAGGCTGGCCGCCGGGCAATCCGGGTGCTGGCGCAGGCGTACCAATCCCGCCCCCGCCCGCAGACAGGCCTGACCCGCCAGCAGGATGGCCCCCTGCATGCCGAGGTTCCCCCCCGTCAGCAGTACCTTGCCGCTGTGTCCCTTGTGAGCCGAGCGCCTGCGCGGGGTCAGCAACCCCTTGAGGCTGGGATAATCGATCCGCTCGGCAGCGGGAACCCGTTCCTCCCCCGGCGTCACTCCCAGGGGATCCCGGTCGAGGTGGCCGACTCCGTCCACCCCGTCGGCGGTGAGCATGCCCTGCTTGATGCCGATGAAAGTGAGGGTGCGGGTGGCACGCACCAGTGCGCCCATGGCGCGGCCGGTGTCGGCATTGAGACCGGAGGGGAGATCCACCGCCAGCACGGGTGCGTTCAAGCCATTGATTGTTGCGACGATCTTTGTCATTGACGAGGAGAGGGGAAGCTGGACGCCGGTACCGAGCAGTGCGTCTATGACCAGATCCGGCGGCGGCAGCGTGGCGGGCAGCAGATCCTCGGCCATGGTCACGCTTCCCCCCGACGCGAGCCACTCTTCGGCAGCCCGCCTGGCATCTCCCCTCAGCAGGCCGGGAGCCCGGGCGGCAATCACCAAAGGTTCGAGGCCGATGCGCCGGGCAAGGCGGGCCAGCACGTAGCCATCCCCACCGTTGTTGCCAGGGCCGACGAAGATCCACCACTGACGGCTGTCGGGCCAGTGGTGACAGGCATAGTTGCACAGCGCAGTCCCGGCCCGCTCCATCAGTACATAGAGGGGCAACCCCTCCTGCTCGGCCCAGCGCCGTTCCATGCTGCGGATCTGCTCGGCCCGCCACAGGGGTTGTGCTAGACTCTCCCACTCATTTTTGCGGATAGCGCCCCCGAACACCTCTACCATGACGGCCCCCACGTTTCATCATCCCATGACCCGGCAACTGGCACGCCATATTGCCGCCCTGCGCCTGCCACACTCCTGCAGGCAGAGGGGGGATGCTGCATGACGGCTGCCGAACTTGCGCAACTGGCCCACGATATCAAGCTCTGGGCAAGGGAGCTAGGATTTGACCAGGTCGGCATCGCCGACACCGATCTCACCCTGGAAGAGCCGAGGTTGCAGGCCTGGCTGGATGCCGGTTATCACGGCACCATGGACTACATGGCGCGCCACGGCATGATGAGGGCCCGCCCCCACGAGCTGTTGCCGGGCACCTTGCGGGTCATCTCGGTGCGAATGAACTATCTGCCGTTCGAGGCGGGCTTTGCCGCCACCCTGCGCGATCCCACCCTCGGCTACATCAGCCGCTATGCCCTCGGCCGCGACTACCACAAGGTGCTGCGCAACCGGCTCAAACAGTTGGGGGAGCGCATCGAGCTGCGGTGCGACACCCTGTTGCGGGCAGCGGGACAAACCCTGGGCGAGTGGCGCCCCTTCGTCGACTCGGCCCCTATTCTGGAAAGGCCGCTGGCGGCCAAGGCCGGCCTTGGCTGGGTGGGAAAGCACTCGCTGCTGATCAACGAGTCCGCCGGCTCTTTCTTCTTTCTGGGAGAATTGCTCATCGCCCTGCCGCTGCCCGTGGATGCCCCGGTGGAGAAGGAGCTGTGTGGCAAGTGCGTGGCCTGCATCAATATCTGCCCCACCGGTGCCATCATCGCCCCCTATGTGGTAGACGGACGGCGCTGCATCTCCTATCTCACCATCGAGAATGACGGCCCCATTCCCGAGGAGTTCAGGCCGCTCATGGGCAATCGCATCTATGGCTGTGACGACTGCCAGCTCATCTGCCCCTGGAACCGCTATGCCGATGCCAGCCCGGAGCCCGACTTCAGTCCGCGCCCCAATCTGCACCGCCCGCCCCTCTTGACCTTGTGGGGCTGGAGCGAGGCCGAATTTCTCAAACACACGGAAGGCAGCCCCATCCGCCGCATCGGCTATCAGCGCTGGCGCCGCAACCTGGCGGTGGCCCTTGGCAACGGACCGGCCAGCAGCGAGGTCCTGGCCGCCCTGCAACAGGCGCTGCCTGAGGCGGCGCCCATGGTGGCCGAGCATATCGAGTGGGCGCTGGCGACCCTGGCCAGGCGTCAGCAGGAAGAGAATAAAAAGACGCGATTGCTGATCCGCTGCATCGAAAAAGGTCTGCCGGATCACGCATAAGTGATCTGGCACTTGCCGGATCGCAGCCATTTTTTCATGCTCTGCCGACCATTGAACATCGGCACAATAAAAGGAAGATTCTGATGCAGATGCTGGGAGTAGATATTGGGGGGTCCGGGATCAAGGGCTGCCTGGTCGACACCGAAACCGGGGAGCTGATTGGCGAACGCCACCGCATCGCCACACCGCAACCGGCAACCCCGGCCGCCGTGGCACACACCCTCAAGGCGCTGGTCGAGCACTTCCAATGGAAGGGGCCCGTGGGGTGCGGTTTTCCCGCCACCATCCACAACGGCATCGCCAAGAATGCCTCCAACATCGACAAGAGCTGGATTGAGACCGATGCCGCCCACCTGTTTGCCGATGTGACCGGCCTGCCCTGCCATGTCCTGAACGACGCCGATGCGGCCGGTCTGGCGGAGATGCGCTTTGGCACTGGGCAGGATCGCCAGGGCGTCATCATCCTCATCACCGTCGGCACCGGCATCGGTACCGCCGTCTTCGTCAATGGCCAGTTGCTGCCCAATACCGAACTGGGTCACCTGATGCTGGAAGGCATGGTGGCCGAACACTATTGCTCCGATGCGGTGCGCAAGCGCGAGGATCTTTCCTGGGGCCGCTGGGGCAAACGTTTCAACAAATACCTGGCTCGCCTGGAGTTTCTGTTCTCCCCCGACCTCTTCATCCTGGGGGGCGGCAGCGCCGCCAAGCTCGACAAGTTCATCGACAAGATTGAGACCCGGGCTCCCCTGGTGGCGGCCGCGAACCTCAACCAGGCCGGCATCATAGGCGCCGCCCTCTATGGCGCGGCCCGGCAAGGGGGCTGACCGCCAGCAACATCAAAAGACCCGGCCCGTGCCGGGTCTCTCTCATCCGGGCTCAGAGATCGTCGAGGCGATGAGCACCGTGTACCAGACGGGTCAGGCGGGATTGGGCCATGGAGGCCAGGGCTTTCAGCAGCGCCGCCGTGTCGGGCGTGAGGCACTCCCGGGCCAGACGTTCCAGCTCGCCGATGAGCCTCTCCTCCTGGCGTGACACCAGGGCCACTATCTCCGCGGGCTGGGTTGTGGCGGGCAGCGCCAGACGATCCCCCTCGGCCAGCAGATCCTCGCCAAATCCCTGATCCAGCCAGGTCTCCTTCACCGCGCTGCCCATCTGCTCGCGATAATCGTGCAGATGAGCCGCCGCGGCATCCTCCCGCCCTTGCAGATAGGCCAGCAACATTCTGCTGCGCTCAGCATCCACCCGGGGGATCTGGCGCCCGTAAATGCGCCCTTGCCGATGATGAAGCTCCTCGAGATAGAGCATCAGGTCCTTGATCTGTTGGAATCGCATCTCGCCTCCCTCCTGGCATCTACCTGCAGCCAGTATAGGGAGCTGGCATGTCGACACGGCCACGAACTGGTCATTTATTGTTCTGCATCAAGGAGATGGAAAAGAAAGCAGAAAAAGAGACAGCAAGAGGAAGGGGAAACCGGCAGCGAGGCTGCCCGGACGACCGGGCACCTTGTCCGAAGGGGAGACATCAAATCGACGACATAAGAGATATTTACCATCTTATATTCGGACTAGAGTCATCAAATCGGAATCTAATATTGATGCTGGTGGTGATACCTCCACACCATAGTCAAATGGCGGGAATCCTTATCCATTTTTTAGACGTCTAGACGTAAAAACATGCGTTGACACAGCCATCCGGACATCTTAGCATCATCCTCCATGATGACAGAGATACCCAGTGAAACCTCTGCCCAATTTACCCGCCTGTAGCGCCCTGTGCTTTAAGGCTGTTAGCACGGAAGAATCCATGATTAAGTTGATCGGTCTCAACAAAGTCTACGGTAAAGGCAGTGATGCCGTGCACGCCCTGCGTGACGTGAGCCTGCATGTGCCCCAAGGCAAGATCTTCGGGGTGATCGGCGCCTCCGGTGCCGGCAAGAGTACCCTCATCCGCTGCGTCAACCTGCTGGAGCGCCCCACCGAGGGGCAGGTCATCGTCGATGGCCAGGACCTGGTCGCCCTGAGCGAGCGGGATCTGACTCAAGCTCGCCGCCAGATCGGCATGATCTTCCAGCACTTCAACCTGCTGGCCTCTCGCACCGTCTCCGCCAACATCGCCTTCCCGCTGGAGCTGGCGGGCTGGAGCAAGGACAAGATCCAGAGCCGGGTCAGCGAACTGCTGGCCCTGGTCGGGCTGGAAGCCCGTGCCCACGCCTATCCGTCCGAGCTCTCCGGCGGGCAGAAGCAGCGCGTCGCCATCGCCCGAGCCCTGGCACCGGCTCCCAAGGTCCTGCTGTGCGACGAGGCCACCTCGGCCCTCGACCCCCAGACCACCCGCTCGATCCTGACCCTGCTCAAGGAGATCAACGTCAAGCTGGGGCTCACCATACTGCTCATCACCCACGAAATGGACGTGGTGAAGGGGATCTGCGACGAAGTGGCCATCATCAGCGACGGCCGTCTCATCGAGCAGGGGGAAGTGGCCTGGTTCTTCAGCAATGCCAAGACCCAGCTGGCCCGGGATTTCATCCACTCCACCATCCACCTGGAAGTGCCCCAGGAGTATCAGGATCGGATGAGTAGCGACCGGGTGCCCGGCAGCTATCCCCTGGTGAAGCTCGGCTTTACCGGGACCACGGTGGATTCGCCGCTGATTTCCGAGGCGAGCCGCCGTTTCAACATCGACATCAGCATCCTGAGCGCAGACATCGAATACGCCGGTGGCGTCAAGTTCGGCTTCCTGCTGGCGGAACTGTTCGGGGACGAGGCCCAGTGCGAGGCCACCCAACAGTTCCTCATCGACAACCACATTCAGCTGGAGGTAATGGGTTATGTCCGAAGCAATGATTAATCTGCTGATTTCGGCTCTGGGCGACACCCTCATCATGGTGTTTGCCTCCGCCCTGTTCGGCTGCCTGCTCGGCCTGCCGCTCGGCGTGGCGCTGCACGTGACCAAGGCGGGCCAGATCCTGGCCAATCCGCTGCTCAACAAGGTCCTGGGCGTCATCGTCAACGTCGGTCGATCGGTGCCCTTCATCATTCTGCTGGTCGCCATCATTCCGTTGACCCGCTTCATCGTCGGCACCAGCATCGGCACCATCGCCGCCATCGTGCCGCTGACCGTGGGCTGCATTCCCTTCATCGCCCGCCTGGTGGAAGGGGCCCTGATGGAGGTGCCTGACGGCCTGCTGGAAGCGGCCAAGGCCATGGGGGCCAAGCCCCTGCAAATCATCGCCAAGGTGCTGCTGCCCGAGGCCCTGCCGGGGATCCTCAACAGCGTCATCATCACCCTCGTCACCCTGGTGAACTACTCCGCCATGGCTGGTGCCATCGGAGGCGGTGGTCTCGGTGATGTGGGTATTCGCTACGGCTACCAGCGTTTCGATCCCACCGTCATGCTGGTCACCGTGGTCATTCTGGTGGTGCTGGTTCAACTCATCCAGAGCGCGGGTGAGCGCCTGGTCAAACAATGTGATCATCGTTAATCGTCGATTTCTGACAGGAGGTTTTTATGAAATTGGGCATCAAATCCGCAGCAGCTGCGCTGCTGGCAACCCTGGTACTGGTCGGCTGCGGCCAGAAGGCAGAGAACAAGACCCTGAAGGTGGGCGCCATCGCCGGTCCCGAGACCGAGCTGGTTGAGACCGCGGCCAAGGTGGCCAAGGAAAAATACGGCCTGACCGTCGAAGTAGTCACCTTCTCCGACTACGTCACCCCGAACGTGGCCCTGAACGACGGCAGCGTCGACGTCAACGCCTTCCAGCACAAGCCCTACCTGGATGCCCAGATCCGTGATCGCGGCTTCAAGCTGGTGCCGGTCGGCAACACCTTCGTCTACCCGATCGCCGGTTACTCCAAGAAGGTCAAGGCCCTGTCCGAGCTGAAAGACGGTGCCCAGATCGCGGTGCCGAACGATCCGACCAACCTGGGTCGTTCCCTGATCCTGCTGGAAAAGCAGGGCCTGCTGAAGCTGAAAGAGGGTGCCGGTCTGGAAGCGACCGTACTGGACATCGCCAGCAACCCGCGCAACTTCAAGATCGTCGAGCTGGAAGCCGCACAACTGCCGCGCTCCCTGGAAGACGTGGATCTGGCCATCATCAACAACACCTTCGCCGGTCAGATTGGTCTGACCCCGACCGAGAACGGCCTGTTTGTCGAAGACAAGGAGTCCCCCTACGTCAACCTGATCGTTGCTCGCGAGAACAACAAGGACGACGAGAAGGTCAAGGAGTTCGTCCAGTCCTTCCAGACCGACGAGGTCTTCAAGAAGGGAACCGAACTGTTCAAGGGCGGTCTGGTGAAAGGTTGGTAATCACTCACTCTGGAAAAAAGGCCACGTCAAGCGTGGCCTTTTTTTTACCCCCGTTATCATAGCCAGAAGCACGGCAACACGAAAAACAGAACAACAATGAAGAAATGGTATCTGGCCTACTGCAAACCCAAGGAAGAGGCCCGCGCCCGCGCCCATCTGGCAGCCCAGGGCGTTGAATCCTATTACCCCATGGTCGAGATTGAAAAACTGCGGCGAGGCAAGCGCGTGCCCCAGCGCGAGCCCATGTTCCCCAACTACCTCTTCATCTACGTGGATCTGGAAGAGGTCACCCCAGTCACCCTGAAATCGACCCGGGGCATCAGTCGCATCATCCACTTCGGCAAGGAGTGGACCCCCGTCAGCAGCCAGCTGATCTACCGGCTCATGAGCCGGGACGACAGCGACGAGGCGCGCGCCAGCTATGCCCGTCTGCCGACCCAGGGAGACAAGGTACTTATCGAATCCGGTCCCCTCGCCGGGTTTGAAGCCATCTATCTGGAGCCGGATGGCGAAAAGCGGGCCATCCTGCTGGTCAACCTGCTCAACCAGGAGACCTGCAGCAGCTTCGAAAACCAGGCCTTCCGCCGCCTGGAGTGACCCGTCCTGTCGGCAGAAAGAGCCACAGGGCAGTACACAAGACACCATCCCCCTGCTCCCGAACGGTCAGGACCGCACCTGCGTCGTGCATTCTTCCACCACCAGGTTGTCGGGCCGAAAAAAACGGGGCAGACCCAGAGGTCTGCCCCGTTTTTCTCTCCCTTGCGTCAGGCATCCAGTTCGAATCGGCTGATGGCCGATGTCAGTCTCCCCGTCTCCCGGGTCAGGCGGGCGGCGATCTGCTCCCCCTGCTGGCCATGCTCGCTGGACTGATGGCTGAGCCCGGCAATCTCCTCCACCGTCCCCGCCACCTCCTGCGCCGCCCTTGACTGCTGCTCGGTGGCGGTGGCGATGGCGGCAAGCTGGCCGCTGAGATCCTGCACCAGCGTCGCCATCGACTCCAGGGTCTCGGTCACCGAGGCCACGGCGCCGCGCCCCTGCTCCACCAGCAGGGTACCGCTGCCCACGGTATCCGCGGTCTCCCGGGTTTGCTGCTGGATGCTGGCAATGGTCTGGTTGATCTCCATGGTCGATGCGCTGGTGCGGCTGGCCAACTGCCTCACTTCATCGGCCACCACGGCAAATCCCCGTCCCTGCTCACCGGCTCGCGCCGCCTCGATGGCCGCATTGAGTGCCAGCAGATTGGTCTGCTCGGCGATGGTGGCGATCACTTCGGTGACCCTCCCCACCTGCTCGCTCTGGCTGCTGAGCTGCGTCATCGCCTGGTTTGCCTGGGCAATCATGGCACCAATCTGCGCCATGGTGGTCCCCATGCGGGCGAGGGCCTGTTCTCCCTCCCTTGCCTGTTGCTCGGTCTGGCGAGCCGCTCCCGCCGCGTCCGCAATGTTGCCCGCCACATCCCGGGTACTGACCGACATCTGCTCGATGGCGGCTGCCACCGCATCGAGCCGCTGATTCTGGCTCGCCAGATCATCCACGATGGCATTGGTGGTCTGGCCCACCTCGCGGCCAGCCCCTTCCACCTGACCGACCGCCCCCTGGATCTCCCCCACCAGCTCGCGCAACTGTGCCGACATCCGGTTGATGGAGCCCGTGAGCCCTCCCAGCTCATCCTGACGAAGCACGGGCAAGGGGGTGACGGGGAGGCGGCCATCGGCCACCAGGCCCGCCCGTTTCACCAGGCTGGCGATGTCCCGGGTCAGGCGCCGGCTGAACAGCAGGGCCACCAGGGTGCCCAGCAGGATGACGCTGGTGGTGGCCAGCAGCAGGGTGCGGTGAATAGCCTGACTGGCGGCCGCCATCTCCCCCGCCATCTTGTCCACCTCGGCACGGGTATGGGTCACCTGAGTCGCCAGCTGACCCGCCAGCCGGGTCAGGGCGGGCTCTATCTCGGTGGCCATCAGGTGGTTGGCCCTGTCCCAGTCCGGGGCCTGGCGCTTCTCGATCACCTGGCCGACCAGCTCGGCAAAGGGGGCTGACATCTCTTCAAAGAGCGTCCAGAGCCCCTTTTGTGCCTCGGTGAAGTTGGCCTCCTGCTGTTTCAGCTCGGCCACCCGCTGCTGGTGAAACTGGTAGTAGTCCCGGTACTTGTCCAGGTACTCCTTCTCCCCCGAGATGAGGAAATCCCGCAGGGCGGAGAGCGCATTGCCCAGGCTGTTGTAGGCATCCCCCACCTGCTTGAGCAGCAGGCGCCTGTCACCGGGCAACGTCGCCTGGGGCGTCGCCACCTCTTCATTGGCAAAAGACTGCAACTGATCGAGGGCCGATTCCGCCAGGGGGCCGGCCTCCAGCAGCATCAGGGTGTGGGCGGGCAGGTTCTCTTCGGTGTGAGCCAGGGCCCACACCTGTGACTGTGCCCCCTTGAAATCCTTGAGTGACCGGGTCAGGTCGGGGGTGAAACGCTGGCGATCGATGGCGTGCCAGGCCTCTTCCCACTCCTGCTTGATGCGGGCCCCCTGTGCCGGATCCTTGCCGAGGATGAGATAGGCCCGCAGGGAGGATACGGTGGCAATCAGGGCTTTCTGGCTCGCCTCGTCCCGCTGCAGGGCGGGCAGGGCCTGGGCCAGCAAGGCATCTTGCGAGCCTTCGATCCGGCCGAGCTGATGATAGACAAGGGCGGAGGAGAGAATGATGAGCAGGTTGATAAAACAGAAGCTCAACAACAACTTGCTTGATATTTTCATGGCCATCCTTGGAATTCGTCGGGCATCCTGCCCGGGATTAGCGTCTGATGAGCGCGGGCAAACGAGCCTGCCAACCCTGATGCCATCCCATCAGCTCCTCGCGGGGCATGGGACGGGCGGAGAAGAAGCCCTGGCATTGATCGCACCCCAGCTTCGCCAGCAATTGCCAGGTCGCCTCATCTTCGACCCCCTCGGCCACCGATTTCAAGCCCAACTTGCGAGCCAGCTCGATGCTGGACTCGATGATGGCTAGGCGAGAGGGATCTTCATAGCAGCGATCCACGAAGGATCTGTCCAGTTTCAACTCGGTAAAGGGGAGCAGGGCGAGCTGCTGCATGGAGGAGTAGCCGGTCCCGAAATCATCGATGGAGAGACCAAAACCGTGCATCCGCAAGCGGGTCAGCACCTCTAGCGACTTGCCGAGATCCTTGACGAAGGCGCTCTCGGTCACTTCGAGGGTGATGAGCTCGGGGTTGATGCTCCAGCGCTGGCAGTGGCTGAGCAGGGTGTTGCACAGATCCCCCTCGATGAGGGAGGTGGTGGAGAGGTTCATCGACAGGTTCAGGGAGAGCCCGGTCTTCTCCCACAGGTGGCCGTCCCGCAGCGCCTTGCCGATGATCACCTCGGTGAGCGGGTCGATGAGCCCGTTGTGCTCCGCCAGCGGGATGAAACGGGCTGGCGAGATGAGGCCATATTCGGGGTGCTGCCAGCGGGCAAGCGCCTCCATGCCGAGCCACTCCCCGTTGTGAAATCCCACCTTGGGTTGATACCAGGGCAGCAACTGGTCCTGATCCAGCGCCCGGCGCAGCTCATCCAGGGTCAGGTGATAACCATCCTCTTCCTGGCTGCGCACCTGCTGGGGCCGCCAGGCACCGATGAGCTGCGCGATCTGCTGGGGAGACGCGGGTTTCTCGATGCGCCCCAGCACCTGCAGGCCATAGGCCCGGCTCATGCGCAGCACGGCATCGACCACGTCATCCTCCAGGGCGCTGCATAGCACAATGCCGCCGCGGAACCCGCCAAGGGAGAGGCGGCGCAGCAGCGCCATGCCATCCATGCCCGGCATGCGCAGATCGCAGAACAGGATGTCGACCCTGTGGTGCTGGCACTGTGCCAGCGCCTCCTCCCCGTCCTGCGCCTCCAGCAGGTTGCCGTAGCCCAGTCCGCGGATCTGGTGCATCAGGGCCT
This sequence comes from Aeromonas sp. QDB17, assembly GCF_027705305.1. Taxonomy (NCBI): domain Bacteria; kingdom Pseudomonadati; phylum Pseudomonadota; class Gammaproteobacteria; order Aeromonadales; family Aeromonadaceae; genus Aeromonas; species Aeromonas sp. QDB17. Next base: position 109,689 of record NZ_JAPDBP010000011.1, read on the forward strand.
TGCGCTGGAAGTTGTGATCCTCCACCACCATGATCGCCAACTCATGCCGTGCGCTATTCATCGAGCCATAACCCCGTTTCACCTCTGATAGAGTCCATCAATGCCTGTACCGCCCTGGCCAGGTCATCGAGCTTGTCCAGTTGTTTCAATCTGGCCGCCGCCTCCAGCCGGGCCGCCTCCTCTGCCAATGCCTGCTGTCCTACCATGCGCGCGGCCCCCTTGATGCGATGTGCCGTCTCCACCAGCGCCTGGGTATCCTGGCTGGCCAGCGCCAGCCTCATGTCCTCGCCATCCTGCTCGTTGGCTTCCAGGTATTCGCTGGCCATGCTGCGAGCCACCGCCTCATCCCCGAACAGGGTCAACCAGCTTATGCCAGGTAGCTGAACCCTGGCTTGCCGGGGCGCCTCCGAGGCGAGCTGTTCTTCCTGAGTCGGCAACCAGCGTCCCAGGGTCTGGCTCAGGGCATCCAGGCTGTAGGGCTTGAACAGCATGTCGTTCATGCCGGCATCACGCATCTGCTGGCTCGCCTCCTCAGAGGTATCGGCCGTCACCCCGATAATGGGAGCACTGTCCCCGGCATCCCGCAAGGCTCGCGTGAGGGCATAGCCATCCATCACCGGCATGTGGCAGTCGGTCAGCAGCAGGGCGAAGTCCTGCCCCTGCCAGGCGCGCAGCGCCTCCTCGCCATCTTCCACCACCTCGGACTCGAGCCCCAGGATAGCGAGCTGCCTCGTCAGCAATGCCCGGTTGACGGGGTGATCATCCGCCACCAGCACCCGCCCCCTGAGCTTATCCCCCTCCATCCCCATCGACTGGCTCGCCTGCTGGTTGAACAGTGACTGGCAGGTTTCCAGCAACAGATCGGGGTAGAGAGGCGATTGTCCCAGTCGCCACCAAGCGTCGCCCCCCATTCGCCCCCGCAGGGCCTCATGGGGAGAGAGTACTATGCCCTTGAGGTTCGAACGCTGCAAACAGGCCAGCCAGTCACTGCCAAGGGCCTGCTCCAGGTGATTCTCCTGCGCCAACAGATGCCCCTCGAGGGGCTGCTGCCAATGGTGTGCCTCCATGCGTACCAGTCTGGCGCCCAGCCTGGCCATCACCGATTCCAGCCCCTCATCCTCCCCAAACCACCACCATACCTGACCGGTCAGGGGCGGCGCTTCCCACTGGCACTCGGCCAGGGGCAGCGTGAAAGTCACGCAGGTGCCCATTCCGGGGGTACTCTCCAGGGTCAGGCTCCCCCCCATTTTCTGGGTGAGTTGATGACAGATGGCAAGCCCAAGCCCGGTGCCGCCAAACCGGCGGTTGGTGTCGGACTCCACCTGCTTGAACGGGATGAAGAGGGTGCGTTGCTGCTCCAGGGCGATGCCGATCCCGGTATCCCGGACCCGGAAGGCCAGCCGGTCGTCTTCATAATCCACCTGGATGGCGATCGCCCCTGCCTCGGTGAACTTCACCGCGTTGTTCAACAGATTGGAGATCACCTGCCCCACCCTTATCCCGTCAATGCAGGCCAGATCCGGCACCGTCTTCCCCCACCGCAGGGTCACGTTGAGCCCCTTGCCATAGGCCAGGGCCGCATGTCCCCGGATGACATCGCAAATCACCGAGGTCAGGCGGCAGTGATGGGGGTGCAGTTGCAACTGCCCGGCTTCCATCTTGGAGAAGTCCAGGATGTCGTTCACCAGATAGAGCAGATGGTTGGTGGAGGTCGAGATATTGCGCAACATGTAGCGCTGATCGTCATCCAGCGCGCTCATTTGCAGCAGCTCCAGCATGCCGTGCATGCCGGAGATGGGAGTGCGAAGCTCATGACTCATGGTGGCGAGGAAGCGGCTGCGCACCTGGGTCGCCTCCTCCGCCACCCGCCTGGCCTGGCGCAGCTCCAGCTCCTGGCGCTTGAGCTTGGTGATGTCCTGCACCACGCCGTTCAATATTACCCCTTCAAGCCCCTCCTGGTGAACGAAATGACCACGGATCTGCAAATAGCCCGCCTCCCCCTGGCGCCGGATCTCCACCTCGAGATCCAGCGGCTGCATGCTCAGGGCATGACGATCCACCGTGGCCACGAAGTCCTGGTGCGCCTTGCCTGTCAGCCCCAGGATGGAGGCACCGGTGACCGCCATGCCGGCCTGCTCCTCTTCGACCCCCACCATCTCCCTGACCCCTTGCGAGGTGTAGAGAAAGTGCCCCTTGCCCGGCCCAAGCCAGTGATACTGATAGACCAGACCCGGCATGCTGTCGGTGATCTGGGTCAGCCGGGTCTGCGCCTCCTGGGCCGCAAACCGTGCCTGCTCCAGTTCGGTCACGTCGGTCAGCACGGTCAGGATCCCGAGCCGCTTGTCATCGGGCCCCGCAAAGAGCCGCTTGGTGTAGATCATCTGGTGCAGGCGATCGTCATCAAACCGGATCTCGCCCCGGCCATGGAGCTCCTCTCCGCTCTCCCAGACGCTGGCATCCTCCTCCATCACCCTGGCACGGATCGACTCGGGCAATCGATCCTGGAGCAACCGCTCATAGGAGCCCGTCAGGTTCTCCCCGCCGAGAAACATCTGCCGGTACGCCCGGTTCGTCATTGCCACTTCATAGCGCTCGTTGGTCAGCACCACCTGGTTGGGCAGGGCATCCAGCATCATCTGGACAAACACCAGCTGCTCCTCGAGCCGCCGCTCGGCCTCCCGCCGCTGGCTGATCTGGCGGCGCAGCGTCCGGTTCCAGCCCATGAACAGCAAGAGGCAGAGCAGGAAGATGCCGCCGCCAAGGGAGGACCAGAGCAGCACCGTCTTCGGATCCAGTCCCGTCTGTATGGTCAGGGAGAGCCACTTTTTCTCCAGGGCGGAGAGCTCGTCGGAGGGAATGGCGATCAGCACCTTGGTGAGGATCTGCTGCAGCATGGGGTCCTGCAACTGGGTCGCCATGGCGATGGGTACCCGCAGGTCGCTGCCGGAGAAGACCACCTGGTAGCGGTCGCTGAATCCCTTTTGCAGCGACTGCTCCAGGGTGGTGGTGCTCATCAGCACATAGTCGACCTTCTGCTGGTCCAGCAGGGGCAGCAATTCGGCATCGCTGGCCACCGGCACCGCGATGGCCCCCACCTCGTTCAGCAAGACCTGCTCCACCGAGCCCCCCACCATGCCCACCCTGTGCCCTTTCAGTACCCTGGCGGCGGTGAGCTCGGCCATCCCCTGCCTCGCCACGACCACCCGGTTGATCGACGCGTAGTTGGGGGTAAACCGGGCAAACTGCTGACGCTCCGCGGTGGGAGTCATGGCCGGGATGAGATCCAGCTTGCGATCCTGGAAGAGCGCCATGCTCTGGGCCCAGCTCCGGGTCGGCACCAGGGTGAACTGGAGCCCGGCACGCTGGCTCATCAGTGTCAGCAGATCGGCAATGAGCCCTTTGAGCCGCCCCCTGTCGTCCACCTCGCTCATCCCGGGCCAATCCGGGGCAACCCCGTAGCGGATGACCGGATGTGCTTGCAACCACGCCTGCTCCTGCGGATTGAAGACGATCTCCCTGCTCCTTTTCACCAGGGCATAGTCGAGGATGTCCCCCGCCTCCAGAATGGCGCGACGCTCGAGGGGAGAGATATCCTCGAGGGCCCGCTCCAGCAGTCCCTGCAAGACATCATTCCTGGGCGCCACGGCCATGGCGAGGGAGGTATCCCTCATCCAGTCGATCCTGGCAAGCGCCATGCCCGCCATGGCTTGCAGCCTGTTCAGCATGGGCAGCTCGGCCAGGTAGGCATCCGCCTTGCCCTCCTTGAGCATGAAGATCGCCTCGTCCCGGCTGTCGGCCGTGATCAGGTTCGAGATCCCAAGGCGCAGCAACTCATCGCAGGCGCTGACACCGAAGACGCAGACCCAGCGCACCCCATAGGCCTCCTCCAGGGAGAGGCTCTCCCGCCCCCCCGTCAGCAGCACGGCGCGGGGCAGTGCCATCAGCTCGGAGGTAAATTGCATCTGCAGGGTGCGGGTCGGGCTCGGAGCCACCCCGATCAACATGTCGACCTTGCCATCCAGCAAGGCCTGCTGGACCGCCGCATTGTTGACGTAGGCACGGTAGCGAAGGCTCACCCCCAGCCTGGCTGCAATCTGGGAGGCGAACTCATCCAGGGGGCCGGTGAAGTTGCCGCGCCCATCGGTATAGACATAGGGTGGCCAGGCCGCCGAAGGCATGCCGACCACCAGTTCATCATGGGTGGCAAGCCAGTGCAGTTCGTCCAGGGTGAAGTTGCTCTGGTCCAGTTGCGCCGGCGCAGCCGCAACCATCAGGCTCCAGAAAGCCAGACCACATAGCAGGATGAGACGACAGCAGCGGCGGAACATTATCAACTCCCATACGAAACGGAGGGGGATCATAGAGTGTTTGGCGCAATGTGCGACAACTAAATTGAGACAATGCTCATCAGGAAAGAAAAATGGCAGGCCCAGGCCTGCCATCCACCAGGTCGGGGGCCGGGCCCCTTCCCATCAGGTTATTCGGTTCCCGAGCCGGAAACCGGTTTGAAACTCCCGCTCACGGATATGGGCGATCTGCACTTCCTTGCCTTCCAGCCCGATGTCTTTGAGCAGGGCAGGTGAAAGATGCAGGTAGCTGACGCGACGCTCCAGCCGGGTGATCCTTTTTTGAACCAGGGTCTCTACGTGGCGCAGCAGGGCGAGTTCGATAGACATAATATTCTCCAGTTGAACGTGCGGTTCCCCCGGAGAGAGGTGATCACCCTGCGGGACAACCGCGGGTGATGAAAAAAGCAGGTGTTACCTGTCCCCTCCACGCGGCAAATAAAGAGCACGAGTCTTCGCGCTGCCAGAGCAGCGATCGAACGCAACGTTGAACATGAAATGTTGCATGGTCGTCTCCTTACCGTGTGAAAGTTGAACAAGTTGCCGCAGTGTAAAAAAACACCGAATTTTACGCAATATCTCTCCCACCCATATGGGTGGAATGCGGCCAAAAAGAGGTTCAGTCAAATCCCTGACAACAGCCGGAACTCCTCCAGCGCATAGGTATCCGTCATGCCGCTCACATAATCGAGCAGCAGCCGCACCCGGTAGTACCACTCCTGCTCGCTCTCCTTTTCGAAACGGGGATCCCGGCTCGCCACCGCCAGCCGGTACGCCTTGAGGTGGCGGGCAGAGAGGCGGTGGAACAGCCGCCGGGCAAAGAAGAGCTCGCTCCCGCCGTTGCCTGCAAGCAGCCGCTCGAACTGGCTGGCGGGCAGGGCCAGCAGGAAGGCGTAGGTGGAGAGCACCCCGCGCAGGGCGGCATAGCCTTCCAGCTCCAGCGCCTCCACCTCCGGGCGCATGAACACCAGCTCGCGAGCCACCCGCTTGAGGGTATCGAGTACCCGGGCTGCCGGAGCCTGACCGTGCAGCAGCGCCTGGGGATAGGCCCCGCTCAGGATCTGATCGTGCTCGGCCACATAGGTATGGGCGGCCAGCGCCACCAGATCCCGGGTCAGATGCTGGCGAAAATGGGGGAAGAACCCCCGACCGGAGGCAAGCGCCTCATCGAGCAGGTCGGCCATGTAACCGCCCTCGTCCGCCTCGCGCAGAGCTGCCAGCAGCTCGATCTGGGTGAGGATGCGCCTGTCCACCGCATCCTCGAGATCGGCGATGCAGTAAGAGATGTCGTCCGCCGCCTCCATGATGTAGACCAGCGGATGACGGCACCCCTCGGCCAGCCCCAGGCTCTGGCCGAGGGCACGATAGAGGGGTTGTTCGCTGAAGAAGATGCCGCGCTTGCTGGTCCAGCCGTGGTGCTGACCATAGCCCTGGGGATGGTGCAGGCCCGGCAGGGGCTGCTGCGGGTATTTGCACAGCGCCGCTAGCTGCCCCAGGGTGAGGTTCAGCTCATGGAGGCTGTGCACCAGTCGCAGACTCTGGGCATTGCCGTCAAACACCAGCAGATCCTGGCGAAGGGTTGCCCACTGGGGGCTCGGCAACTGGTCGTGGGCACGGGCGAAGAGGCCGTCCAGCTCCTGGGCAAGCCACTGACTCATCACCTGCTCGCCGAAATGGCCAAACGGCGGGTTGCCGACATCGTGCAACAGGCAGGACATCTCCACCAGATTGATGAAGGCCCCCTCGCACACCACTCCGGCCGGCAGCGCCGCCAGGATGCGGCGACTGATCTGGCGACCAGTCTCCTGCACCTCCAGCGAATGGGTGAGGCGGCTGCGCACCGAGGCTTTCACATCGAGCGGGAAAACCTGGGTCTTCTGCTGCAACCGACGCACCGGCGCCGCCTGCACGATGCGGGTGCGGTCCTGCTCCGTCGCCTCCAGCAGGTCTTCGTCTCCCCAGGGGTGAATGCGCTCGGGGGGGATCAAACGGTCATACATGTCGTGGCTCCTTGCCTGAGGCGTCGTGTCTACGAGAGCAGCCAGCGCCGCAGGCGGGCGATGTCACCCGGGTATTCCCGGCGCAGGGTTTCAATCCAGTCTTCCACGTTCTCCCACCAGGCGGGGTGATCCGGGCTCTGGATAAGCTGGGCCGTCTGCTGCAACCGGCGCAGGCCGATGGAGCCCGCCGCCCCCTTGATCTTGTGGGCCTCCTCCACCACACCGGCCTGATCCCTGGCAATCATGTTGGAGTCGAGCACCGCCATGTAGTCCGGCATCATCTTCTCGAACAGCTCGACGCTGGAGAGCAGCACCGGCTTGCCGACCGTGCTGGCGTAATCGGTGAGGAAGGGCAGATCCAGCAGGGCATCCTGATGGTGGACATCGTCCTGCTCGTCCGCCTCGTCCCCGGCGAGATCCGCAAACAGGTGGCCTATCACCTCCCGCACCGCCTTGGAGCCCAGCGGCTTATTGATCACATCCTGCATGCCGTGATCCCGGTAGTACTGGCGATCGCCGGTGGCGTTGGCGGTGAGCGCCACCATGGGGGGCAGGCTGTCGCCGTAGCGCGCGAGCAGTTGCTCCGCCACATCGAACCCCGTCATGTCCGGCAGCTGGATGTCGAGCAGGATCAAGTCGAAATCATCCGGGTTGGCCATGGCCAGCGCCTCTGCACCATCCCGCGCCACCTTGACCTGATGGCCGAGCTTGTTCAGCAGGGCGCAGGCCACAGTCACGTTGAGCTCCACATCCTCCACCAGCAGGATGTCGAGGGAGGGCATCTCGGGCTCCGGGGCCGCGGCCTTGGGCTCGACGCAGTCCACCTCCAGCTCGGCGGTGAAGCAGGCGCCTTCGCCCGGGTCGCTGTCCACATAGAGTTGACCGCCCATGGCCTGCACCAGCTGGCGGGAGACCGCAAGACCGATGCCGGTACCGGTGGCGTGCTTCTTGCCCTGCACCTGATAGTACATGGCGAAGATCTTCTCCTGCTGGGCGCGGGGAATGCCCACCCCGGTGTCTTCCACCTCGAAGTGCAGCGCCAGCTTGCCCGGTTCATCAGAGGCGTGGGCGAGACAGCGTATGGTGACGCCCCCTTCATCGGTGAACTTGACCGCATTGCCCACCAGGTTCCACAGCACCTGGCGCAGCCGGGTGCCGTCCGCCATCACGAACTGGGGCATGTCGCCGTCCCGGTCGAAGTGCAGGTAGAGCCCCTTCTGCTCCGCCTGGATGCGCGACAGCGTCTCCAGCTCGTCGAGGAAGGCGGGCAAATCCAGCGGAGCCGGCGCAATCTCCAGCCGACGACGGTCGAGCTTGTCCAGATCGATGATGTCGTTGAAGATGTTGCCGAGCGTCACCGCGCTCAGGTGGATGGTCTTGAGCTGCTGCTGCTGTCTGGCATCGAGGGGCGTATCCATCAGCATCCGGCTTAAGCCGACGATGCCATTGAGCGGGGTGCGCAGCTCGTGGCTGATGGTGGAAATGAAGGTGGTCTTGTCCCGACTCGCCTTCTCCAGCTTGTCCTGGTACTGCTTGCGCTCGGTGATGTCGCGACCAAAGCCGAGCAGGCCGAGCCGCTTGCCGAAGCGGTCGAAGAAGGGCACCTTGCGCAGCTCGAAGTAGGCCTTGCGGCCATCGGGATACTCCAGCCACTGCTCATAGGTGAGCGGCTCGTTCTGGGCGAAGACCTGCTTGTCGGTCTCCACCACCTTGCTGGCGATGTCGTGCTTGTAGACATCGAACGGGGTCAGGCCGATGAGTTCCGCTTCCACCTTGCCGGTGAGCTCCTCCATGGCGCGGTTGCAACCGGAGAACTGCTCGTCCTCGTTGCGGTAATAGACCAGATCGGGGGAGCAGTCGATGAAGGAGCGCAAGAGGGCGGTACGCTCCCCCAGATGCAGCTGGGCCTTCTCCCGCTGGAACACTTCGTTCTCGAGATCCTCGATGGCTTGCTGGCGCAGGGTCTCGGCCCGGTTGGTCTCGGCGATCTGGGCGTTGAGCCGGCTGATGTTCTCCTGCAACTGGCTGTTGAGCTCGAGATCCCGCTCGCGCATGTCTTGCAACTTGCGCACCATCCGGGTCAGCCGCTGGCGGGAGTCCTCCAGCTGATCCACCACGATGGAGAGAAAATAGACGGCCCAGGGGGTCACCAGCAGGCCGAAGAAGACAGAGCGCACCAGGTCGACGATGTCCACTGTGCCGCGCAAAAACAGGGTCACCCCCATCTGGATCGACACGGCCAGCACTATGATGGCGGTGGCCAGGAACATGCTGAAGCGCACCAGTCCCAGCTTGGTCATCAGGTCGACGTAATATTGCGCCCAGGATTTGATCTGCTTCATCTCGTTGTTTTCTCCCCTTTTCTTGCGCAAACAGGATACCAGTACGGCGCCATGAACTCTTGTCCGTCGCGTATTCAATTATTGATTAACGTCACACTCCGGCTGGGGTAGCATGCCTGCCATGCCTCAGTCAGCACCGGTTCCACCGGGATACCGGGGCGCACTGTCACCCTTCTCATTCGTTATGTCAGGAGCATACCCGATGCGAAATCATGTTCTGTTGAGCCTTGGCCTGCTGGTCGCCACCACCGCCCACGCCGATCTGGGGGAGATCCCCCGCCAGACCGGCTGGTCCGGTTTTCTGCTGGGCGGGGTCAATGCCGGCAGCCACAAGTCCAACTTCTATGCCGGTGACGACAGCAACAGCCGTATCGATGATCTGGGCTCCCCCGGCCGCGAAAGCGGTCTGAGCCCGCTGCTCAATGCCGATATCCGCTACACCTTCGCCGATACCCGCACCCAGGTCTTCCTCGGCAACCTCATCCAGGACGCGGTGCGCTTCGACTTTACCCAGCAACTCGGTCTGCGCCAGGAGATGGGCGACAAGGGTATCGTCGCCACCTCCCTGGTGTTCAACCTCATGCCGGTGGAAGTGTGGAGCGATCCCTTCGCCACCGGCGTGGACCGCAGCGCCACCGATCTCACCTCGAAAGGGGTGCGCTTTGCCTGGGACAGGATCTGGGGCAGCAACGTCTACGCCACCCTGACCAGCCGGGAAGTGGAGCTCGACGAGGAGCGCAGCGGCCAGCAATATGACCTGACCCACGGCACCCACTACGCCTCCATGCTGAGCCGCAATGGCAAGGTCCACGACCTGGCTGTCTCCTACCAGTACCACTTCGGCGGCGACCAGCTGCTGGAGCCCGCCTTCCTCTACAAGGAGGCCCGCCTGGACGGGAGCGCGGAGAGCTTCAAGAACACCGGTCTGCAGCTGACCTATGCCAAGCGCGCCTCCCAGTGGTCCATCGTGAGCAACCTCTACGCCGGCAAGCGCAAGTATGACGCGGCGAATCCCCTGTTCGGCCAGCGCGCCGATGCCAGCGAGTTCGCCCTCAATGGCACCTTCTTCTGGCACAACCTGTTCGGCATCAAACCCCTTGCCGCCACCTTCACCGCGGCCTACTCCAGCGCCGACTCCGACATCGACTTCTACGATGCCGAGGCGCTTCGCTTCAGTACCGGGCTGCTTTACAACTTCTGACCCGCCCCAAGCAAGAAGGCCACCCCCGGGGTGGCCTCTTCATTTGCACAACCCTCGACCATCAGATGCCGAGGGAATCCAGCAGATCGTCGTGCTCGTTGCTCGCCGGCGCGGCCGCCGGTGCCGGTTTGGCTGACTGCTTGGCCTGGGCGATCAGCTCGTCGGGATCCACCTCCTCCTGCACGCCGCCATCATGGATCCGGATAAACTCCGTCTTGTCCATGGCCAGCTCCAGATAGAAGATGTTGTTGCTGGCGGTGAAGAAGGTCACCCGGCGGGTCTCGGGATTGTCGAGGTTGGTGTCGACGCTCAGCATCACCTGCTTGTTGAGCGCCAGCATCTTGGGCTGGTTCTGGGTGATGTGGGTCTGAAGCTCGCGCCCCACCTTGGTGGTGAAGCTGCCGACGATCTGGTTCATCAGCTCGCCCATGACGTTGCTCACCTCGTCCGAGGTGTGGGAGATGGCAAGATCCTCCTTGGAGAGCCCCATGCTCAGCATGTAGCTCTGGTAGAGCTCCATGGCCGCGGCAGCGGAGAAGTTGATCACCACCAGCCCGGAGAAGCCGCCGTCAAACAGCACGAAACAGCCGATGTCAGGCTTGAGGCAGGTCTTGCTGATCCGCTGCACCATGCCGGAGAAGCGCACCTGGGTCTGGGTCGCCGCACTCAATACGCTCGTCACCGAATTGCACAGGCTCAGCAGTACGTCCTCTGTGGTCAATACGGCATCATCCTCGGATCTTGTCACTATCATGGAACCTTCCTGCTGATCGAAATAATGGGGCTGTCACTCGTGTCGCCCATGTCACCATGCACCGACGCGATACGCTAACAGATTGCGTGATCCCGGTGCCCAAAGCGCGAGCCACCTCTCACTTGACTGGATTATCAGTCAGAAATGGCTGAAATCCATCCAGGGTAGCCAGACGGGTTTGCCAACTGGCAGCCGCCCCTTGCAAGGCCTGCTCCTCATAGGGAATGGCGGGACAGGCACCCCAGATGGGGCCGGGCCAGGCCGCATCCGAGCTGAAGCGGGCCACGTGGTGCAGGTGCAGCTGAGGCACCAGATTGCCGAGGGCCGCCACGTTGATCTTGTCCGGGCCGAGTGCCCGCTCCATCAGGGTGGCGACGGCGCAGGACTCCTGCATCAACTGCTGTTGCTGCTCGGGGGCCAGATGATGGATCTCCCGAAGGTTGGCGACCCGGGGCACCAGAATCAGCCAGGGATACTGGCTGTCTTTGGCCAGCAGGACGCGGCACAGGGGCAGATCCCCGAGTATCCGGGTATCCGCCTGAAGGCGGGGGTGCAATTCAAACATGGGGGCCTCGCTGATCAACATGGGCACATCGGGAATCAAAGATGTGCCCACGTTACTGCAACGGGGAGCAAACTTAAAGGCGCGGCACGGCCCAACCGATGAAGCGCTTGCGAAGCGCGGGGTCCGCCTGCAGGAAAAGCTGTTGCAACTGCCCTTCCAGGGCGCTGGCCGGCACGGAGGAGGCCCGGGGCGTCGCCACGGCGGCCGCAGTCACATCCGCCGCACCGGCGAGCACGGCAGGTCCCTCGCTGCGGTTGTACTCCATCAACCTCGCATGCCAGTCCATGCCGATCTGCATCCCCTGCACCACCAGCGTATCCTGACGCACCTCGAGGGGCTGCCCCCCCGCCACCAGGCCCAGGACTGGGGCCCTGGCGTAGCGTTCCATCCCGGCCTCGTCCGCAGGCACGGGAGCCTGCAGGCGCACCGACTGCCCGCGGGCCTCATAGCGAAGCACCTGGGGCTCGGAGCGAACCTGGCGATCGTTGTCGCTGCTGTTGCGACTCGGGATCACCCCCTCGTAGCGCACCAGCAGTTGCTGCTCCCCGTCGGCCAGCACGGCATGCTGCTCGTCCTGCACCTTGCCGGCGCTCACCGCCAGGATCTGGAAATCCCGGGGCACCTCGACCCTGACCTCGGCCTGCACACCGCCGCAGCACAGCAGCGCAACCCCTGCCCAACCCTGATGACGCTTCATTCCCTGACTCTCCTTTCGCGATGAAGGGCGCAGGGTAGCAGCCCCAGATGACAGAAAAATAACGGGATGCAGGCTCACCCCAGCAGATAATGGGGCCGCTCGGCAAACCACTGGGCCAGCACCTGCTTGAACAGCCGGATCTTGCGCGGCACCCGGCGCTGCTGGGCGTGCAGCACATGGATCGGGTGCAGGCCGGTCTGCCACTCCGTCAGCACGGCCACCAGCTCCCCTCGGGCCAGGCTGGCCTCCACCAGCATCAGTGGACACTTGGCAAAACCCATGCCCGCCCGGGCCAGTTGCAGCAGGGTGCTGTAGTGGTTGGCCCGCACTCGCCCCTGCACCAGGATGTGCGCCTCCTCCTCCCCCTGGCGAAAGTGCCACTGCTCCCAGTCCGGGTTGTGGCCCTGCAGCAGGCAGGAGCGCCCCCCCAGCTCATAGGGAGTGGCGGGGATCCCCTCTCGCGCCAGCAGGGCGGGGCTTGCCACCACCACATCCTTGAGCCTGCCGAGCGGCAGGGCCACCAGGTTGTCGGGGATCAGCTCCATGGCCCGCAGAGCGATGTCATTCTCCCCCTGGCTCATGTCGATCATGGTATTGGTGAAGTTGAGCTCGACCTGGACGCCGGGGCAGAGCTCGGCAAAACGGGCGAGCAGCTCGCTCACCATGCGGTCCCCCGTGCTGACCGGGCAGGTGAAGCGCAGGCGGCCGCTGTCCTCCTCGGTCAGGGCGCGGATCCCCTCCTCCGCCTCCCGGGCCAGGGCGAAGATCTCGCCGGCCTGCTGGTGAAGCACCCGCCCCGCCTCGGTCAGGCTGAGTCTGCGGGTCGTGCGCTGGAGCAGCTGGGCATTGAGGGCGGACTCCAGGGCGCTCACATGGCGACTCAGCATCCCCTTGCTCACCCCCAGGGCATCGGCAGCGGCGGAGAAACTACCCCGCTGCACCACTTCATAGAAACTGGCCAGGTGAGTGATATCCATCATTAGCTCCAATGTGGAAACAATGGGTTCATCATAAGCGCTTTTTCTCCCTTTTTATCCCGCTATCATCAACTCATCTCAACCAGGAGCGATAGACATGAAGATTGTGATTGTGGGTGCCTCCGGCACCATTGGCGCCGCCGTCAGCGAACTGCTTGCCCAGGATCACCAGGTGATCCGGGTCGGTCACAGCCAGGGGGATGCCAGAGTGGACATGCGCGACCCCGCCTCCATCCGGGCGCTCTTCGAGCAGATCGGATCCTTCGATGCCCTGGTGGTCGCCAGCGGCAGCGTCGCCTTCAATGCCCTGACCGAGATGACGGACGAGCAGTGGCAGGTGGGGCTTCAGAGCAAGCTGATGGGCCAGATAAACCTGACCCAGGCCGCCATTACCCACCTGAGCGACCGTGGCTCCATCACCCTCATCAGCGGCATTCTGAGCGAGGAGCCCATCCACTGGGGGGTGAGCGCCACCACCATCAACGGTGCCATCGAGCACTTCGTGAAAGGGGCCGCCTGCGAGCTGCCAAGGGGCATTCGCATCAACGTGGTCAGCCCCACCGTGCTGGAAGAGTCCATGAGCAAGTATGCCGACTTCTTCCCGGGCTTCGTGCCGGTACCCGCCGCCCGGGTGGCCCAGGCCTACAAGAAATCGGTACTGGGGGTACAGACCGGTCAGATCTTCCGGGTCAATGGCTGAGCGCTCCGGACAACCCAATGAAAACGGGCCCCGTCATGGGGCCCGTTTTGTCATCTGCGTTGCAAACGCCTCCCCTGCCACCGGCAAACGTTTGTGCGCCTGCGGCAAAAAAAGCGGTCGGCCTCAGTCGATCAGGCCGTACTGCTCCCGCAGTACCTCGATGATCTCCTGCTTCGGATTGGCACTGCGTACCAGCGGCTGACCGATGATCATCTCGGCGATCCCCACATAGGTGCGGGAGATATCCATCATCACCTCGGTGGGCAGCTTGTTGTCACGGGCCAGGGCGAAGCGCTCGGGCATGCGGTTCTTGTTGAGCAGGATGTCCGGATCCGGGAAGTGGTTCAGCAGCCACTGGCGGAAGCCCTCTTTGGACTTCTCGATGATCTCGCCGCCGCGAAGGGCAGCGCCGTCCCAGATGCGGGAGCTGTCGGGGGTGCCCACTTCATCCATGTAGATGAGCTTCTCGCGACCGGCGGCATCGGTCACGTAACCGAACTCGAACTTGGTGTCGACGAAGACCTGATCCAGGGCAGCCAGCGCCTCGCTGATGACGTTGAAGCCCTCTTTGAGCAGCGCCTCGTAGCGGTCGATGTCCGCCGGGGAGCGGAAGCCGAAGGCCTGATGGTGGCGCTCGATGTCGCCGCGGGAGACGTTGACGTCGTCCGCTTCCGGCACGCCATCCAGCCCCTTGAGGATCCCCTTGGTGGACGGGGTGATGAGGATCTCGGGCAGCTTCTGATCCTTCTTGAGCCCTTCCGGCAGGGTGATGCCGCAGAACTCCCGCTCACCATCCTTGTAGGCACGCCACATGGAGCCGGTGATGTACTGGCGGGCAATCGCCTCGATCATCACGGGACGGGCTTTTTGCACGATCCAGACGAAGGGGTGCGGGATGTCCAGGATGTGGCTGTCCGCCAGCCCCTGCTCCTTGAACAGCTTGAACCAGTGGCTGGAGATGGCATTGAGCGCCGCGCCCTTGCCCGGCACGCCGTTCAGACCGTCCACCCCTTGCCAGATGCAGTCGAAAGCCGAGATGCGATCACTGATCACCATGAGGGCCAGGGGCGTATCGGCCGGCACATCATAGCCTTTCTCCCGAATGAGCCGGGCACTGTCTGCCGGGGTCAACCAGTAGACGCTGCGCACTTTGCCGGAATGGACAGGTTTATCGGTACGGATCGGCAAATCGTCGTTCACCGCCAATACTTGATCTGCAAGACTCATGGCTAATAACACTTCCTGTTGTGGGACTAGTTAGGTAGGGGCACCAGACCCCTGTCTGTGGGGGATTCACATCATCAGGTACTCAGGCCCGGGGCAACCGGCTCGGCACGCTGGCCCTGCGGCAACCCGGACATAACAAAACAGGGGCACGAGGCCCCTGTTTCCATGCTTACTTCGCCCCCTGATCGGCCAAGCCCTTGGCAAAGGCCTCGGACAGGATGATGTACATCTGGGAGATGACACCGGATGCGACAGGCTTCTTGTCCTTGTCGAACAGGGTGATGGAGGTCTTGCCGCCCGTCATCTCGCCGAGCTGGAAGCGATACTTGTCTTCCTCGAGCTTGAAGGGCTCCGCTCCCTTGGCCTTCCAGAACTCGCTGTCCGGCTCGTCGTACTCCACGTCGATCCAGCCCAGGGACTGCTGGGTGTCCTTGATGGTGAAACCATAGGCAGGCAGCACCTGATTGAGGCGGCGCCACACCTGGTCAAACGACCCTTCGGCAATCCAGGCGCTCAGCTCGTTGTTGTCCAGACCCAGCTCCAGCCCCATGCCATCGCTGGACTTGTGCTGTTCACGGGCCTTGAGCTGCTTGTCGTAATAGAGGGAGAACTGGTTCAGGGCGCGGGTAGCATAACGCTGGGCGTCCGCCGGCGTCAGCACAGTGCTGGTCTCGCCGTCGATGGTCTCTTCGTGATCCAGCACCCGTACCGACATCTTGATGGCGTGGCGCTGCACATCGTTGCGCAGGGTGAACTGGTAACGCTGACGGATCTTGAAGTCATCGTCATCTTCCGCCCAGCCATCGAGCACCGCCGAGTTGTCAAACCAGCCGGTCTGCAAGACGCCGTCCTGTTGATCCAGCTTCTCGGTGGTGACCTTGTGTTCGGCCAGGAAGTTCATCAGGAAGGCCCAGGTATCGCGCTCCACGCTCTGGGAGGTGCTGAGGGCATAGAAGGCGACGGTCGGCTCGCTGGCATTGGCCACCACCTGGCTGCCGGGCACCACGGTGAGCAACTGGGCAGGCGGACGCACGTCCACCTTGGCCCCGAGGGCGCCCTCACGGCTGCTCTCGGGCAGGGCCGGAATGTCGAAATTGCTGTTAAAGGCGGGGGTACTCAACCCGGCGGGCACAAGGAAGGCGCGGCCTTCGAGGCGGCTCTCTTCATACTCGAAGCCACGGTTGGCCATTTTGCGTTCCTGGGGTGAGCTGCAGGCAGCCAGCACGGCCACCGTCGCGACACTCAGTACCAGGCGCACTGCATTTCCCTTTCCATTTGCTTTAAACACTCGCCATCAACTCCGCAGTCGTCAGTGCTCGCGTCATCGCCGCTTCCCCCTCGGGGGTGAGATCGGTCAGGGGCAGACGCAAGGTCGCCGTCGCCATCAATCCCAGCCGGGCACAGGCCCATTTCACCGGGATGGGACTCGGTTCACAGAACAGAGTCTGATGCAACGGCATCAATCGATTGTTGATGTCATGAGCCTGCCCGGCATCACCGGCCAGGGCAGCACGACACATGTCGGCCATCTGGGGCGCCGCAATATTGGTGGTGACCGAAATGACACCATCGCCCCCTTGCAGCATAAAATCACATCCGCTGGCGTCATCGCCACTATAAAGCGCAAAATCCGGCCCGCACAGTTCGCGCAGCAGCGGGGTACGGCCAAGATCGCCAGTCGCTTCTTTCAAACCTATGATGCCGGGCACCTTGGCCAGACGGGCCACCGTCTCGGGTTTGAGGTCACAGCAGGTGCGACCGGGCACATTATAGAGAATTTGAGGCAGACCACTAGCCTCGGCGATCGCACAATAGTGACGATAGAGGCCTTCCTGGGTGGGTTTGTTGTAATAGGGGGTAACCGAGAGACCCGCCACCACGCCCATGGTGGCGAAACGCCGGGAGAGGGCGATGGCGTGAGCAGTATTGTTGGAGCCGCAGCCCGCGATGACGGGAATGCGTCCAGCGGCGTATTCCACCGTCTTCTCAACCACGGCGATATGTTCCTGCTCGCTCAGGGTGACCGACTCTCCCGTGGTTCCCACGGCGACGATGGCGCTGGTCCCGGCATCCACATGATATTCCACCAGCGCTGCCAGACTGACCCAATCGATGTCGCCCGAAGGCAGCATGGGGGTAACGAGCGCAACAATACTACCGCGTAACATGGATAATTCTCCCGATTTTCAGGGGCGTAATGGTAAAGCTGCCCCTTTTGAAAAACAAGGGAGGCACGGGACAAGCCGTGTTACCATCCGGCACAAAACGTATGAATGCACGAGCGCACAAGAGGCCTCACGGCAGGGTGCCGGCACCCGCGGTCAACGCATTCTCAATAATGGACGAGAGACGATTTATGACTCACTACCTGGTCGTAACGGCCATCGGCACGGACAGGCCTGGCATCGTCAATGAGGTGACCCGTCACGTCAGTGGCTGCGGTTGCAACATTGTCGACAGCCGTCTTGGCATCTTCGGCAACGAATTCACCTTCATCATGCTGCTGTCCGGTGACTGGAACAGCCTGATGCAACTGGAAATCAGCCTCCCACTGCGCAGCCAGGAGTGGGATCTCATCACCATGATGAAACGCACCGAGCGCCACCACTCCCTGCAATATGACATCAGCGCCAGCGCAGAGGTGCTGATCCGGGATCAGCCGGGCATCGTAAGTCAGTGCACCCAGTTCTTCAGCGATCACGGCTGGGACATCCAGGCCATGCAGACCATCACCCTGGAACAGCAGCCCTTCAACCTGCTCAAGGCGAACTTTCAGTTGAATCTCTCCAAGCAGGGAGAAGAGCCAGGCTCGAAGACGGCCTTCGCCGATTTCTGTCGTGGACTGGGCGCCGAGTCGTTCGAATTCATCGTCAATCACAAGTACGCCTGACGGCGTTTATCCGAGGAGACCCCATGTCACCACTAGAAGCTGGTACCCAGGCCCCCGATTTCTCCCTCTCCGATCAGGACGGCAATCAGGTTCGCCTCGCCGATCTGCGCGGCAAGAAGGTGCTGATCTATTTCTACCCCAAGGCGATGACCCCGGGTTGCACCACCCAGGCCTGCGGTCTGCGCGACGTCAATAGCGAGCTGGCTGCCCTCAATGTGGTGGTGCTCGGCATCAGCCCGGACAGCGCCAAGCGCCTGAAAAAGTTCGAGGAGCGCGACAACCTCAACTTCCGCCTGCTGGCCGATGAGGATCACGCGGTGGCCGATGCCTTTGGCGTCTGGGGCCCGAAGAAGTTCATGGGCAAGGAGTATGACGGCATTCATCGCCTGAGCTTCCTCATCGACGAAGAGGGCAAGGTTGCCCATCGCTTCGACAAGTTCAAGACCAGCGATCACCATCAGGTGGTGCTCGACCTCGTCAAGGGGTAAGCCACCTGCGGCATTGTTGCAGGGCTCGCCATGGCGGGCCCTGCTCGTTTCACCACGGCATCAGCCCCCACTCTCTGGCGGCTCACCAGGGCGCCTCTTCCCCCTTTTTCTCGCCAACCTCCCCTCTCAGATCAAAAAATTCATCCTGGATATGGGTTAACGTGACCCCAGATTCATTTTCCAGCGAGACAGCCCATGAACATGAGCCACACCGAACGCCTGATCCTGAGCAACCAGTACGAGATCCTGGCCAAACTCAATCCGGAAAAGGCGGCGTTTTACCAGCGTGCCAGCACCATAGTCGAGCGCGGCTACTGCCTGCAGATCCTCGAGCTGGAGAAGAGCTTCGGCCATCTGGATCTCGCCACCTGCCAGGAGGTGCTGGACACCCTGGAGCTGCACCATGCTCTGGCCATCTCCTGGGGCAACCTGGATGCCAGCGCCCGGGCCGATGTCAACGAGAGCCGCCTTGCCTTCAACGGCTACAGCCGCAGCCAGGAGCGGGAACTGGCGGATTACGTCTGCTTCCTGCTGGAAGTGGACAAGCGCTTCCCCGAACTGCCCTGCCCCTGCGACGAGCTCTCCAGCGACATCGCCATGCGGGACAAGTACCAGCGCATGCTGGCGGTCTGGCGTCAGTGCCCCCGTCAGTACAAGCTCTCCATCCAGGAGATCAGCAAGGTGCTGGCAGCCTGAATGTGAAAAAGGCGCCTGAGGGCGCCTTTGTCGTCAGTCTGACCCCGGAAAGTCATTCGTAGAGGAAGGATTTGTCCAGCTGCTTGAAGGCGGCGTTGAGGGTATCGGCCAGCTCTTCGTAGCGGGGACGGGCCACCAGCTGACGCTGGCCCCCTTGCTCGTTCATCTTGCCGTTTATCTCCCGATACCAGGTGGCGAGGGAGGGAGGCAGCCGGGTATCGGCGCGCTGGCCGAGCCAGTAGTACCCTTGCAGCGGCAGGCTGAGCAGGAAGAGCACGGACGCCATCACGGAGGGCCAGTAATGAAGCTCGCCAAACTGGAACTGCACCATGACGCTGAGCACCGCCAGTGCCGGAATCACCTTGAGGGCGAATTCGGTGGCCTTGATCACCCGATTCTCCGGGAACATGGAATTAAGCTCGGGACGGCGCGGCCAAAGAGTCATATAATGACGGCCTTGCTGTAATTTAGTTCCAAAAATGTTCATGCTCATGCTACCTCCGAGCTCTTTTCGAACGCATTAACGGCAAAACCTCGACAATATTTGAGAGGCAATAACAAAGGTTGAGGATGACTTTGTTATTTTTCAACAATCAGGTTATCCTTTGTACGCCCATTTTTACGCTGGGGCACGGCCACTGACCAGTCAGGGACGTCTGAATTTCGGGTCTTGTATCACTATACAAGGGGCAAGCAACAGATTGCCAACCCTCATAAGGATAAGTTGATAGTTTTTGGACGCACCGCGTCCGGCGCATCCTCCAACCCAACCCAATCTGCGATAGGATTTATTCATGAGTAAGCTGGTTCTTGTTCTTAACTGTGGCAGCTCGTCCCTGAAGTTTGCTGTCATTGACGCAACCACCGGTGATGACCTGCTGTCCGGCCTGGCCGAATGCTTCAACCTCGACGACGCCCGCATCAAGTGGAAGCTGAACGGCGAGAAAGGCAACGCTGATCTGGGTGCCGGTGCCGCTCACCAGGAAGCGCTGGACTTCATCGTTCACAAGATCCTGCCGCTCAACCCGGAACTGTCCAAGAACCTGATCGCCATCGGCCACCGCGTGGTACACGGCGGCGAGCGTTTCACCTCCTCCGTTCGCATCTGTGATGACGTCATTGCCGGCATCGAAGCCGCCATTCCTTACGCACCGCTGCACAACCCGGCTCACCTGATCGGTATCCGTGCCGCCCTGAAGGTCTTCCCGGAACTGGCCGAGAAGAACGTCGCCGTGTTCGACACCGCCTTCCACCAGACCATGCCGGAAGAAGCCTTCCTGTACGCCCTGCCGTACAAGCTCTACAAAGAGAACGGCATCCGTCGCTACGGCGCCCACGGCACCAGCCACTACTACATCAGCCTGGAAGCGGCCAAGCAGCTGAACAAGCCGGTGGAAGAGCTCAACATCATCAACTGCCACCTGGGCAACGGCGGCTCCGTCTGCGCCATCAAGAACGGCCAGTCCGTCGACACTTCCATGGGCCTGACCCCGCTGGAAGGCCTGGTGATGGGTACCCGTTCCGGTGACATCGATCCGGCCATCATCTTCTTCCTGCACGACAAGCTGGGCATGAGCGTTGCCGAAATCAACACCATGCTGACCAAGGAATCCGGCCTGCAGGGTCTGACCGAAGTCACCTCCGACTGCCGTTTCGTTGAAGACAACTACGACAGCAAGGAAGAAGCCAAGCGCGCCATGGACGTGTACTGCTACCGTCTGGCCAAGTACATCGGTGCCTACGCCGCCGCCATGGACGGTCGTCTGGATGCCGTGGTCTTCACCGGTGGCATCGGCGAGAACTCCGCCCCGATCCGTGAGATCACCCTGAACAAGCTGGGCCTGCTGGGCTTTGACGTCGACCACGACGCCAACCTGAAGGCTCGCTTCGGCAAGGGCGGCGAGATCACCAAGGCTGGTTCCACCAAGGCCCTGGTTATCCCGACCAACGAAGAGTGGGTCATCGCCCACGACGCGCTGGAACTGGTCGGCGCATAAATTAGCTGTAGAGCAAGGCCGCCCCAGGGCGGCCTTTTCCTGATCCCAAAAAATGAACAAGGGGTAATAAGTGGCACGCACTATTATGCTCATCCCGGTCGGCACTGGTGTCGGCGTAACCTCCGTGAGTCTTGGCGTCGTTCGCGCCATGGAACGTCACGGTGTCAATGTCAGCTTCTTCAAACCGGTCGCCCAGCCGCGTCCGGGTGAAACCGGTACCGAGCGCTCCACCGCCGTGATCCGCGCCGCTGCCAACATCAACCCGCCCGAGCCGTTCGCCCTCTCCTACGCCGAGAACATGATCACCTCCAGCAACACCGACATCCTGCTGGAAGAGATCGTGGCCCGCTTCGAAGAGCACGTGAAGACCAGCGGCGCCGAAGTGGTGGTGATCGAGGGCCTGGTTCCGACCGACAAGCAACCCTTTGCCAACAAGCTGAACTACGACGTCGCCAAGGCGCTGGATGCCGACATGGTGTTCGTGACCCATCCGGGCAACGACTCCAGCCAGAAGCTCAAAGAGCGCATCGAGCTGGCCTGCTCCAACTTCGGTGGCGTCAACAACCCGCGCATCGTGGGCTGCGTCATCAACAAGGTGGGTGCCCCGGTTGACGAGCACGGCGTGACCCGTCCCGACCTGACCGAGATGTTCGAAGCGCACCACCACGGCGCCGATACCGGCCACAACCTGGAAGTGCTGCAGGTCTTCGGCAAGAGTCCGCTGCGCATCCTCGGCTGCATCCCCTGGAACACCCAGCTGATCGCACCGCGCGCCAAGGATCTCGCCAAGCACCTGGCCGCCAAGATCATCAACAAGGGTGAGCTGGAAAGCCGCCGCCTGCAGACCGTGACCTTCTGCGCCCGCTCCATCCACAACATGATCGAGCACTTCCGTCCAGGCAGCCTGCTGGTGACCTCCGGCGACCGTTCCGACGTCATCGTCTCCGCCTGCCTGTCCGCCATGAACGGCGTCAAGCTGGGTGCCTTGCTGCTGACCGGCAACTACCATCCGGAACCCCAGGTGATGGCACTGTGCCAACAGGCCATGGCCACCGGCCTGCCGATCATGATCACCGGCACCAACACCTGGCAGACCGCCGTCAGCCTGCAGAACTTCAACGTCGACATCCCGGAAGATGACCGCGAGCGTATCGAGCTGGTGCAGGACTACGTTGCTGGTCACATCGACAAGCACTGGATCGAGTCTCTCTCCGCCAAGTCCACCCGCTCCCGTCGCCTGAGCCCGCCGGCTTTCCGCTATCAGCTGACCGAGCTGGCCCGTCAGGCCAACAAGCGCGTCGTGCTGCCGGAAGGGGAAGAGCCGCGCACCATCAAGGCGGCCGCCATCTGTGCCGAGCGCGGTATCGCCCGTCCGGTGCTGCTGGGCAACCCGGATGAGATCCGCCGCGTCGCTGAACAGCAGGGCGTGATCCTGACCGACCGCGTCGAGATCATCGATCCCGTTGCCGTACGCGAGCGTTACGTGGCCCGTCTGGTCGAGCTGCGCAAGAACAAGGGCATGACCGAAGTGGTTGCCCGCGAGCAGCTGGAAGACAACGTGGTACTGGGTACCATGATGCTGGAGCGCAATGAAGTTGACGGTCTGGTATCCGGCGCAGTACACACTACTGCCAACACCATCCGTCCGCCGATGCAGATCATCAAGACCGCTCCGGGCTCTTCCCTGATCTCCTCCATCTTCTTCATGCTGCTGCCGGACCAGGTACTGGTCTACGGTGACTGCGCCATCAACCCGGATCCCACTGCCGAGCAGCTGGCCGAGATCGCCATCCAGTCCGCCGACTCCGCTGCCGCCTTCGGCATCGAGCCGCGCGTGGCCATGATCTCCTACTCCACCGGCACCTCCGGCGCCGGCGCGGACGTGGAGAAGGTGCGTGAAGCCACCGAGCTGGCCAAGGCCAAGCGTCCCGACCTCATCATCGACGGCCCGCTGCAGTACGATGCGGCCATCATGGAGAACGTCGCCAAGTCCAAGGCACCGAACTCCCCGGTTGCCGGCAAGGCCACCGTGTTCGTGTTCCCGGATCTCAACACCGGCAACACCACCTACAAGGCGGTACAGCGCTCCGCCGAGCTGGTCTCCATCGGCCCCATGCTGCAAGGCATGCGCAAGCCGGTCAACGACCTCTCCCGTGGCGCCCTGGTGGACGACATCGTCTACACCATCGCCCTGACCGGTATCCAGGCAGCCCAGGCCGAGTAATCGACCCGCAGTCCGATGCAATGAAAAACCCGCCGAGAGGCGGGTTTTTTTTATGGCTCGCGCCCAGAAATGTTGATCCGCAAGATCAGATCGGGATCCCGTCCGGATCCACGGACAGATCCGCGTTCCGCCCTTGGCAAGGCACGAGGGATAAGCAAATGCTCACACCCTCGCCAGGGGATTGCACAAATGCGATCCAGCCAGGATCAAATTGAAATATCTCTTTAAGATCATGAGACTAACGCCAGACACACCGCTAATCTACAGAGTTTTCCACAGCTTTTGTGGATAGTTTACCGATCATTTGAAAGAAAATGACAGGTGAAGACCCTCCCTTGCCCCTTCTCTTTCACCCCCTCGATAACCTCCTGATGCTATGGCCATCATCCCTACCGGCCCCCCCACTTGCCCGCAACGCTGCCAGACACGAAAAAGGGCTCCGAAGAGCCCTTGAACAACTATTTTCACATCCGGCCACATCAGGGACGCAGGGATTTGTCCGCCCGGGAGATGCCACAGACACCGGAGCGCACCACTTCGATGATCTCGTTGGTCTGGGCAGCCGTCTTGATGAAGGCGTCCAGCTTTTCGCTGGTCCCGACGAGCTGCACCGTGTAGAGCTCGGGGGTGACGTCGACGATCTGGCCACGGAAGATGTCCGCCAGCCGCTTCAGTTCGTCACG
Organism: Aeromonas sp. QDB17; assembly: GCF_027705305.1. Taxonomy (NCBI): domain Bacteria; kingdom Pseudomonadati; phylum Pseudomonadota; class Gammaproteobacteria; order Aeromonadales; family Aeromonadaceae; genus Aeromonas; species Aeromonas sp. QDB17. The sequence goes on from NZ_JAPDBP010000011.1 coordinate 133,476, forward strand.
GGCACCACCGGCGGCGCGCGCCTTGACCAGCGCGATCTCCCGCTCGATGTGCTCACCCTCGCTCAGGTCACACACCTTGAGCACGTCCACCAGCTTGTGCAGCTGCTTCTGGATCTGCTCCAGCACCCGCTCATCCCCCATGGTGACGATGGTCATGCGGGACAGAGTGGGATCCTCGGTGGGGGCCACCGTCAGGGTCTCGATGTTGTAGCCGCGCTGGGAGAAGAGGCCTACCACACGGCTCAGGGCGCCGGATTCGTTCTCCAGCAGTACTGAAATGATGTGTCTCATCAGGTTCTCTCCGTCTTGCTCAGCCACATCTCGTCCATGGCGCCAAATTTGATCTGCATCGGATAGACGTGCTCGTCCGGATCGACCGAGATGTCCATGAACACCAGTCTGTCCTTCATGGCAAAGGCCTTCTCCATGGCGCTCTCCAGCTCCGCCGGATCGCTCACCGCGATGCCGACGTGGCCATAGGCTTCCGCCAGCTTGACGAAGTCAGGCAGGGATTCCATGTAGGAGTGGCTGTGGCGGCCACCGTAGAACATCTTCTGCCACTGCTTGACCATTCCCAGCGCACGGTTGTTGATGGAGATGATCTTGATGGGCACCCCGTACTGCATACAGGTGGAGAGCTCCTGGATGTTCATCTGCACCGAGCCGTCGCCGGTGACGCAGCAGACCACGGCTTCCGGATTGGCAAACTGGGCCCCCATGGCGGCGGGAATGCCAAAGCCCATGGTGCCGAGACCGCCGGAGTTGATCCACTGACGCGGCTTGGCAAACGGGTAGTAGAGAGCGGCAAACATCTGGTGCTGGCCCACGTCGGAGGCAACGAACGCCTCCCCCTTGGTCACCTTGTAGAGAGTCTCGATGACCTGCTGCGGCTTGATCAGGGTGGGATGGGTCTCATAAGCCAGGCAGTTGCGGGAGCGCCACTGGTTGATCTGCTCCCACCAGTCCGCCAGCGCCTGCTTGTCGTTGTCAAAGCCGCACTCGCGGATCACTTCCAGCATCTGTTCCAGCACGGTTTCCACCGAGCCGACGATGGGCACATGGGCCTGTACCGTCTTGGAGATGGAGGTGGGGTCGATGTCGATGTGGACTATGGTAGCGTTGGGGCAGAACTTGGCTACGTTGTTGGTCACGCGATCATCGAAACGGGCACCCACGGCGAAGATGAGATCCGCGTTGTGCATGCTCTTGTTCGCTTCGAAGGTACCGTGCATCCCCAACATACCGATAAACTGCGGATGGGTGCCGGAGAAGGCGCCCAGCCCCATGAGCGTGGTAGTCACCGGCAGGTTCAGCAGCTCCGCCAGCTTGGTCACCAGGTGATCCGCATTGGCGTTGATGGCGCCGCCACCCACGTACATGACCGGGCGGCTCGCCTCGGTCAGCAGCTTGGCAGCCCGCTTGATCTGGCCCTTGTGTCCGGCCTTGGTCGGATTGTAGGAGCGCAGGGAAACGGACTCGGGATACTGATAGGGGAACTTCTCTTTCGGATTCTGCACGTCTTTGGGCAGATCCACCACCACGGGCCCCGGGCGGCCACTGGCGGCAATGTAATAGGCCTTCTTGATGGCCTCGGGAATGTCGCTGGCTTTCTTGCACAGGAAGCTGTGCTTCACCACCGGGCGGGAGATGCCGATCATGTCGGTCTCCTGGAACGCATCTTCCCCGATCATGCTGGTCGGCACCTGGCCGGACAGGATCACCAGGGGAATGGAATCCATGTAGGCGGTGGCGATCCCCGTGATGCAGTTGGTGGCGCCGGGACCCGAGGTCACCAGCACAGTGCCCACCTTGCCGGTGGAGCGGGCGTAACCGTCCGCCATGTGCACTGCGGCCTGCTCGTGCCGCACCAGGACATGCTCCATCTTGCCGTTTTCGAAGAGAGCGTCATAGATGTCGAGCACTGAGCCACCAGGGTAGCCGAAAACGTGTTCCACTCCCTGATCTTCCAGCGCTCTAACCACCATCTGGGCGCCTGATAACATCTCCATGATAAAGCCCTCCAGGCTTTGCTCCGTTAAGCGAAAGCTATCCACAGTCCGCTGCTTCCCGGCAGCGCCGATCCGAGTCTTGTTGTTGTCTGCAGGCAGATCAGGCGAGTTCGGAGCCGTCGATAGTAGAAAAATAGGGGTTTTCCATCATTCACCCGAAAAGCGGGTGAAAAACCAACTTAACCCGCCCGTGAACGCTTGTCCACGGCTTTGTCTGACCAGAACAGTCATAAATTTCAAACAGCTATTAACATTCAGTGACTTGGCCACCAGACGGGCAACAAAGAGGGGCCCTGGGGGGAACAACCAGCGGATCATGCTGCCCGCGTCGGTGAGGAACAAAATAAACGGCCCACCCCGAGGGGGTGGGCCGTCAAAAACTGGCTGGTTTCACTGCTCGTCTTCGGGTTCTGCCAGCCAGATCTGCTGATCCGGATCCGTCTCTTCGCAGACCGAGATGCTGACACCCATGTCGAGCAGCTCATGCAGGGTGAGATTGTCTGCCAGGGTCATGGTGTCGCCGTTTTCATTGGTAAAGCGCATGGTGTCCGTCCTCTCCGTGGTGGGATCGACTCAGTTTAGTCAAAGGCGCTGAGTTGGGATAACCAGGGACGCTCCTGGCCGGTACGGCTGGCAAGCTCCCCCAGGCTGTCACACACCTCCTCCGGAAAGAGAGTCCTGCCCCAGAGGCGGCGGGAGAGCGCCCCCACCTCCTCCCCGGCCCCGGCCAACAACCAGTCGGCCAGCTCTCCTGCCACATCGGGATAGCGTACTCTGCCAGGAGAAGGGGCCTCCAGCCAGCTTCGCACCGCATTGGCATCCAGGCTGTCCATCAACTGGGCCAGCCCCATCAGCTCCAGGGTCCTGCCGTTGGTCAACTGCTCGAACTGGCCACCCAGGGGTTTGACCAGCAGCTTCTTGCCAAGGGAGAGCGCCTCGGAGGCAAGCTCGAATCCCGCATTGCTGATGACCCCGCGACAACCGGCCAGCGCCAGCTTGAACCCCTCTCTGGCCTGAGGTTCAAAGCGGATGTTGCGCCACTCGCTACGCTTGCGCACCTCGGGATGGAAGCAGATGAACGACTGCGTGCTGAAACGCGACAACAGGGCCGCGATCGTCTCTGTCTGCTCGAATGGCAGATAGACCAGGATCTGCTGGTTGTCCGGCACCGGCTCGAGGGGATCGACGATGGGAGGCAGCAGGGGCTGGCCGAAATGGAACCAGTGCAGTCCCAGGGACTGGCGTACCGGCGCAAAATGGCGCATCAGCTGGCGGTTGAAGCCGCTCTCTCCCCAGCGCGGGATCGGCCAGTCGAAGCTCGCCTGATGGCTGATGGTGAGGCTGGGTTTGCCCCAGCGGCGAGCAGCATGGGCAGTGAGCGGCTCGAAGTCGCTGATGACCAGATCGTACTCGCGACAATCGAGGACACGCAGATCTTGCCAGAAACGCAGGGGAGAGAGTCCCTTGAGGGTGCGCCAGCCCGAGATTCGCCCCTGATGGCTGGCGAAAGTGATACCGGGGAAGGTGCGATAATCCCCGAACTCCCCCATCTCGAAGTAGCCGTCAGCGGCGCGCCCGCTGAACAGATAGTCCACCGCCACGCCCCTGCTCTTCAATGCGCGCGCCAGGGTCCGGCTACGACTGATATGACCGTTGCCGGTCCCCTGAACGCCGAACAGTATCCTCATCCCTGGCTCCAACCCAGCGCCCAGAGGGCGCAACCACCGCCAAGCAGCGCCCCGGCCACCAGATCGCTCAGATAATGCACCCCGAGCAGCAGGCGGGACGCCCCCACCAGCGCGGCCCAGACAAACAGCAGCGGTGCCCAGAGCGGGAAACTGGCGGCCACTACGGTCGCCATCAGAAAGGCGGCCGCAGTATGGCCAGAGGGCAGGCTGTAACGATCCGACGGGGTGATGAAGACAGGCAGCCCTGCCGGGCGCTGGCGTTTGAGGGCATTCTTGAGCAGCAGGTAGAGCGGCAACTCGAGGGCAAACGCCCAGAGCGCCACCCTGACCGCCTCCTGCCCGGCGCTCCCCTGCCACCAGAGCAGGCAGGCCGCCACGGCATAGAGGGGGCCGTCACCGGTACGGGAGACAAGCCGGCTTATCCTGGCCTGCGGCTGATTGTAGGGGTGGAGCAGGCAGACACGGCACACCCGCAGGTCCCATTGCTGGATCTTGTTCATCACGGCCCTCCCTTGCATCCTGAGTGCAGACTAGGAGGGCGGCATGACACTTCGTTGACGCCCAGATAACAGATTGATGAAAAAAAGGGCCCAGGGGCCCTTTTTCATCCGTCATCCCGAAAAAGTCAGTTCAGGGCACCGCGCAGGCCGTTTTCCATCAGGCGGCAGTTGTGGGCCGCGAGGCGGCTCATGAAGTGCTCGTCCACCGTCAGACCAAACACCTGTTCGTAGAGATCCTTCATCACGAACGGCTGCCACATCATGCTGAGGAAGGAGATCTTCAGCATCTCGGGGTCCAGGTTGTCCGCCAGCTGGCCGTTGGAACGCATGGATTCGAGCAGGGCATCGAACTGGGGAAGTTGGCGATCCAGCAGGCGGCTCAGAACAAAATCACGCCCCGGGCTCTTTTCAGTGGACAATGCGCTGGAGATGGCGGAGGTCAGCTCGCTGTTGGGCGCCATCACCTGATAGTAGGTATTGAGCAGATCGGTCAGGCTGCGGTTGCTGCTCTCGTCGTGCCAGGCTTGCTCGAGAGGCTCGGCCACATCCCCCAGCACCGCCTTGTAGAGGCCTTCCTTGCTGCCGAAGTAGTAGTGGATCATCGCCAGATTGGAGCCTGCCAGCTCGGCAATCTCGCGGGTCGTCACCTTGCTGTAGGGGGTGTTGAGAAAACGTTCGCGTGCGGCGGCAAGCAGCTTGTCACGAATGTCGGAACGTCCGACTGGACGGCCAGGTCTGCGTTTTTCCATGGAATACCTCAGATAATTCAGCAAGGGCTGATAAGTCGATCTGATTGTGCGGGTGATCGAGTACAGCAGGAATGACCAGATAATCAGGCATGAACCGAATATGGGACAAGAGAATTTGCACTCCTTTACAATCCGATTAAATAAACCAGTGGATTGAACCTGTCCATTCCGGTTGACACAGCATAAAAATCTCGTTATTGGTAGTAGCGTTATCGACTGGAAGGATTGAGACATCATGCGTATTGCCGCTCCGCTACTACTGCTCTCCCTAATCGCGACTCCTCGCGCGGGATCCTTGTAGCCGGGCTAAGGCATAGCCGGAATTTACAGAAACCCGTGCACCCCGCACGGGTTTTTTTATGCCATGCAGGATGCACGCAGCGAACTTAGGAAGAGGGAAGTCACATGTCAGATCGGGTCATCATATTCGACACCACCTTGCGTGATGGTGAGCAGGCGCTGTCGGCCAGCTTGACGGTCAAGGAGAAGCTGCAGATCGCCCAGGCGCTGGAGCGGCTCGGTGTCGATATCATGGAAGTGGGTTTCCCCGTCTCCTCCCCCGGCGATTTTCAATCGGTTCAGACCATCGCCCGCCACATCAAGAACAGCCGGGTCTGCGCCCTGGCTCGCGCCCTGCAAAAAGACATCGATGCCGCCGGCGAAGCCTTGAAAGTGGCAGAGGCATTTCGCATCCATACCTTCATCTCCACCTCCTCCATCCACGTGGAGAGCAAGCTGAAAAAGAGCTTCGAAGACGTGCTGGAGATGGGGGTCGGCGCCATCAAGCACGCCTTGCGCTACACCGATGACGTGGAGTTCTCCTGCGAGGATGCGGGCCGCACCCCGATAGACAACCTGTGCCGCATGGTGGAAGCCGCCATCAAGGCCGGCGCCCGCACCATCAACATTCCTGACACCGTGGGCTACACGGTGCCGACCGAATTCTCCGGCATCATCCACACCCTGTTCAACCGGGTACCCAACATCGACAAGGCCATCATCTCGGTGCACTGCCACGACGATCTGGGCCTCTCGGTGGCCAACTCCATCAGTGCCGTGCAGATGGGGGCCCGCCAGATCGAGTGCACCATCAACGGCATCGGCGAGCGTGCTGGCAACTGCTCTCTGGAAGAGGTCGCGATGATCCTGAAAACCCGCGCCGACCTGCTCGGGGTACACACCAACATCCGCCACAGCGAGATCCACCGCACCAGCACCCTCGTCAGTCAAATCTGCAACATGCCGGTGCAGCCCAACAAGGCCATCGTCGGCGCCAACGCCTTCTCCCACAGCTCAGGCATCCATCAGGACGGCGTGCTCAAGGCGAAGAACACCTATGAAATCATCACCCCCGAGAGCATCGGTCTCACCCAGAACAACCTCAACATGACCTCCCGCTCCGGCCGCCACGTCATCAAGCACCGGATGGAGTCCATGGGCTACGCCGAGAGCAGCTACGACCTCGACGATCTCTACGCCAAGTTCCTCACCCTGGCCGACAAGAAGGGCCAGGTGTTCGACTACGACCTGGAGGCCCTCGCCTTCTTCAGCCAGATCCACGAGGAGCCCGAGCACTTCAAGCTGGAGTACCTCGGCGTGCAGAGCGGCAGCTCGGTGCTCGCCACCGCCTCGGTCAAGCTCAAGGTAGGCCAGGATCTGGTGTGCGAGGCCGCCACCGGCAACGGCCCGGTGGATGCGGTCTACCAGTGCATCAACCGCATCACCGGCTACGAGATCCGCATCGACAAATACGAACTCAAGGGCAAGGGCGAGGGCAAGAACGCCCTCGGCCAGGTGGACATCGTCGCCGAGTACAAGGGGCGCAAGTTCCACGGCATGGGGCTGGCCACCGACATCATCGAATCCTCGGCCCAGGCCCTGGTCCACGTGATCAACAGCATCTGGCGCGCGGACCAGGTGGCCGAGCAGATGGAGCGCAACAACCCCATCAAATCGGAAACCGTCTGAGCTCGCCGCCGGACAAGATGACAGCATGACATGGGGAGGACCGGGGCCTGGGCAGTGGTCCGGACCGGCCTCCCGGATGAAACGGAATCACACTATCAAGACGGAGAGAGTATGAGCAGTTATCGGATCGCAGTATTGCCGGGTGACGGCATTGGCCCGGAAGTGATGGCAGAGGCCATCAAGGTACTGGAAAAGGTGCAGACCAAATTCGGCTTCTCCCTCGACTATGACCGTCACGACGTCGGCGGTATCGCCATCGACAACCACGGCACACCGCTGCCCCAGAGCACGATCAAAGGCTGCGAAGCGGCCGATGCGGTGCTGTTCGGGTCGGTGGGTGGCCCCAAGTGGGAGCACCTGCCGCCCAACGATCAGCCGGAGCGCGGTGCCCTGCTGCCCCTGCGTGCCCACTTCAAACTGTTCTGCAACCTGCGCCCGGCCCGCATCTACACCGGTCTGGAGCAGTTCTCCCCGCTGCGTGCCGACATCTCCGATCGCGGTTTTGACATCGCCTGCGTGCGCGAGCTGACCGGCGGCATCTATTTCGGCCAGCCCAAGGGGCGTGAAGGGGAAGGCGCCACCGAGAAGGCCTTCGACACCGAGGTGTACCACCGCTTCGAGATCGAGCGCATCGCCAAGATAGCGTTTGAATCGGCCCGAGTGCGCAAGTCCAGGGTCACCTCCATCGACAAGGCCAACGTGCTCGCCTCCTCCATCCTGTGGCGCGAGGTGGTGACCGAGGTCGCCAAGTCCTACCCGGACGTGGCCCTGAACCACATGTACATCGACAACGCCACCATGCAGCTCATCAAGGATCCGTCCCAGTTCGACGTGCTGCTCTGCTCCAACCTGTTCGGTGACATCCTCTCCGACGAATGCGCCATGATCACTGGCTCCATGGGCCTGCTCCCCTCCGCCAGCCTGAACGAATCCGGCTTCGGTCTGTTCGAGCCGGCCGGTGGCTCGGCCCCGGATATCGCCGGCAAGGGGATTGCGAATCCCATCGCCCAGATCCTCTCCGCCGCCCTGATGCTGCGTTACAGTCTCGGCCAGGAAGCCGCTGCCCAGGCCATCGAGCAGGCCGTGGCCCAGACCCTGGCAGAAGGCTATTTCACCGCCGACCTGCATCAGGCCAGCGCCACGCACCCGGTGCAGAGCACGGCCGACATGGGCAGCCAGATCGCCGCGCGCATCTGATCCCACGGCATCGATAACAAGGAAACCGAGCAATGTCCAAGACCCTCTATCAGAAAGTGTTCGACGCCCACGTGGTGCGGGAAGTGGAAGGGGAAACCCCTCTCATCTACATCGACCGTCATCTGGTGCATGAAGTGACCAGCCCCCAGGCATTCGACGGCCTGCGCGCCATGAACCGCCAGCTGCGTCGCCCGGATCTGACCTGGGCCACCATGGATCACAACGTCTCCACCACCACCAAGGACATCGCCGCCTCCGGTGAGATGGCACGCATCCAGATGGAGACGCTCGCCGCCAACTGCAAGGCGTTCGGGGTTCGTCTCTATGACTTGAACCACAAGTACCAGGGTATCGTCCACGTGATGGGCCCCGAGCTCGGCATCACATTGCCCGGCACCACCATCGTCTGCGGTGACTCCCACACCGCCACCCACGGCGCCTTCGGGTCGCTCGCATTCGGTATCGGCACCTCCGAAGTGGAACACGTGATGGCCACCCAGACCCTGAAACAGGGCCGTGCCAGGACCATGCGTATCTCTGTCAACGGCAAGCTGGCCGCAGGCATCAGCGCCAAAGACGTGGTGCTCGCCATCATCGGCAAGGTGGGTCATGCAGGCGGGACCGGCTACGTGGTGGAGTTCGCCGGTGAAGCCATCGAGGGGCTCACCATGGAAGGGCGCATGACGGTGTGCAACATGGCCATCGAGCTCGGCGCCAAAGCGGGCATGATTGCCCCCGACCAGATCACCATCGACTACATCCGTGGCAAGGAGTTCGCTCCCAAGGGGGAGGCGCTGGAACAGGCCATCGCCTACTGGCTGACCCTCAAGAGCGACGAAGGTGCCCACTTCGACGCCGAAGTGGTGCTCGACGCCGCCGACATCGCCCCGCAAGTGACCTGGGGAACCAACCCGGGCCAGGTGATTGCCGTCAATGAGCCCATCCCTGCACCGGAATCCTTCGCCGATCCGGTGGAGCAGCAGTCCGCCCGCAAGGCCCTCGCCTACATGGACCTGCAACCGGGTCAGAAGCTCTCCGACGTGGCCATCGACAAGGTGTTCATCGGTTCGTGCACCAACAGCCGCATCGAGGATCTGCGCGCGGCTGCCACCATCGCCCGCGGTCGCAAGGTGGCCGCCGGGGTACAGGCCCTGGTGGTGCCGGGCTCCGAGCAGGTGAAGGCCCAGGCCGAGGCCGAGGGGCTGGACAAGATCTTCATCGAGGCAGGCTTTGAGTGGCGTTTGCCCGGCTGCTCCATGTGTCTGGCCATGAACAACGACCGGCTGCAACCGGGGGAGCGCTGCGCCTCCACCAGCAACCGCAACTTCGAGGGGCGTCAGGGTCGTGCCGGTCGCACCCACCTGGTGAGCCCGGCCATGGCCGCCGCCGCCGCCGTCACCGGCCGCTTCGCCGACATTCGTGCGCTGTAACGACAAGGAGAACATGATGACAGGTTTCAAACAGCATAAAGGGATCGTCGTTCCCCTCGACAGCGCCAACGTCGACACCGACGCCATCATTCCCAAGCAGTTCCTGCAGAAAGTGAACCGCATCGGCTTTGGCAAGCACCTGTTCCACGACTGGCGCTTTCTGGACGATGCAGGGGAGCAGCCCAACCCGGAGTTCGTGCTGAACAAGCCGCAATTCGCCGGTGCCAGCATCCTGCTGGCCCGCGAGAACTTCGGCTGCGGCTCGAGTCGCGAGCACGCCCCCTGGGCGCTGGCGGACTACGGCTTCAAGACCATGATCGCCCCGAGCTTTGCCGACATCTTCTACGGCAACGCCATCAACAACGGCATGGTGCCGGTTCGTCTGAAGGAGGAGGAGGTCGACGCCCTGTTCCAGCTGGTCGCCGCCCAGCCGGGCATCGAGATCGAAGTGGATCTGGAGGCCAACCAGGTGCGTGCAGGCAGCCTCACGTTCGGCTTCGAAATCGACGAGTTCCGTCGCTACTGTCTGCTCAACGGGCTGGATGCCATCGGTCTGACCCTGCAGCACGAGGCCGCCATCAGCGCCTTCGAGGCGAAGCAGCCAAGCTGGATTTGACGAACCTGCGACAAGAAAGCGAGTAGAATCAACAGGGAGCCGAGGCTCCCTGTTTTATTGTCGGGTCGCTGTACAAAGCCCGCCACCTCTGCATGTCCGACAGGAGACACCTATGTCCGCAAGGGGCGCCCTTTCATTGCTCTGCCTGCTGCTCAGCCTCCCGGCCCTGGGCGGACAGACCTCTTTCACCAACAGTGGCGGTCAGCTCAATGTCGGCTGGCAGGACAGAGAGGGCAAGGCGCAGCAGCTCAGCTACCGGCTGGAGGCGGGCAAGCTGCCCCCTCTCATCGCTTACCGTCCGGCCAGGATGCAGGAAGACGTACTGCAAAGCCTGCTGCAACAGGCCCCCCTGGCGTTCCCCGAGGTGCAGTTCTCCCTCGTTCGCCCCGCCATGAGCCTCAGCATCAAGAGCCGCAACGCCGACAAGGCGCGGGAAGCCTCCCAATGGGTCAAGCCCGAGCAGGCCAAACTGGAGGCCGCCTGGCTCACGCAACACTACTTCCAGCCCTTCACTGCCCCCGACGGCGCTCCCGCCATCAAGCAGGATCATGTGCGCATCGCCCTGGAGAGCCGGGACGAACTGGCCCCGTTGATGGAGCAGCTCAAGCAGGAAGGGGCCACCGAGACCGAGGCGCGCCAGAAGACGGTGGCCCACATGCTCGACTTCATCCAGGCCATCCCCTATCAACTGCTCGACAGCCAGTCGGGCCGCTCTGGCAAGGGGTTTCTGAGCCCGCGCCAGGTGCTGGAGCAGAACCGGGGGGATTGCGACAGCAAGGTGACCCTGATGGCCGCCCTGCTGGCCCAGGGGTATCCCGATCTCAAGCAGGCCATGGTGTTCGTGCCGGGACATGCCCTCCTGGGGGTGGCCCTGCCAGCCAAACCGGGGGAAGCCACCTTGAGCCGGGCGGGGGAGACCTACCTCCTGATGGAGCCGACCGGCCCGGCCCAGCTGCCCATGGGCCAGCTCGCGCCCACCAGCAAGACGCTGGTCGACAGCGGCCAGTTGAGCGTGCAGCCGGTGCAGGATGAGGGGAAATGAGACAGGCCAGCCCATGGCTGGCCTGTCTCGAGGAGGACGGGCGCCCGGGTCTCAGGTGAGGGAGAGAAACTCCAGTGCCAGCAGGAGACCGTCTTCTTCCTCCAACACCCGCACGATGCGAGCCTGGGCCTCGAAGGGAGGCAGAAGATTGCTGCTGGTCGCCAGGCTCACCCGGATGGGCTGGGCCAGATCGAACGCGTGCTTGTTCACTTCGACGCCCATGCCGTTGGCGCTGAGATCCCGGCAGACCCCCTCCAGCACCTGCTGATGCTGGAACAGGGTGACGGGGGCATTGATGACCATGCGCTGGAAGGCACGTCTTTCCTTGGTGCTGGTGATCACTGGGGACTTCCTCCTTGGTGGTGGCTCGCACGATGCGGCCCGTGAAACATAGTGCTGGCCTCCCCCCAGGAACGCCAATACAATGCGATGCGTTGCTCAAACGGGGTGCGGTTTACCGCTGAGATTATACCCGTGAACCTGATCCAGATAATGCTGGCGGAGGAATTTGAGGCATGGCGCGCGTTTTTTGTGCCCTCATCCGCCGGCGCTCACCACACGCGAGGTGCCATTGATGAGCACCCCGATACCCACAGGAGTGCCATTGATGAAGACCCTGCTGCTGATCGCCACCAGCCTGCTCTCTGCCCAGGCGTTTGCCGCCGACACCCTCACCGTCTACACCTACGGCTCCTTCGCCGCCGAATGGGGGCCGGGTCCCAAGATCAAGCAGGCCTTCGAGAAGGAGTGCGGCTGCACCCTCAATCTGGTACCCCTCGAGGATGGCGTCGCCATCCTCAACCGGCTGCGGCTGGAAGGCCAGCACAGCAAGGCCGACATGGTGCTGGGGCTGGACGATGCCCTCATCAGCGAAGCCAAGCAGAGCGGCCTGTTCGCCCCCCATTCCACCAGGCTCGATGGCCTCAAGGTACCGGGTGGCTGGCAGGACGACACCTTTGTCCCCTATGACTACGGCTACTTCGCCTTCGTCTATGACAGCAACAAGCTCAAGCAGCCCCCCAAGAGCCTGAAGGAGCTGGTGGCACGTCCCGATATCAAGGTGATCTATCAGGATCCCCGCACCTCCACCCCGGGTCAGGGCCTGATGCTCTGGATGAAGTCGGTCTACGGGGATGAGGCACCGACCGCCTGGGCGCAACTGGCCAAAAAGACGGTCACCGTCACCAAGGGGTGGTCAGAGGCCTACGGCATGTTCCTCGACGGCGAGGCGGACATGGTGCTCTCCTACACCACCTCCCCCGCCTATCACCTGATTGCCGAGAGCAAACCCCAGTACCGGGCGGCCGCGTTCGAGGAGGGTCACTACCGCCAGGTGGAAGTAGCAGCCAAGCTCAAGGGCGCCACACAAGGCAAACTGGCTGACCAGTTCCTGCAATTCATGGTGAGCCCCGCCTTCCAGAACGAGATCCCCGGCGGCAACTGGATGTATCCGGTGACAGACGTGGCGCTGCCCAAGGGGTTCGAACAGATGATCACCGTAGCTAAGCCGCTCACCTTCAGCTCTGACGAGGTAGCCGCCAACCGCAAGGGGTGGATCCGCGAATGGCTGCAAGCCGTCACCCAGTGAGTTCAGGTCGTCGCACCCTCTGGTGGCTGCCCGGCAGTGCAGCCACCCTGGTCATCCTGCTGCTCTCCATTGGGCCGCTGGTCGCCCTGTTGTGGCAGGCGGGGGCCCTCTCCCCCCGCGCCCTGCTAGGCGATCCCTACCTGCGCCACGTGCTGGGTTTCAGCCTCTGGCAGGCACTGCTCTCCACCCTGCTGAGCCTGGGGCTTGCCATCCCGGTGGCCAGAGCCCTGGCGCGACGCCGTTTCACCGGACGCCGCCTGCTGCTCAAGCTGTTCGGCCTCTCCCTGGTGTTGCCGGTCATCATCGCCATCTTCGGCATGGTGGCGGTGCACGGTCGTCAGGGCTGGCTGCCGCAACTGCTGCACGGCCTGGGCCTGGATCCCGGCAACTACCTCTACGGCCTGTTCGGCATCCTGCTGGCCCATGTCTTCTTCAACATGCCGCTGGCCGCCCGCCTCATCCTGCAGAGCATAGAGAGCATCCCCGAGTCCTCCTGGCGCCTCGCCAGTCAGCTCGGCATGCGCTCCTCCCACATCTTCCGGCTGCTGGAGTGGCCGCTCATCCGCGGCATCTTGCCGGGGCTCGCCAGCCTCATCTTCATGCTCTGCTTCACCAGCTTCACCACAGTGCTGGCGCTCGGGGGCGGCCCCAAGTCCACCACACTGGAGGTGGCTGTCTACCAGGCGCTGCGCTTCGACTTCGATCTCGCCACCGCTGGCGGGCTCGCCCTGGTGCAACTGCTGCTGACCCTGGCCCTGCTCCTGCTGCAACACAAGCTGCAGACCACCCCGGCCAGTCGCCTCACCAGCCGTCGCCCCTGCCTGCGTCCCGACAGACACCAGAAGGGCAGCGCTCTGGTGGATGGCCTGGCCCTGACCATGGGGCTCGCCATCTTCCTGCCGCCCCTGCTGGCCATCGTGGTCGCCGGGTTCAACCCCGGTCTGCTGGCGGCGCTCGGCTCACCCCGGCTGTGGCAGGCAGGGGGGCAGTCCCTGGGCATAGCCCTGGCGGCGGGCTCCCTGGCCACTTTGCTCGGCGCCGGGCTGCTGCTCACCAGCCGGCATCTGAGGGTGCGGGATCGCAAACGGCGGGCCGCCGCCCTGTGGGAGGCCAGCGGCTCCATGATCCTGATGATCCCGGCGGTGGTGCTCTCCACCGGCCTCTTCATCCTGTTCATGCCCTTCACCGACGTCTTTGCCCTGGGCCCCTGGCTGGTGGTGCTGGTCAACGCCCTGATGGCGCTGCCCTATGTGCTGCGCACTCTCTCGGCCCCCATGCAACTGGTGGTGCGCCAGTACGATCGGCTGGCGGACAGCCTGGGGGTGCGCGGCCTGCATCGCCTGCGCCTGGTGGAGTGGCCCCTGCTGCGCCGTCCGCTGGCCCTGGCCATGGCGCTCTCGATGATATTGTCCCTCGGGGATCTCGGGGCCATCGCCATGTTCGGCAGCCAGACCCTCACTACCCTGCCCTGGCTGCTCTATCAGCAGCTCGGCAGCTACCGGCTGACCGAGGCGGCCGCCACCGCCCTGCTGCTGCTCACCCTCTGCTTCTCCCTGTTCTGGCTGGTGGAGCGGGGACTGGGAGGCAGGCATGTGGATCACTGATCCCCGGCATTGCCGCCTCCCTGCCCCCAGGATCCGGCCGGGCACGTCCCTGGGGCGCCCCTTGTGGCAGTCACTCACGCTGCCTTTCATCAATTTTTCTTACTTGTTGTTCTATAAAACGACATTCAGGAGCCAAACATGCTGGTAATTGAGGAACTGGTCACCAGTTATCCCGACTGGCAGGTGACCTTCAGTGCGACCTTGCCCAAGGGGGAGATCACCGCCCTCATCGGTCCGAGCGGCGCCGGCAAGTCCACCCTGCTCGGCATGATCGCGGGCTTCGTGCCGGTGGAGTCGGGCACCCTCACCTTCGACGGCCAGGATCTGCTGTCACTGGGCCCCGCCGAGCGCCCGGTCACCACCCTGTTCCAGGATCACAACCTCTTCCTGCACCTGTCGGTGTTCGACAACATCGCCATCGGCCTGCATCCCGGCCTGCGCTTGAATCCGGCCCAGAAAAGGCAGGTGCAGGAGGCCGCTGACAAGGTAGGCCTGGGGGAGATGCTGACGCGCCTGCCGGAGCAGCTCTCCGGCGGCCAGCAGCAGCGGGTGGGGCTGGCCCGCGCCCTGGTGCGGGGCAGGCCGCTGCTGCTGCTGGACGAGCCCTTCTCGGCACTCGATCCGGCCCTGCGGCGGGAGATGCTGGCGGAGGTCGCCCGCCTCGCCTGCGAGCAGGGCATCACCGTGCTGATGGTCTCTCACAACCCCGAGGATGCCCAGCTCATCGCCGATCAGGTGCTCTTCATCGACGCGGGACGCATCGCCTTGCAGGGCAAGCCGGATATTCTGCACAGCAGCGATCACCCCGGGCTGCTGCGCTACCTGGGCCGCGCTCTGGCGCCACAGTGAAGGGCTGACAAGCTGATGGTCTCTCCCTGTCGTTCCCAGGACGATGCCCAGCTCATCGCCGATCAGGTGCTCTTCATCGACGCGGGGCGCATCGCCTTGCAGGGCAAGCCGGATATCCTGCACAGCAGCGATCACCCGGGGCTGCTGCGCTACCTGGGCCGACCGAGAGAGGCATGAGATAGGCGGGATCAAAAAAGGGGAAGCCGTCCGGCTTCCCCTTTTTCATTCAGAGGTCACGTCAAATCAGAGGTTTTCCTCGGCGAACGAAGCCAGCCGGCTGCGCACCACCCCGTTCAGGAAGATATTGGCACTGCCGTCGAAGTCCTTGAACCGCTCGACGATGTAGGTCAGACCCGAGGTCACCGGGCTCAGGTAGTTGGAGTCTATTTGAGCCAGGTTGCCGGAGCAGACGATCTTGGTCCCCTCCCCGCAGCGGGTGATGATGGTCTTGATCTGGGACGCGGTCAGGTTCTGGCACTCGTCCAGCAGCACGAAGGTGTTCTGGATGCTGCGCCCGCGCATGAAGTTGACCGATTTGAACTGGATGTTGGCCTTCTCCATGATGTAGCTGAGGGACCCGCTCATGTTCTCGTCCTGCTTGTGCAGCACCTCCAGAGTGTCGGTGACCGCCGCCAGCCAGGGCATCATCTTCTCTTCTTCGGTGCCGGGCAGGAAGCCGATGCTCTCGGCAATTTCCGGGGTATTGCGGGTGACGATCACCTTCTCGTAGATCCCCTTCTCGATCACCAGCTCCAGCGCCGCCGCCATGGCGAGCAGGGTCTTGCCGCAGCCCGCCGGGCCGGTCAGGATCACCAGGTCGATGTGCGGATCCAGCAGGGCATCCAGCGCCATGCCCTGATACACGTTCTTGGGATGCACCCCCCAGGCCTTGCGGGACATCAGCCGCTCGCGGCCGAGATCTTTCAGGCGGATCTTGTTGCCGTCGTGGCTCAGCACCCGCGCTGCAAAGAAGTTCTCCTCGTCCAGGAGGTACTGGTTGACGTGGACTCCCTCCAGCAGGTTGGCATCGATGACGTGGACCGTATCGCGGCCATGGGTTTCGCTGTCGCACTCACCGACCCGCTCCCAGAAGCTGCCGGGCACCACCTGGAAGCCCTTGGCGAGCAGGCGGATGTCGTCGATGAGCTGGTCGCTGCGGTAATCCTCCACATGGGCAAGACCTGCTCCCTTGGCCTTGAGGCGCATGTTGATGTCTTTGGTGACCAGCACCACCTGACGCTTCATCTCGTGCTTTTGCAGGTAGAGGGCGGCGTTGATGATGCGGTTGTCCGCCTCCTTGTCGGTGAACACCTCGGCATCCTGGGGCAGATGGTGGTCGCTGAAGATGGAGATATGGCCGCTCGCCTCGCCGGCCAGCGCCACTCCTTGCACTATCTGCTCCGGAGTCGCATCGCGGAACACATCTTCCAGGGCACGGATGGCGATACGGGCATCACGGCTGACGTCCTTCTGGCGATCCTTGATGTTGTCGAGCTCTTCGAGCACCGTCATGGGGATGAGCACGTCGTGCTCTTTGAAGGAGTAGATGGCGAGGGGTTCGTGAAGCAGAACGTTGGTATCCAGGATAAACAGCTTTCGGTCCGTGTTGTCCATAAGCATCCTCCTTGGCACTGAAGGTGCCACGTGTGTGAATCTCAGATGTCATTGAAACCACACGGCCGTGACAGTTTTATTACCCCCAACGCTACGCCCGAATTTACCGGTGCGCAACAAATCGCTGCCATCATGGGCGTCGTTCGAACATAAAATCAGCAACGAAAAGGCCGGCATGTCGCCGGCCTTTGGTGGCAATCAGCACCTCAACCGCACTTGGAATCCCCGCAATTGAGACAGGTCATGCAGCCATCCTTTTGCACCAGCGCCTTGGTGTGGCACTTGTAGCAGAGCACGGCACTGGGTGGGAAACCGCTGCCCGCCGGCTGTTCTTCTGCCTGTTGCTGTGCCTGCAATTGCGCCTGTTTCTCGGCCAGGAACGCCTGCTGGTGCTCGTCCAGCCCGGGTACCTTGAGCATGCCGATCTCGGTGAGATGGGTTTCGATCACGTTGCCAATTTCGGCGATGAGCGAAGGCACGTACTTGCCCTTGTTCCAGTACCCCCCCTTGGGATCGAACACGGAGCGCAACTCCTCCACCAGAAAGGTGACGTCCCCTCCCTTGCGAAACACCGCCGAGATGATGCGGGTCAGCGCCACTATCCACTGATAGTGCTCCAGGCTCTTGGAGTTGATGAAAATCTCGAACGGGCGCCGGGTCTCGTGCACCGTGCCCTCGTTGAGAATGATGTCGTTGATGGTGATGAACAGCGAGTGCTCGGAGACATGCTCCGGCGTCTTCAGCTTGTAGGTGGTACCCATCAACCGTTCCGGGCGCAGCACGGTTTCATGCATGTGCACCACGTCATCCTGGGGCGCCGGCGCATCTTGCGGCTCATCCCGGGTTTTTACCTTGTAGGCGACGATTTTTCTGTCGATCTTCTTGACCATGTCTCGTCCTCAGAACTTGCCGTAATAGCCTTCTTTCAAGGCGTCATAGAGGTTGGCGGCGGTGTGCAGCTCGCCATCGTATTCGATCTCCTCGTTCCCCTTCGCCGTGATGACAGTGCCATCTTCCAGGGTAAACTCGTAACTGGTGTTCTCCAGATCCTTCTCCTTCACCAGCACGCCCTGGAAGGCGGCCGGGTTGAAGCGGAAGGTGGTACAGCCCTTTAGGCCGGAGTCCGAGGCATAGAGGTAGATATCCTTGAACTGCTCGAACGGAAAATCGGTCGGCACGTTGGCGGTCTTGGAGATGGAGGAGTCGATCCAGCGCTGAGCCGCCGCCTGGATATCCACGTGCCCGGTCGGCGTGATGTCGTCCGCGGTGATGAAGTAATCCGGCAGGCGGCTACCCTCCTCCTCGGCATAGGGCATGGCGGCCGGGTTCACCAGCTCGCGATAGGCCAGCAGCTCGAAAGAGTAGACATCCACGCTCTCCTTGCTCTTCTTGCCCGGTTTGATGACATTGCGGCTGTAGTGGTGGGCAAAGCTCGGCTCGATGCCGTTGCTGGCGTTGTTGGCGAGCGACAGGGAGATGGTACCGGTCGGCGCTATGCTGCTGTGGTGGGTGAAGCGTCCGCCCACCTCGGCCAGCTCGGCTACCAGAGCGGGATCCACCTCGGCCACCTGCTGCATATAGCGGCTGTAGCGGGCATGCAACACCTTGCCCTTCACCTTGTCGCCGAGCTTGATGCCATCTGCCGCCATTTCGGGGCGCAGACGCAGCATCTTGCCGGTGACTTCGAACTCCTGCTCCATGATGGGGGCGGGCCCCTTCTCCTTCGCCAGACGCAGAGACTCCTGCCAGCCGGTCATCGCCAGCTCCTGGGAGACCTGTTCGGTGAAGGCGACGGAGGCCGCAGAGCCGTACTTGATGCGCAGCATAGTGAGGGTCGAGCCCAGCCCCAGGAAGCCCATGCCGTGGCGACGCTTGGCGGTGATCTCCTCGCGCTGCTTGGCCAGCGGCAGCTGGTTTATCTCCACCACGTTGTCGAGCATGCGGGTGAAGATGGCCACCACCTTGCGAAACGCGGGCCAGTCGAAGGCGGCCTGCTCGGTGAAGGGATCGCGCACGAAGGTGGTCAGGTTGACCGAGCCCAGCAGGCAGGCCCCATAGGGCGGCAGAGGCTGTTCACCGCAGGGGTTGGTGGCACGGATCTCTTCGCAGAACCAGTTGTTGTTCATCTGGTTCACCTTGTCGATCAGGATGAAACCGGGCTCCGCATAGTCGTAGGTAGAGGTCATGATGACGTTCCACAGCTTGCGCGCGGGCAGGGTCTTGTAGACCTTGCAGGCCACCTGGCCCAGCTCGTTGATCACCACACCCTCCTTGTTGGGCCAGTCCGCCCAGACCACCCTCGCTGGGTCATCCAGCGCGATGCCATCCTGCTCCACCTCCTTGGCGGTGTAGGGGAAGATCAGTTGCCAGGGGGCATCCTCCTTCACCGCACTGACGAACTCTTCCGTGATGAGCAGGGAGAGGTTGAATTGACGCAGGCGACCATCCTCCCGCTTGGCCTGGATGAACTCGACGACATCGGGGTGACGGATATCCATGGTGCCCATCTGGGCGCCACGACGGCCACCGGCAGAGGAGACGGTAAAGCACATCTTGTCGTAGATATCCATGAAGGAGAGCGGCCCGGAGGTATAGGCCCCCGCTCCCGAGACGAAGGCTCCGCGCGGTCGCAGGGTCGAGAAGTCGTAACCGATGCCGCAACCCGCCTTCAGGGTCAGCCCCGCCTCGTGCACCTTGCCGAGGATATCGTCCATCGAATCCTCAATGGTGCCGGAGACGGTGCAGTTGATGGTGGAGGTCGCCGGCTTGTGCTCAAACGCCCCGGCGTTGGAGGTGATACGGCCCGCCGGAATGGCACCATTGCGCAGGGCCCACAGGAAGGGTTCATACCAGGTGTCGGGTTCACGCTCCTGCGCAGCCAACGCGCGAGCGACACGCTGGTAGGTCTCGTCGATGGAGCCGTCGATGGGGGCGCCATCCTTGCTCTTGAGACGATACTTGCTGTCCCAGATCTCGAGAGACGTCTCCTGCAGAGGGATCTGGCGGCTGGCGGTGACGCCCTCCAGTACCGGAATGGATTTAGCCATGGTCAATCAACCTCCTGTGAATGGGGCAATATCGTGACAAGAATACTACCAATAGTAAATTTAAGAACTTAAAACACAATATATTGTGATTTATCCGTCATGAGGGCGCCGATTCTATCCTAAAAAAATGCCCCGGCCAGCAGATTTCTGGGCCAGGGCATTTAACCAGTTCAATTTCCGAGAGATTTAAAGCGAGAGAGTATCTCAGGGTTTCTTGACGTATACGCTCGGTGTCTCACCCGCCATATTCAGATAGAACTCATAGACGCCATCCGCCTCGGGCGAGAACTTCATGTCCTCATACTTGGAGCACGGGTTGACCGGTACAGGTTCCCCGCCGAGCACGGCAACGCCATCGCTCGGGCTCTTATAACCGAAGTTGGTGCCACAACTCCAGCCGGAGTCGGCAAACTTGAACTTGTAAGGAGCCCACTCTTTCTTGAGCGTCCCCTTGGCCATGTAGAGCTTGTCGGCAACCTTGACGACCTTGCTTTCGTCGGTGGCCATCCAGTCGTTCATCTCACCACGCAGGTAGATGGACTTGCCGCCGAAGTCACTGTTGTCCGCCGCCGCCTGCTCTGCACCACCATTGGATGCGCAACCGCCTAATACCAGGGTTCCCGCCGCCAGCATCATCGTTACTGTTCTTTTGAACATGTGTCCATTCCTCAAATTATTGTGATTCCTTGGTCCATCGATGTGGACCCGGGAATTAAACCAGAGCAGGCATGACAAGAAAGGTAGAAGCATCACATTCTGTGCTTTTTATATCCAGAATGCAGGCTTTCGAATAGATATTGAGCAGAGACAGGCCACAAACAAGTCGATATTGGCTGGGATGATGAATGCGAGTATCAGAAAACACGGCGGGAGACCGCACCATAGTGCCCGTTTGCCCTCCAGTAAGTGCTGAATTTCAGGCAATAAAAAACCCCGCTCGAGTGAGCGGGGTTTCTTGTATTGGGTGCCTGGCAGTGTCCTACTCTCGCATGGCGAATGCCACACTACCATCGGCGCTACAGCGTTTCACTTCT
>NZ_JAPDBP010000012.1:0-150480 GCF_027705305.1 Aeromonas sp. QDB17
AAGAGCCGGCTGGAATGACGACTATCGGGCTCAGTTATTCTTTGGTTAAAAGATCAACAAAGTGTGCTCCCGCCCTGAGGAAGTGGGATAAGCAAAGCAAACCTTATCCGTTTCAAGTTGATCAAGTGATGATTAACGGAAAGCGCTTTTTTGAGTATATCCAGCACTACAAAGCCCTTCATCACACCCTGTTTGAACGTGACAACGCGCGACTTGGCGAGTTTTTAACAAAATACACCAATTATGCTGGCAGTTCACGCAAAGGGGATATGTATATAAAAAATCTCTTTATGTGTGCGGTGATGGCTTATTACGACAAGTTTGGCGAGAAAGAGTTAGATAAAGCAGCAAGAGTCTGTTTTTGCTGGAGTTACTACTTACGGCTGCAATATCAAAAAATCGGCATGGATAGCGTTGATGGTTATGCGCGTGAACCTTGGGGGCTATTAAGAGTTCTCGGCAAAGCTGTTCACCCACAACAAGTACTAAATTTTCAACCACCGCGTTGTGAGAATATCCGCTTCAAAAATGCTAAACCCGTAGAAGATTCAATCGCTAAAATGCTGGGAGATGCTCATGCCACCGAGTAACGATTTAGCCTTGCTGACTATCGAAGAGTTATTTGGTGACAATAGTCATTATGTCATTCCCATTTATCAGCGTAACTATGCTTGGGGTGCATCAGAGATAGAGCAGCTGGTTCGAGATATAGCGGATGCTGCTCAAGCCGCCGATAATGCAGACAAGCCAGAAGAGTCTAAATACTTTTTAGGCAGCTTGGTGGTGTATGTTCGTGACAATAATGATGGCTTTCATAATAGAACGACGGTTTATGAAACCATAGACGGTCAACAACGGCACACCACGCTGTCGATTTTATTGGCGTATTTAAAACAGATTACTGACTGCAGTCAGCAGGATTTGACCCCGCTCAACCTTAACCTTGATTTCGACAGTCGTCCTAAATCAGCGAGAACGCTGCAAAACCTATATCAACCAGTTCAGAGTGATGCACCAGAGGAGCCCTCAATCAGAGCGGCGTTTACCATTATAGAACGCTACTTTAAGACCCAAGCCATAGATATCTCCAAATTTTGCCAGCATCTGCTCAAGAACGTCACGATTTTGCGAGTTGCTGTGCCACAAGATACCGACCTCAATCACTATTTTGAGATCATGAATAACCGGGGAGAACAGCTAGAAAAGCACGAGGTGTTGAAAGCGAATTTGATGTCAGTTTTTAACGGTGAAGCTGCAGCAAGAAACTGCTTTTCTGCAATATGGGATGCTTGTGCCGATATGAGTCGCTATGTACAACTGGGCTTTAGCTCGGAGGCTCGCAAAGCGTTATTTGGCGAAAAGTGGTTAGGATTTCCTGCAGATTTTGAGTCGATCAAATGTGCGATAGACACCAATTGTGACACGGACGATAAGCCTACTCTTCTGAGTATTATCCAGAAGCGGCGCTTTCATCAGCGTGATGGCGATGATGAAAAAGCAAAGAAGCAGCGGTTTGACTCGATCATCGATTTTTCCAACTTCCTACTACATGTGCTAAAAGTAACTGTGGATGACGCAGTCTCCCTAGATGACAAAAAGTTACTTCAAGCGTTTGAAATCATAAAAAGTGATAGGGAGAAGATCATTCTATTTTCCTTTAATCTACTGAAATTTAGAGCGCTATTTGACCGCTACGTTATCAAGCGCGATCAGGATGAGAAGTGGAGCCTGCTGACACTTGAGTATTATGACAGAGATCGGAATTCAAGTTTTAGCTATAACAACTCCTTCGACAAAGATGAACGCTCGGATGTTAACGAACAACTGGTGATGATCTTGTCGATGTTCCATGTCTCGCATCCTGCCTATGTGTATAAGCGATGGCTCAATCGTTCGCTAGCCATTTTGAATGCTCTGGCGTTGGACGAGCTGAACGTTGATGGAGCTACTTATCTCAGTGAGCTTGAGCAGCTCAGCCATGAATTCTTGACTGAAATTTGTGGTGAAAAGGAACAATTCAATGCCGAGGCTTTACATCGTGGTACCGGTGTACAGAACTTTGTGTTCAATTTGCTCGATTATCGTTTGTGGTGTGAGCTTGCTGCTGGCCAATCATTCGATGGTAAGGGGATTAATAATCCCGAGATTAAGAAGCACTTTGATGGCTTCCAATTTTCACCGAGTCGAACGTCGGTTGAGCACTATTTTCCGCAAACAGATCCCTCCGGTGCAAACAAAATGGGGGATGATGTCCATCGGTTTGGCAACCTGTGCCTTATCTCGCCAAGCAGCAATTCGAGACTTAGTAACTATTCCCCAGCAGATAAAAAAGCCTTTTATCGTGATAGCAACCGTGCTGAGAGCTTGAAACAAGCCATCATGATGAGCTATGACGAGTGGGGGCCGGAGGGGCAAGGCATCAACAACATAGAAAGCCATGAATGTGCGATGTTGACGTTACTTCGAGGGCGTTGATATATCTGCAATGTCCGTACTTGCTGAGCAAGCTCCATGATTTTCGTCACGAACAGGTGCAACCTTGCTGCGATTGCACCTGTTTAGGTATTAACTGAACTCTCGCCAAAATTTCACATGTGAAATTTTTTCCATTTCATCTGGCTCTACCAACCCCCTTCCTGTTTCCATCTTAAATTTCACATCCTAAAAATTTTCCAGAAAACGCTGTAAGTGCCCAAAACGGGCAGTTACAGAGGCGAGGCTGAACGAGTCTGCATCTTATGATCGCTCATGACACATCACGATGTTATGGGAGGACATATGAATGCTCATTTTCAGTTCACGACCGACAATCTTCTTACCTATGAGGAGGTTTGTGCGGTCACTCGACTGTCTCAGCCGACATTGCGCCGATATGTAAAAGCTGGGCGCTTTCCCCACCCGATCAAACCCAATCCAGTTGGAAAAGCTGTGCGATTCCGAGCCGCCGACGTGCGTCGCTGGATGGCTGAGCTGTGATAGGGAGGCGGGATGGAGTTTCGATTGACGGATGATGGATTGGAGTGCCTGGACCGGGACCGATGGTTGCGTGTTGGTAGTTGGATCCGGGTGTCGGCCAGAACACGGGACGCCTCATATCAAAGGGGATTTGGCGCCTTGATCCAGTGGCGGAATCTGGATGGTGTGGTGCAGCAGGAAGTGATTTTCAACCGAGTGCTCTATGGGGAGCAGTCGCGACAAATCCGCGAAAAACTGGTCGATGCGGGTTATTGGCTGGAACCATATCCACAGAGCTGGCCTCGCCTGCAGCTCTATTTGATTCGAGAAATGGCAAAGGCACCCACCGGTATCTGTGTGGAACGCACAGGGTGGCATGAACGGGTATTTGTCACACCGGATTGGTCTGTGGGTTCGGCTGGGGAACCCTATTTTTATGCTGGCCAGCTGGGTGACGTAAGGCCGCAATGTTCAGGTTCATTGGCTCAGTGGCAGGCAAATATCGGTGAACACTGTATCGGTAATCCGATGATGATTTTTGCTGTGGGCGTGGCCCTGATGGCTCCTCTTCTGTATCCGGCGGGTTTGGAAAGCGGCTTATTTCATCTGGTGGGCCATTCATCCACAGGGAAAACGACCCTGTTGGCGGTCGCCGCATCAGTCTATGCAGGACATCAGTTTGTGAGAGGGTGGATTGCTACCGCCAATGGCCTGGCGGCAGTGGCCGCCGAACAGCATGACATGCTGCTGCCACTGGATGAGATCGGTATGGCTAAGCCTGAGGACGTGGATGTCATCATCTACCACCTTGTATCCGGGGCGAGCAAGCTGCGCGCCACGGAGAATGGTAGTCTCGCCAGATCAACCCATTGGCGCACACAGGCGTTGAGCTCTGGGGAGATATACCTATCTGAGATTTTTGCATCGTTGGGCAAAAGGCCGTTGGCCGGTCAGCAGACCCGATTGATCGAGATTCCGACCTTTGGCAGGTATGGTGCATTTGATGAATTGCACAACCTTCAGAGCTCACAGCAGTTTGCCGATCACATAAAGCTTCAGACAGGCCAATATCATGGAAGCCTGTTTAAAGAGTGGATATATCTGCTGACATCCACCGATGAGTTGGCTCGCTATGTTTCAGGGGAGACCCAGCGACTCACCGATCTATGGCGTACAGGTCAAATGTCCTCCCAGGTTGTCAGAGTGCTGAGGCGATTTGCGCTGGTTGCAACGGCCTTGGGGTTGGCATCACGCAATTATCTGGTGCCCTGGGAAGAGGAGGAATCCATCGCATCTGTACGAGCAGTGTGGCAGCAATGGCTGGCTGCCAGAGGCCATGTGATGAACCTGGAAGAGCATCAGGTGTTAGCGCGTTTGAAAGAGCTGTTGCCGAAATGGGAGAAGGGATTGCAGGCATTAGATCAACATCGCACCGTTTCGTCGCTGGGATATACCCGAGAGGTTAGTGGCGAGAGGCAGTGGCTGATCGATAAAAATCAGTTTCTGCAGCAATTGGGTTTGCCTAGCCAGTACATGCGGGAGGTAATGCCGCTGCTGCAGCGAGAGTGGTTAGCTACCAATGAACCGGAACGGGCGACAGTGAAGATCATGATTCAAGGGAAATTCTATCGCTTCTTTGCCCTGTGGCCGGATCGCATTTATGCGGGAATACAGGAGTTGGACTGCGATGAATGAATGTTTCCCACTTTCCCATTTTTCCCAGCGCTGTTTTGAGGTGTCATACCATGGATAAATCTCTATTTGCGGCTCCGAATGATGAAAGGAGAGCCCAAGTGCTTCACTGCTCTGGCCAATGTGAGCGGTTGGTTCGAGAAGCGGATCGCCGAGCCATTACTGGCGTTACTCGAACGCTGTGGTGGAAGATGGAGAGGGAGGGGCAGGCGCCAAAGCGGGTGAGGCTGAGCATCCATTGTGTTGCCTGGCGACTGTCTGATCTGCTTTGGTGGATTGAGCAACGCAAGGCTGCCTAGAGGTAGAGTTGAGCCCCTGTTATGGGGCTCTTGTATTAACTGACTTCATCTAGCTTGGCACCAGTGTAGTTGACTGGGCCATTGACGATGGGGGCCAACCATTCACCGAGTTTTATGTGTGCCTCTGTGCGCTCTGCAAAGTAGGCATGGCGGTTGTAGATTTCATCAACACGACTCCCCGCTTGCTGGTTCAAGCAGCGTTTGGCGAGGGCATCATCAAATCCCATTTTGCCGAGCATTGTCCTCGCGGTACCGCGCAGGTCATGAACGCGTCGTTTATCAAACGAGAAGAAGTTCTGTTCGAACAACTTTTTGATTGCATGATTCAGAGTGTTTTCGCAGACATGGGGTGTTCGAGCCTGCTTGCTGATCCTCCTGGCTGGGAAAACCCACTCACTGCCACAGCTACGAATTTTCAGCTCTTTCAGCCAGGACATGGCAGGTTCACTGAGTGGAATGTCGATAGACTTGCGCTTTTTGGTGCGCTCTTTGGGGAGATGCCAAACCTTCTGCTCCAGATCAAACTCGCTCCATGGCGCAGCCAGCAGCTCCATTTTTCTTGTGCAGGTAGCGATCAGTAGGGCACAGGCCAGGTAGTTTTCACGACTGAACTGGGCCGGGATCGCACGAAGCTTGGTGAAAAACTCGATCACCTCCGGTTCTGTCATTGGATAGTTGGCGGCCCGCTCTGGCCCACCTGCATCTCTGGGGCGGAATGGACTGGCAGGATTAAAGCGAGTGACATCCAGCTTCATACCATGATCAAAGGTACGTTTGAGCATACGCATCACATCATTCGAAATGGTCGGTCTTGGTGGTTTTCCGCCATATCCGTTGGTGATATCGCGCAGGATTTCACTGATATCCAGCGGCCTGATTTTATCTAGTTCAAGATGACCGATGCGCCCGGCGATCTCACGTTCATAGAGGCTGCGCTCTTTTTCATGTGAGGTTATTTCGCGTTTGCGTAACTGGTGATAATCCTCAAAGAGGTCGTTCAGTGTCTTGAACGGGTTCCTGTTGATCTTGAGGCGAACCTGAACCGGGTCAACACCATCGCGCTTGATGGCCAGCCGCAGCTTGGTCGCTTCGTCCCGGGCATCTGCTAGAGACCAGTCAGATACCTGACCTATGGTGTACTCTCGCCGAAGTTTTGTCGTGGGCGTGGTGTAGCGCAGCATCCAATAAGCTTCACCGCGAGCAGGGGTCATCAGGTATAGCCCGTTACCATCGGCATGCCGGACGGCGGATTTTTCCTTGATCAGTTTTTTGACTGTTTTGTCGTACAGCTTACCCATTTTCCTGCCTTAAAAAATTGGGAAGTACAATTTCGCTAGCAAAACTATAGCGAGATTGAACTCCCCAATCTACTACCCATCACTACCCAAACTAAAATGCGTTTAGATGAATGTTGTGATTTTCAAAACAAGAAAAGCGTTTGATTTTAATGGGTTTGTTATCCTGCTCGGATAAAGAAAACCATCATTCAATATTTTGGATCTGCTCGCGCATCTGCTCGATGAGCACTTTCAACTCGACGGCGGACTGGGTCACCTCGGCGTTGATGGACTTGGAACCGAGGGTGTTCGACTCGCGGTTGAACTCTTGCATCATGAAGTCGAGACGACGGCCACAGGCGCCACCCTTCTTCATGATCTTGTTGGTTTCGCTGATGTGCATCTCCAGGCGATCCAGCTCTTCGGCCACGTCGATCTTCTGGGCCAGCAGCACGATCTCCTGCTCGATGCGGGCCGGGTCCAGCTCCACCTTGGCTTCGGCCAGCCGGTCGGTGAGCTTCTGGCGCTGCCACTCGATGATCTGCGGCAGGTGCTCGCGCACCTTCTTCACTTCTACCTGGATGCCGGCCAGACGCTGTTCGATCAGCGCCTTGAGGTTGGCCCCTTCGCTGGCGCGTGAGGCGAGGAAGTCTTCCATGGTCAGGTCGAAGCCGGCCATCAGCTCGGTGGCGACCACGTCCATGTCCTGCTCGGCGGCAGCCATGACGCCCGGCCAGCGCAGCACGTCCACCGGGTTGAGCTGACCCTGGCCCGCCTCTTTCATCACCCAGTTGGCGCTCTCGATGATGAGTTTGGCCAGCTCTTCATTGATGTGGAGCTGGCTGGCAGCGGCCTGGGCGGCCTCGAAGCGCAGGTTGCACTCCACCTTGCCGCGCTGCAGCTTGGCGCGGAAGCGCTCACGCAGAACGGGCTCCAGGCTGCGCAGTTGTTCCGGCAGGCGAATGTAGGTCTCCAGATAGCGCTGGTTGACCGAACGAATTTCCCAAACGGCTGTGCCCCAGTCGCCCTTGAGTTCCTTGCGGGCGTAGGCGGTCATGCTGTGAATCATTGATTGTTCCGGGCTTGATGAAGTGTGGGGCCAGTATACTCAGCCAGGCCTGCTCCGTCAGCCGACGAGGTGGTTTTAGCGGCTGATATTTGAGTAGCGATCGCTTATACTCCTGCGCCAATTCAGCCAGCCCAGAGGTCAGTCCCATGTCCCGTCCCAGCGATCGCAGCGCCGCCCAGGTGCGTCCGGTAACCATCACCCGCCACTTCACCAAGCATGCTGAAGGGTCCGTGCTGGTGGAATTCGGCCACACCCGCGTACTCTGCACCGCCAGCGTCGACACCAGCGTGCCGCGCTTCCTCAAAGGCAAGGGGCAGGGGTGGGTCACTGCCGAGTACGGCATGCTGCCGCGCTCCACCCACTCCCGGATGAACCGCGAAGCGGCCTCCGGCAAGCAGAGCGGCCGCACCCTGGAGATCTCCCGTCTGATCGCCCGCTCCCTGCGCGCGGCGGTAGACTTGAGCGCCCTGGGCGAGCACACCATTACCGTTGACTGCGATGTGTTGCAAGCCGACGGCGGTACCCGTACCGCCGCCATAACCGGTGCCTGCGTGGCGCTGGTGGATGCGCTGAACTGGATGGTGGAGAAGGGGCTGATCAAACAGAGCCCGCTCAAGCAGATGATCGCTGCCGTCTCCGTCGGTATGTTCGAAGGGGAGGCCATCTGCGATCTGGAGTACATCGAAGACTCCGCCGCCGAGACCGACATGAACGTGGTGATGACCGAAGATGGTCGCATCATCGAGGTGCAGGGCACCGCGGAGGCCGAACCCTTCACCCACGAGGAGCTGCTGGCCATGCTGGCCCTCGCCAAGGGCGGCATCGCCGACATTATTGCGCTGCAGAAGCAGTCGCTTGCATGATTTTAAAAACGCGGCATTGACCGCGTTTTTTTATACCCCCACACAAGTAAACGACAAGCCAAGCAAGGAGCCAGAATGAAAGCCTACCAGCGTCAATTTATCGAGTTCGCCCTGGAGAAGCAGGTCCTCAAATTCGGTGAATTTACCCTGAAATCCGGTCGTAAAAGCCCCTACTTCTTCAACGCCGGCCTGTTCAACAGCGGCCGCGATCTGGCCCGTCTCGGCCGCTTCTATGCCGCCGCCCTGATGGATGCCGGTATCGCGTTCGATGTGTTGTTTGGCCCGGCCTACAAGGGGATCCCCATTGCCTCCGCCACCGCGGTGCAGCTGGTGGAGCAGCACGACGTGGACGTGCCCTGGTGCTTCAACCGCAAGGAGGCCAAGGATCACGGCGAGGGTGGCAATCTGGTGGGCAGCCCGCTCAAGGGGCGCATCATGCTGGTGGACGATGTCATCACTGCCGGCACCGCCATCCGCGAATCCATGGATCTGATCCAGGCCAACGGCGCCTCCCTGGCTGGCGTGCTGATCGCGCTGGACCGTCAGGAGAAGGGTAAGGGCGAGCTCTCCGCCATTCAGGAAGTGGAGCGTGACTACGGCGCTCACATCATCGCCATCATCCAGATGAGCGACTTGATCCAGTATCTGGAAGAGAAGCAGGCCGAACAGCCGGAGCTGGCGGCGCAACTGGCCGCCATGAAGGCTTACCGCGCCCAGTACGGTATCTGAGCTCCGCTCACACCGCGCAATAGCTGAATGCGGCGCCCGTTGGCTCTCTGACAGCAAACGGGCGCCGTTTTTTTCATCTGAAAAAAGTGGATCATGTGGCTTGAGCTTGCCCTTACAGTAAAGGTTAGGGTTTGCCAGTCGGCGTTTTGTGGTGCCGACGGGTTCCGGGGAGGAACAACATGACCACTCATCTTCAATCACCCATTCATTTGCAGTTGCCGCTCAGCGGCATGAGCTGCGCCAACTGCGCCGGCCGCATCACGACCGCCCTCAACAAGCTCGACGGGGTATCGGCCACCGTCAACTTCGCACTGGAGCAAGCCGCCATCGAGCTGGCCAGCCCTGATCGTTTGCCGGCGGTGCTGGAGAGCATCCAGGCGCAGGGTTACGACTACGGCAGCGAGACCATCCTGTTTCAAATTACCGGTATGACTTGTGCCGGTTGCTCGGCCCGCCTGAACAAGATGCTGGCGGCGCTGCCCGGCATCATCTCCGCCGACGTCAACTTCTCCATCGAGCAGGCCCGGATCGTGCTGGTACCCGGGATGCAGACGCCCGCGGCCCTGCGCGAGCAGATCGAGGCCCTCGGCTTTGGCGCCCAACTGGCGCAGGGCTCGGCCAGCGGCCGCCGCCAGCAGTTGCTGGAGCGGGAAGCGCAGGAGGCCGCCAGCGCCCGTCAGGCGCAAACCCGGGTCATCGTCTCGACTTTGCTGACGTTGCCGCTGCTGGTGGGGATGCTGGCCATGGCCGGGTTGTTCCCCTGGCATCTGCCCGCCTGGCTGGAGCTGCTGCTCGCCACCCCGGTGCAGTTCTGGATCGGGGCCCGCTTCTATCGCGGCGCCTGGCTTGCCATCAAGAACCGCTCCGCCAACATGGATGTGCTGGTGGCCACCGGCACCAGCGCCGCCTACTTCTACAGTCTCTATCTGTTGTTGACGCTGGGGATGGCTGCCAGCGGCCAGCTCTACTTCGAGGCGAGCGCCATCATCATTACCCTGATTTCGTTGGGAAAACTGCTGGAGGCTCGGGCCAGACGCAGCACCCAGTCCGCCATTCGCGAACTGATGGCGCTGCGGCCGGAAACGGCCACCGTCTGGCGTGGCGAGAGTTGGCAGAGCGTCGCCATCGATGAGGTGCTGCGCGGTGATCGGCTGCGGGTGCTGGTGGGTGAGCGGGTGCCGGTGGACGGCAAAATCGTGAGCGGCGAGAGCGAGCTGGACGAGTCGATCCTCACCGGCGAGAGCCTGCCGGTGCCGCGCGGTGAGGGCGACAAGGTGCTGGGCGGTGCCATCAACCGCTCCGGTGTGCTGGAAATTGAAGCCACTACGGTGGGGGAGGACTCCAGCCTCAGCAAGATCATCGCACTGGTGGAGAACGCCCAGATGGGCAAGGCGCCGCTGCAACAGCTGGTGGACAAGGTCTCCGCCGTGTTCGTGCCGGTGGTGATGGCCATCGCCCTATTCACCCTGCTGGTGTGGTACGCCATCAGCAACGACTTCGGTCAGGCGCTGCTGGCGGCGGTGGCCGTGCTGGTCATCGCCTGTCCCTGTGCGTTGGGGCTGGCGACGCCGGCGGCCATCGTCACCGGTACCGGGGTGGCGGCGCGCCACGGCATTCTGATCAAAGATGTCGATACCCTGCAAAAGGCCCACGCCATCAAGGCGCTCATCTTCGACAAGACCGGCACCTTGACTCAGGGCAGGCCCGTGCTGGCGAGCTGGAGTGGCACAGCCGAGCAGCTGCGTCTGGCCGCCGCCCTGCAGCAGGCGAGCGAACACCCGCTGGCGCTGGCCATGCGCGAGGCGGTCGGCAAGGAGACTACGCTGCCCCAGCCGGAGACGGTGGAGGTGCGGGTTGGTGCCGGTATTGTCGGTCAGGTCGCCGGTCATACGGTCGCCATCGGCAATGGCTCTTTGCTGGACCAGCTCGGCATTGAGGTGCCCGCGCAGGATCAACAGCCTGCCGACGGCGCGACCCGGGTCTGGGTGGCCATCGACGGCGTGGTGGCGGGCATTGCGGCGCTGGCCGATACCCTGCGCCCCGAGAGCCCGGATGCCATCGCCACCCTGCGCCAGCGCGGCATCGCCAGCTGGCTGGTGAGCGGAGATGCGCCGGCGCCGGTGGCCCATATCGCCGCCAAACTGGGGCTGGACGGGGCCTTTGACTCCGTGCTGCCAGCCGGCAAGGTGGAGAAAGTGGAGGCGCTGCGGGCGCAAACCAGCGGGCTGGTCGCCATGGTGGGGGACGGGGTGAACGACGCCCCGGCGCTGGCGGCGGCGGATGTGGGGATCGCCATGGGCTCCGGCTCCGACGTGGCGATGGAGACCGCCTCCATCACCCTGATGCGATCCGACCCGCGGCTGGTGGCCGATGCCATCGACATCTCGGCGGCCACCTGGCGCACCATCCAGCAGAACCTGTTCTGGGCCTTCGTGTTCAACATCATCGGCATTCCGCTGGCGGCACTGGGTTACCTCAGCCCCGAGCTGGCGGGGGCGGCCATGGCCCTGAGCAGCATCACCGTCTTGAGCAATTCCCTGTTATTGAAGCGCTGGCAGCCCCGGGCGGGCAGCCTGCGTGCATCTGAATCCCAAAGGAGTCATTCATGAACATTAGCAAGGTCGCCAAGGCCACCGGCCTGACCGCCAAGACCATCCGCTACTACGAGAGCATCGGCCTCATCTCGTCGCCAGTGCGCAGCGACAACGGGTATCGCAGTTATACGGATGCCTCCCTGCGGGAGCTGCGCTTCGTCAAGCGGGCGCGGGAGACCGGCTTCAATCTGGAGGAGTGTCAGGAGCTGCTGGCGCTCTATCGGGACGAGCACAGAACCAGTGCCCAGGTGAAGAAGCTGGCCCAGGAGAAAATCGTCGATCTGCGCTCCCGCATCGCCGGTTTGCAAGCCATGCTCAGCGCCCTCGAGGAGGTGGTGAGCTGCTGTCACGGAGATGCGAATCCCCAGTGCCCCATCCTCGACGAGCTGGAGAAAGGGTGAGGGAGGGCTGCGCCATTCGACCCTGCAGAAAAGGGTCTGTCGGGGCCTGTGCGGGAGAGGACGCGCTGAGTGGCAGCTTAATAGCGGTCGATTGATTGTTGAGCAGGAAAGGGGAGTGTTAAACTGTGCGGCTCTTGTACAGGGAGTACCCAGTTGACACAGAGTGTGAAATATCAGGTGCGGCGGGCCATCATGGTCCAGCTCTATACCCATGCCTCCTTCAGCCTGCCTTGCCTGGGGCTGCTGGCGATCAGCTGGAGCCTGCTGTTCCACGATTACCTGCCGGCCAGCGAGTCGCTGGGCTGGCTCGGTCTGGTCCTGTTGCTGTTGCTGGGGCGCTGGTGGCATCTGCGCTGGCGCCAGCCCAGGCTGGCGGAGCTTCCGCTGCCGGTGCTCGAGCGCGAGCTCTTTGTCGGGGTGACCATCACCTCCATTGTCTGGGCACTGGGCGTGCTGCTCTATATGGACAAGCTGCCCGACACCTATCGTGCCGCCATGATGATGCTCTCCAGCCTGATCCTGACCGGCAGCGCCATCATGCTGTTCGGCAGCCGTCGTACCCTCTATGGGGCCGTGCTGCCCCTCGGGTTTGCCATGTTGTTCGAGCTCAGTGGCGGCAACACCCAGGAGCGTATCGTCTCCTGCATGCTGGCGGGGTATCTGTTCGTCTTTCTGCCGACCCTGCTGCGGCGCCTGCGGCGGGATCAGGTGGCCTCTCTCTACCACAGTTTTTCCAATGCGGATCTGGTGGCCGAGCTGAAGGCGGTCTCCGAGCACCTCAAGCTCACGTCCCGCCTCGACGGTCTGACCGGCATCGCCAACCGGGCCCATCTCGACGACTCCCTGGCGCGCGCCTGGCGTCGCTGCCACCGTGCCAGGGCGCCTCTTTCTCTGGTGCTGGTGGATGTGGACTACTTCAAGCAGTTCAATGATCACTATGGTCATCAGGTGGGGGACCAGTGCCTGCAACAGGTGGCGAGCCTGCTGGCCGAAGTGCTGCGGCGGGAAGACGATCTCGCTGCCCGTTACGGCGGAGAGGAGTTCGCCCTGCTGCTGCCCTGCACCACCTTGCAGGGGGCCATGCAGATCGCCGAGCAGGTGCGTACCTCGTTGCGAGCCCTCGGCATTCCCCACCACAAATCCCGGGTCTCGGGGCGGGTCAGTTGCAGCTTCGGGGTGGCGACCCTGGTGCCGGATCAGCATCACTCCATTGCCGAGCTTATCCAGAAAGCGGATGCGGCGCTCTATCAGGCCAAGCATAATGGCCGGGATCGTATCGAAGTAGCCTTGATGGGTAAGGTTGCCTGAGTTTCACAAGACAGATTAAAGAGGTCGTCTATGCAATGTCATCGTATCGAAGAGCTGCTGGAACTGCTGCAGCCTGCCTGGATCAAGGAGCAGGATCTCAGCCTGGTGCAGTTTGTTGCCAAACTGGCCGAGGAGGCGGGATTTGACGGTCCCCTGTCCGCACTGACCGATGACATGCTGATCTACCACCTCAAGATGCGGGAATCCGACAAGCAGGCGATGATCCCGGGGCTGGCCAAGGATCACGTGCCCGACTTCAAGGAGGCCCTGCTCAAGGCACGCGGCATCAAGTAATCCGGCCGTCACATCGCCATCAGAGAAAGGTTTCAAGAGAATCTGTTAAAAGGCGCATAGTCAACTGGCTATGGGCCTTTTTTGTTGTCTGAAATTGCGACGGGACTCGAACTATAGATACATTTAACCCACACAATTAGCAGGTTGTTTAAGATATAATCGCTTTCATAACAATATGAGTGGAGCGATGTGTTGCAATGGCCGACAAGGACAAGATCGACATCAAGGATGTGACCGGTAACGTCACCGGGACCTTCAATCCCAATACCTTCAAGGCGGGAGATGACAGGTTCAACCCCGGCAACCGCATCTATGTCCGCTCCCAGACCGGCTACTGGCAGCGGGTGCGCAAGGCCATGGGCTGGTTCTTCGTCGCGCTCTTTGTCCTCCTGCCCTGGCTGCGTTATGACGGCCGTCAGGCGGTGCTGTTCGATCTGGAGCACCAGCAGTTCCACATCTTCGGTGCCACCATCTGGCCGCAGGATCTCACCCTGCTGGCCTGGGTCTTCATGATCGCGGCCTTCGCCCTCTTCTTCGTGACCACCTTCCTGGGCCGGGTCTGGTGCGGCTATCTCTGTCCCCAGACGGTGTGGACCTTCCTGTTCATCTGGTTCGAGGAGAAACTGGAAGGGGCCGCCAACAAGCGTCGCAAGCTGGATGCGGCGCCCTGGAGCGGCGAGAAGCTGGCCCGGAAGGGCGCCAAGCACCTGGCCTGGATCCTGCTGTCGCTGGGCACGGGGCTGACCTTCGTCGCCTACTTCCAGGATGTCTTCCACCTGGTGCCCGATTTCTTCACCCTGCAGGCGGGAGGCTGGGTCATCTTCTGGGTGCTGTTCTTTGCCGCCTGCACCTATGGCAACGCCGGCTGGATGCGCGCCATCATGTGTATCCACATGTGCCCCTATGCCCGATTCCAGTCCGCCATGTTCGACAAGGACACCTACATTGTCGGCTATGACAGCCAGCGTGGCGAGACCCGCGGCGCCCGTGGTCGCAAGGCCGATCCCAAGGCTCTGGGGCTGGGGGACTGCATCGACTGCGACCTCTGCGTGCAGGTCTGCCCGACCGGCATCGACATCCGTGACGGCCTGCAGTACGAGTGCATCAACTGCGGCGCCTGTGTCGACGCCTGCGATCAGACCATGGAGCGGATGGGGTATCCGAAAGGGCTCATCAGTTACACCACCGAGCACAAGCTGGCCCACAGTGAAACCCTGGTGGCGCGGCCCAAGCTGATTGGCTATGGCCTGGTGATGGTCGTCATGCTGGGGGTCTTCGTCTATAACGCCATGTCCATCATGCCCATGGGGCTCGACATCCTGCGGGATCGCAACCAGCTGTTCCGGGAAAACAGTGAAGGGCTCATCGAGAACACCTATACCCTGAAGATCCTCAACAAGACCCTGAACTCCCAGACCTACCGGCTGGACGTGGAAGGGCTGCCGGAGTACCAGTGGTTCGGACCCCGCGAGGTGACCCTGAAGGCGGGCGAGATCTATACCCTGCCGGTGAGCCTGGCGGTGGATCCCTTCAACCTGAAGCGCCCCACTCTGGACGTCCAGTTCGTGCTCAAGCGGGAAGGCGCGGCGCCGGACGACAGCAAGGGGACCTTGCGCCAACCGAGCAAGTTTATCAGCCGGTTGTGACGGCAAGGCGCACCGCCATGCACGGCAACGGCAGACAGTGGTGATAGAATGGGGCACAACAGCGCCCCTTTTCTATGGTGGATGACATGCGTTTCAACTATTCCGACCTCAATCCCGATCTCATCATGGATGCCATCGATCTCAGCGGCTTGCGCATCGACTCCGGCCTTATCGAGCTCAACAGTTACGAGAACCGCGTCTATCAGTTCCAGGATGAGGATCGCCGTCGCTACGTGGTGAAGTTCTACCGCCCCGGTCGCTGGAGCCGGGCCCAGATCCTGGAAGAGCACGCGTTTGCTGCGCGCCTCTGTGAAGCTGAGATCCCGGTCGCCGCTCCCATTGCCTTTGCCGGCGAGACCCTGCTGGAGCATCAGGGCTACCCGTTTGCCATCTGGCAGAGCGTCGGGGGGCGTCAGTTCGAGGTGGACAACCTGGACCAGCTGGAGTGGGTGGGGCGTTACCTCGGTCGCATCCACAGCGTCGGTGCCAGCCATGCCTTTCATCACCGGGTTCCGCTGGATGTGGAGAGCATGCTGCACGAGCCGCGTCAGTTGCTGGCGGCAGGCGAGTGGTTGCCAAGCGGGCTGGCCAAGTCCTTCTTCGGGGTGCTGGACGAGCTGATCCGGCACGTATGCGACGCCATGACCCTGGATGTGGCGCGCATCTCCCTGCATGGGGACTGCCACCCGGGCAACATCCTGTGGCGTGACGGCCCCCTGTTTGTCGACCTCGACGATTGCCGCACCGGCCCCGCCATCCAGGATCTCTGGATGATGCTGAACGGAGAGCGTCATGAGCAGCAGATCCAGCTCGATACCCTGCTGGCGGGGTATGAGGAGTTCATGGAGTTCGACCCGCGGGAGCTGGCGCTCATCGAGCCGCTGCGCGCCATGCGCATCGTCCACTACATGGCCTGGCTGGCAAGACGCTGGGAAGATCCCGCCTTCCCCCGCCACTTCTCCTGGTTCAACACCGAACACTACTGGCGCCAGCAGATTGCGACCCTGCATGATCAGCTCGAGGCATTGAAGGCCCCGCCGCTCAGCCTGATGCCGCAGTGGTAGGGGCGTGAACCCGGCAGATCGCCACGCCACGGGGCGTCCGCTGGTGGTGTCGCCCGCACCATTGCCACAGCGGCAAGGTGCCCGTGGGAGGCGGGATGGCGGTCCCGCCTGTCTGCCTTTGCCATTGACGGCACGAGGGTGAGGCAATAGGCTTGGACTGCTTCGGTTCGCCGGGCGTGCCTCACAGTGATCCCTTAACAGGAAACGTCATGAAAAAAGTACTATTTTTCCTCGCTGCCATGCTGATGATCCCCATGGTTCACGCCGCCCCGCAATTCAAGGAAGGTGTCAACTATGACGTGGTCAGCCAGACCGGCAGCGCCCAGCCGGAAGTGATGGAGTTCTTCTCCTATTTCTGCCCGCACTGCGCCAAGTTCGAGCCGATTGCCGAGGATCTGAAGAAGAGCCTGCCGGAAGGCGTGCCGATGAAGAAGAACCCGGTGGCCTTCCTGGGCCGTGAAATGGGCCCCGAGATGCAGCGTGCCTACGCCGTCGCCAATCTGCTGAACGTGGAAGGCAAGCTGACCCCGGCCATCTTCGACAAGATCCACACCCAGCGCCAGATCCCCCAGAGCCGCGCCGACGTGAAGCTGGTTTTCGTGGACAATGGCGTGCCGGCCGAGGAGTTCGACGGTGCCGTCGACAGCTTCGCCGTCTCCGGCATGGTCTCCCAGTTCGATCGCAACACCGAGAGCTACAATGTGCGCGGTGTGCCGGCCTTTCTGGTCAACGGCAAGTACATGGTGAAGATTGAATCCATCACTTCCCAGGAGCAGTTCAACCAGCTGGTGAAATTCCTGCTGGCCAAGAAGGACTGATCATTCCTGAGTCGATACAAAAGCCCGCCGGTGCAAACCGGCGGGCTTTTTGTTTGGCGTCTCGTGGGCCTGACTCAGACCCCGACGTGGAAGGCCTGTTTGAGGTTGCGAATGAAGTCCGCATCCCGGCAGAGGGTCTTGCCCGGGCTGTCGGAGATCTTGGCGACCGGGCCGCCGTTGCACTCCATCAGCTTGAACACGATGTTCATTGGGCTGACGCCGGGCAGATCGCAGGTGAGCTTGGTGCCGATGCCGAAGCTGGTGTTGATGCGGCCGCGGAAGTGGCGCAGCAGCTCGACGGCCTTGTCGAGGTTGAGCCCGTCGGAGAAGACCAACGTCTTCTCGGCAGGGTCGATGCCGAGCCGCTGATAGTGGCTGATGGCCTTCTCGCCCCATACCACGGGATCGCCGGAGTCGTGGCGCAGCCCCTGGTAGCGGCTCGCCAGCTCGAAGTCGAAGTCACGCAGGAAAGCATCCATGGTGATGCAGTCGGTGAGCGCGATACCGAGGTGGTTGGTGAATTCGTCCAGCCAGCTGGTGAGGGCGGCGCGCTGGCTGAGCTCCAGCGGGAAGCCGAGCTGCTGGTGGGCCTGGAACCACTCGTGAGCCTGGGTACCCACCGCGGGCAACCGGTACTTCTGGGCCAGCAGGTAGTTGCTGGTGCCGCGAAACGCCGGCAGCCGCTCCTTGAGGCGACCCACCACGGCGTCTTGTACCGCGAGGGAGAAGCGGCGACGGGTGCCGAAGTCGATGAGGTTGAACTCGCTCATCTCCTCCCGGCTCAGCTCCCGCTCCAGCTTGTCGATCTTCTGATCGAGCCGCTCCAGTGCCTGGCTGACACCGAACTGGGGATAACGGAAGCGGTTACGCATCTCGCTGATGATGGCGAGCACCGGGATCTCCCACAGGATCACGTCCTGCCAGGGGCCTTCGACCCGCACATTGATGCGGCCATCCTGCTCGAACACCTTGAGCAGGGAGGCGTCCAGCGGCTTGCGGCGCAGGTGGTCCAGGTAGTCCGGCGTGAAGAAGGGGCGTTCGGCCAGAAAGTCGAGTTCGGACCGGGTCAGGCGCAGGGAGCCGGCGAGGCGCAGTTGTTCCTCGATCTGGCCCATCATGGGCAGCAGATTTTCTTCGTTGCGGCTGTGGAACTCGGCGACGACGTCGGCATCCGGATAGCGATGGAACACCGCCTGCTGCATGTGCAGCTTGTAGGCATCGGTGTCGAGCAGGCTGTGGAGGATGGGAGGCATATCAGGCTCCTGTGATGAGTGCTGCGCGGGCAACGCACTCTGGCTGCACCTGTGACGGGTGGGCACCGGTGTCGGGTGGGCAGTGGAAAATGGAAGGCATGTCAGGCATCCAGCAGGCGTTGAATGTCGGCCAGGGTCTGGGCCAGCTCGGCGCCGGCCTCGATCATCCGGGTGCGGGCCTGGTCGATTGTCTCGGGGGCGATGCCGCGGCAGGCGTCGAGGTGGACGATGACCCGGAAACCGGCGCGACGCAGTTGCAGCACGCTGGTCTTGACGCAATAGTCGGTGGCGAGGCCGCCGACCAGCACGGTAGTGACGCCGCGGGCTTGCAGAAACTCGATAAGCCCGGTGCTGCGCCGCTCCGCCAGGTCGTGATAGCAGGCGCCATAGGGATGCAGGTCCGGCTCGACCCCCTTCCAGACGAAGAAGTCGTAGTCGATGGGGGCGGGCAGGCCGTCGAGCAGCTCGAACCCAGGTGTGCCGGGCACGCAGTGGGCCGGCCAGGTGAGATCGGCATTCGCCAGTGCAAGGGGCTGCAACATGGCGCCGGGTTCGGTCACCACCCAGGGGGCGTTCGCGGGGTGGGCATCCTTGCTGCCGACTCGCAGGGTGGCGAGGGCAGCCTGGGCATTGAGCGCCGCCACTATGGTATCCCCGCCAGCGACGGGCAGCTCGTTCGGGCAGAGGGGGGTGAATCCCTTCTGCGCATCAATATCCAGGCTGGCGATGATTCCCATGGATGGCTCCTTCACATAATATTCTTGTGATATTATCTACCAAACATTATTAGAAGGCGAGCAGGTCGACCAGGATGCCGAGAATGAGTCTGGATATGGTGGTGCTGCGGTTGCGCGAGGAGCGGCTCGAGCTGCTTCTCGAGACCCGGGATCGCCCCCCCTTTGCCCACTGCTGGCAGTTGCCGGCCCTGCGCATCGACGAGACCCGGGATCGGGATCTGGACGCGGCTCGCCATCGCCTGCTGGCAGAGTGGGGGCTGGAGCACTGCTACAGCGAGCAGGTCTGTACCCTCGGCAACCTGGAGCGGGATCCCCGCGGCTGGTCCACCACCCTCGTCTATCTCTGTCTGGCGGCTCCCGATGGGGGGGCGGTGCGCGGTCGCTGGCATCCTCTGGACGATCTGCCCGGCCTGCAACTCGCCTTCGATCACGGCAAGCTGGTCGCCATGGGGCTGGAGCGGCTGCGCATCAAGAGCCGTTACAGCACCCTGCCGCTGCATCTGCTGGGGGCAGAATTCACCCTCTCCGAGGTGCAACGGGCGTTCGAGATCGTCCTGCAGACCCCCATGAACACGGCCGCATTTCGCAAGCGGCTCCACCGTGCCGACATCCTGGTGGACACAGGACGCAAGCGCACCGGCAAGCAACGTCCCGCCATCCTCTATCGGCTGGAGACCCCCTGCTGCGTCATGTTCGATCAGGTGATGCACGGTGCGGAAGTATAAGCCGATGTCTGCGAAAGCCGGATTGTTGCCCCATAGCGGGTCTGGTGCACTGGCACCTCACACAGGAAGTGAAAACATGGGAGAGACGGGAATGCACAAGGTGCTGGTGAGCGCCTGCCTGCTGGGTCAGCCGGTGCGTTACGACGGCCAGAGCAAGGGGATTGTCAGCGACTGGCTGCAGGCGCTGGGAGCCGAGGGACGTGCACTGGCCTTCTGCCCCGAGGTGGCGGGTGGCCTGCCGACGCCACGCCCCCCTGCCGAGCGCCAGGGGGAGCGGGTGGTTACCGAAAGCGGGCTGGATGTGACGGAGGAGTTCGATCGGGGCGCTGCCCTTGCGCTGGCCCTCTGTCAGCAGCAGGACATTCGCTTCGCCCTTCTGAAGGAGGGGAGCCCCTCCTGCGGCAGCGGCCGCATCTACAATGGCCGCTTCGAAGGGGTTTCACTGGCGGGAGAGGGCAAGACCACGGCTTTGCTGCGCCGCCACGGCATCGCGGTGTTCAGCGAGGATCAGCTGCCCGAGCTGGCCTCGGCGCTCGCCTTGGCTGCCTGCGGATCGGTCTGAGCCGCCGCATCGGCCGCCTGCCACTGCGCCAGCACCTCGTCTTTTTCCTTCCAGCGTGCATTCAGCCACCCCTGGAAACCGCGTTTGAACTGCTTGTCGTTGAAGTAATCCCCCACCAGTTGCTCGTCCACCGGCAGCTCCTCGATCCGCACCCGGATGCGCTTCATCTTCCCCATCAGGAAATCCTTGAAGGGGGTGTCGGGGTTGTCCGGGTAGCTGATGGTGACGTTGATCAGGCTGTCGAACTGATCGCCCATGGCTGCCAGGGTGAAGGCGAGTCCTGCCGCCTTGGGGGGCATGAGATGGCGATAGCGGGAGCGGGCGGCCTCGCGCTTCTGATCGGTGAAGCGGGTCCCCTCCACGAAGTTGATGACAGTGGTGGGAATGTGGCGAAACTTCTCGCAGGCGTTGCGGGTGGTCTCGATATCCTTGCCCCGCAGATGCGGATTTCTTAACAGAAACTCTCTCGAATAGCGGCGCATAAAGGGCATGTCCAGCCCCCAGCAGGCGAGCCCCAGCAGCGGGATGTAAATGAGCTCGTGCTTCATGAAGAACTTGGGCACCGGCAGCCGATTGCGAAACAGGTGGCCGAGCACCACGATATCGGTCCAGCTCATGTGGTTGCTGATGATGAGATACCAGCCATCCTTGCGCAGCCGGGTATTGTCCTCAATCTGCCAGTCTATGCGGGTAGTGAGGCGGATCACCAGGGCGTTGCAACCGAGCCACAGGCCCATGAAGCGATTGTTGAGCCGGCTGCAGGCGCGACCAAAGGCCGGTACGGGCAGCAGCAGTTTGGCCAGAGAAACCAGCAGGATCAGGCTGGCACACAGGGCGGTAAACAGTATGGTCAGGCCGGCGCTGATGAACAGCACCAGGGGGCCCGGGAGCAGGTTTGGCATGAGTGTCTTACTGCGTCTTGTCCGCCAGCAGCTTATCCAGGGTCTGGTCCTTCTCGTGCCAGATCCCGTTCAACCACTGTTGAAACTCTTGTTGGAACTCGGGGTCATTGAAGTAATCCCCCACCAGATTGCGTTCGATCGGCAGAAAGCGGACCCGAACCTTGATCTCCTTGACCCGACCGCACATGAAGTCCCAGTAGCTGGGGACGCCGCCGGGATAGGCGATGGTCACATCCACCAGCTTGTGCAGTTGATCCCCCATGGCCGCCAGGGTGAAGGCGATGCCCCCTGCTCTCGGGTGCAGCAGATGACGATAGGGTGCCCCTTGCCTGTCGTGCTTGCCGACGGTGAAGCGGGTCCCTTCCACGAAGTTCATCACACTCACCGGCATATGGCGGAAACGGGCACACGCCTTGCGCGTGGTTTCTATGTCTTTTCCCCTCAGATGCGGGTGCTTTTCCAGAAATTTTCGGGAATAACGCCGCATGAATGGGAAATCCAGCGCCCACCAGGCCAGACCGAGAAAAGGTACCCAAATCAGTTCTTTCTTGAGGAAAAACTTCAGGAAGGGGATTTTTTGATTAAAAATCCGCTGCAATACCAGTATGTCGACCCAGGATTGGTGGTTGGCAATCACCATATACCACTCATTCCGGCGCCCTTTGTCCACTCCGACCACATCGAAAGGGGTGTTGATGATGGTTTTCTGGATCAGATTGTTAAAACCTATCCAGTGGGTGGCGCAGCCGTCCAGGAGGGTGTTGCAGAGACGTCGCGCCCCCTTGAAGGGCAGCAGCAGCTTGATGAGGCCAAGCAGCAGGACGGGGACAAACCAGAACAGGGTGTTGATGAAATAGAGCAGGGTCGAGAGGCTGCCGCGCAGTCGCTCTATCAGCTTGTTGGGCATGGTGGAATCCG
Source organism: Aeromonas sp. QDB17 (assembly GCF_027705305.1). Lineage (NCBI taxonomy): Bacteria > Pseudomonadati > Pseudomonadota > Gammaproteobacteria > Aeromonadales > Aeromonadaceae > Aeromonas > Aeromonas sp. QDB17. Next base: position 22,107 of record NZ_JAPDBP010000012.1, read on the forward strand.
TCTTCGTATCGGTGGATGGCAACCAAGTGGTCAGATCTGTTGCCATAATATCAGCCGGCCCACGACTAGACCATGGTGGCGCCCTTTCCGGGTCGGGTGGTGGCTGCTGCCGTTCCCCCGCTCACTGGCCCCCGCGCAGCCGCGACAACAGCCTGTCCATGGCACGATAGCCCAGGGCTTCGATCAGATGGGCTCTCTCGATGGTGGCGTGCCCCGCCAGGTCGGCGATGGTGCGCGATACCCGCAGGATGCGGTGCCAGGCCCGGATGCTGAGCCCCAGCTTCTGGATGGCACCTTCCAGAAACTCGGCATCCTGTGGCGATAATCTGCAAACATCTTCGATTTCACGACTATCCAGCAGGTTATTGAGTTTTCCGCTGCGACTCAGCATGCGCTCTCGCGCCCCCAGCACCCGTTCGCGTATCTGCTGGCTCGATTCCCCCCGCTCCGCCTTGCCGGTCAGGCTCCCCCTGGGCAAGAGCGGGACCTCTACCGTCAGATCGAACCGGTCGAGAAAGGGGCCGGAGAGCTTGCCCAGATAGCGCAGGATCTGATCCGGGCTGGAGCGGGTCTGGCCGTCGCCATAATGGCCGCAGGGGCTGGGATTCATGGCACCCACCAGCTGGAAGCGGGCGGGAAAATCCACCTGGCGGGCGGCACGACTGATGGTAATGTGCCCGGTTTCCAGCGGCTCGCGAAGGGAGTCGAGCACCTTGCGCTCGAACTCCGGCAGTTCATCCAGAAACAGGACCCCGTTGTGGGCGAGGGAAATTTCGCCAGGCCTGGGATGGGTACCCCCGCCCACCAGCGCCACCGCCGAGGCGCTGTGATGGGGCGTGCGATACGGCCTGTGGTGCCAGTGGCCGGCGCGGGGGGTGAGGCCGCCGATGGAGTGAATGGCGGCGGTCTGCTGCGCCTCCTGTTCGCTCAGCGGTGGCAGAATGCCGGGCAGACGGCTGGCCAACATGCTCTTGCCGGTGCCGGGGGGGCCGATGAACAACAGGTTGTGGCTGCCAGCTGCGGCGATCTCCAGCGCCCGCTTCGCCTGGGACTGACCGATAACGTCCTGCAGATCTGGCACGTCGGGCAGGGTCTCCGCGCTCTGGGGTTCCGGCAGCGGCAGTTCGTACTGGCCCGCCAGCCAGGCGGTGACCGCCAGCAGCTGGTGGGCGGTGCGCACCTCGGCATCCTGTATGAGGGAAGCCTCCGGACCGTTCTCCCGTGGGACCAGCAGGGTGCGCCCCGCGTCGCGGCAGGCGAGCACCGAGGGGAGCACCCCAAGCACGGGGCGGATCTCGCCCGTCAGGGCCAATTCCCCTAAAAATTCGTGATCGAGCAGGTATTTTGCGGGTATCTGCTTGGATGCGGCGAGAATGCCGATGGCGATGGCCAGGTCGAAGCGGCCCCCCTCTTTGGGCAGATCCGCAGGGGCCAGGTTGACCGTGATGTGCTTGGCCGGAAATTCGAAATTGCCGTTGAGCAGGGCGCTGCGCACCCGATCCCGCGACTCTTTCACCGAGGTTTCCGGCAACCCCACCATGTTGAAGGCGGGCAGGCCGTTGGAGAGGTGCACCTCCACCGTGACTTGCGGCGCCGCTATCCCCAGGCTGGCACGGCTATAAACAACAGCTAATGACATAAATACCGTCCTTGGTTTGATGTATATGCTGGTTAACCGTTTTTTATTAGTCTTTTGTTCCAGTTGTCAGGTTTCAGAGCAGTCAAAATCAGAGTCTTGTCAGGTAAAAAGTGCTTGCCCAATAAAAATCACCGTGCTAGTTCTAATAGCCATTCGCGGCAAGCTCCGCTCCCATTTCACAGGATTTCCGGTTGTAACTATGAACATGGCCTCCCGTTTCGTCAGCATTATTGTGGTCCTAGTGGTGATTATTATCTCACCGCTCGGGGCTCGTTTGGCTGCACGGAACAAGGGATAGACCCACCACCGGACAGAACGAAACAAGCGACCCCCGAGCCTCACGGCCCGGGGGTTTTTTTTCGACCAAAGGACAGGATTTTCCACATGAACGGCGCGCAGTTTTTGGTACAGGCTCTCAAAAAACAGGGTGTGACCCAGGTGTTTGGTTACCCGGGCGGGGCCATCATGCCGGTCTATGACGCCCTGTATGACGGTGGCCTGGCCCATCAGCTCTGCCGCCACGAGCAGGGTGCCGCCATGGCTGCGGTGGGTTATGCCCGCGCTTCCGGTCAGGTGGGGGTCTGCATCGCTACCTCTGGCCCCGGCGCCACCAACCTGGTCACCGGCCTCGCGGAGGCACTGCTCGATTCGGTACCGCTGGTGGCCATCAGCGGCCAGGTGCCCTGCGCCGCCGTCGGTACCGATGCCTTTCAGGAAGTGGACGTGCTCGGCATGTCCCTTTCCTGCACCAAGCACTCCTTCATGGTGACGGACCCGGCGGATCTGGGACGGGTCATTGCCGAAGCCTTCGCCATCGCCACCGAAGGGCGTCCGGGCCCCGTGCTCATCGACCTGCCCAAGGATGTGCAACTGGCCGCCGTTCCCTCTCAAAGCCCGCTGTTTGCAGTGGAGGAACCCGACCCCCTGAATCCGGCCGAACTGGCGGTCGCCCGCACGCTGCTGGCCGCTGCCGAGCGTCCGGTACTCTACGTCGGCGGCGGGGTGGGCATGGCCAATGCCGAGCAGCAGCTGCGCGACTTTGCCGCCACCACGGGGATGCCGGCGGTCACCACCCTCAAGGGGATAGGTGCCCTCGACCCCGACAGCCCCGTTTATCTGGGCATGCTCGGCATGCACGGTACCAAGGCCGCCAACCTGGCGGTGCAGCAGTGCGATCTGCTGGTGGTGGTAGGCGCCCGTTTCGATGATCGGGTGACCGGCAAGCTGGAAGAGTTTGCCCCCGAGGCGAAGGTGATCCACCTGGATGTGGACGCCGCCGAGTTCGGCAAGCGCCGCGCCGCCGATGTGGGCATCACCACGGATCTCAAGCGTGTGCTGCCCGCCCTGGCGATGACGCTGACCCTCGACCCCTGGCGCGAGCACTGCGCCACCATGGCTCGGGAATACGCCTTCCGCTACGACCATCCGGGTCAGGCCATCTACGCCCCGGCCCTGCTCAAAGAGCTTTCAAGCCAGCTGCCTGACACCAGCGTGGTGGCCTGCGACGTGGGTCAGCACCAGATGTGGGTGGCCCAGCACATGCGTTTTACCAGCCCGCGCAACCACCTCTCCAGTGCCGGCCTCGGCACCATGGGCTTCGGCCTGCCCGCCGCCATCGGCGCCAAGATGTCGCGCCCCGATGATGAGGTGGTGCTGGTGAGCGGCGACGGCTCCTTCATGATGAACGTGCAGGAGCTCGGCACCATCCGCCGGGCCCGGCTCAAGGTGAAGATGGTGCTGCTGGACAACCAGCGCCTTGGCATGGTGCGCCAATGGCAGGAGCTGTTCTTCGACGGTCGCTACAGCGAGACCAATCTGTCCGACAACCCCGATTTCGTCGCCCTGGCTGCCGCCTTCGGCATCCCCGGCGAGACCATCACATGTAAAGAAGAGATAGGTCCGGCACTGGATCGCCTGCTGGCGAGCGAGAGTGCCTATCTGCTGCATGTGGCTATTTCAGAGGAAGAAAATGTCTGGCCCCTGGTTCCGCCAGGAGTCGCCAACCACAAGATGATGGAGCAACGCCCATGAACCAGCTCAATACCAGCACCCTGGAAATCCATGCCCAACCCAGACCCGAAGTGATGGAACGGGTGCTGCGGGTGGTCCGTCACCGCGGTTTCAATCTCTGCGCCCTCAACATGGAGCAGGATTGCCAACAGCTGCGGATCACGGTTACTGTCGAATCGGTACGTCCCATCCAGCAGTTGTGGAGCCAGCTGGTGAAGCTGGTGGATGTCTCCCGGGTCGATGCACTGGAACAGCAACCCCGGATCAGAGCTTAAGGAGCCAAGCCAATGTCACAGCCTTCCCAATCCGCCGCCCACCCCCAATACATCTGGTTCAACGGCAAGCTGGTCCCCTGGCAGGATGCCCAGGTGCATGTCATGAGCCATGCCCTGCATTACGGATCCTCGGTGTTCGAGGGGGTGCGGGCCTATGACACTCCCAAGGGGACCTGCATCTTCCGCCTGCAGGAGCACACCCGCCGCCTGTTCGACTCCGCCAGGATCTACTGGATGGACGTCCCCTACAGCGAGTCCGAAGTGAATGAAGCCTGCCGCACCGTGGTGCGCGAGAACGGCCTGAAGAGCGGCTACCTGCGCCCGCTGGCCTTTGTCGGCAACGTGGGGCTGGGGCTGCATCCGCCGCTGGATGCCAAGGCCGACCTCATGGTCGCGGCCCTGCCCTGGGGCGCCTACCTCGGAGAAGAGGGGCTGAAAAACGGGGTGGATGTGTGCGTCACCTCCTGGAACCGGCTCGCTCCCAACACCATCCCGACCGGTGCCAAGGCGGGGGGCAACTATCTCTCTTCCCAGCTCATCAGCCGCGAGGCCAAGCGCAACGGCTTCGCCGAGGGGCTGGCGCTGGATGTGAACGGCTATCTGAGCGAAGGGGCGGGGGAGAACCTGTTTCTGGTGAAGAACGGCGTGCTGTTCACCCCGCCCGCCACCGCCGCCATCCTGCCCGGCATCACCCGCGACACCATCATGACGCTGGCGCGCGACTTGGGTTACGAGGTACGCGAGCAGGCGCTGCCCCGTGAAGCGCTGTACGTCGCAGACGAAATCTTCATGACCGGCACCGCGGCCGAGGTGACCCCGGTGCGCTCGGTGGATCGGATGAAGGTGGGCGCCGGTTGCCGTGGCCCGGTGACCGAGCAGTTGCAGAACGCCTTCTTTGGCCTGTTCAACGGCAAGACCGAAGACAAGTGGGGCTGGCTGACGCCGGTCAACGACTGATGAGAGCGGGGAGGCGTCACGCCTCCCCGAGTCGCTTCCGGTGAAGGCTCCCCGAGGTGCCTTCACCAGGATCGATTCCCGATCCGCGAATCACACATTCATGTTGAAAGACAATGCGCCCCAGGGGCATTCAGGGAGTAGAGACAATGCCGAAGTTGAGATCCGCCACCACCACCCACGGACGTAACATGGCCGGGGCCCGCGCCCTCTGGCGTGCCACCGGCATGACCGATCAGGATTTCGGCAAGCCCATCATCGCCGTGGTCAACTCTTTCACCCAGTTCGTGCCGGGCCACGTCCACCTCAAGGATCTGGGCCAGCTGGTCGCCCGCGAAATCGAGGCGGCTGGCGGGGTCGCGAAGGAGTTCAACACCATCGCCGTGGATGACGGCATCGCCATGGGCCACGGTGGCATGCTCTATTCCCTGCCGTCCCGCGAACTCATCGCCGACTCGGTGGAGTACATGGTCAACGCCCACTGTGCCGACGCCATGGTCTGCATCTCCAACTGCGACAAGATCACCCCGGGGATGCTGATGGCTGCCCTGCGCATCAATATCCCGGTCATTTTTGTCTCCGGCGGTCCCATGGAAGCGGGCAAGACCAAGCTCTCCGACCAGATCATCAAGCTGGATCTGGTGGACGCCATGATCCAGGGCGCCGACCCCAAGGTCTCCGATGCACAGAGCGATCAGGTCGAGCGCAGCGCCTGCCCCACCTGCGGCTCCTGCTCCGGCATGTTCACCGCCAATTCCATGAACTGCCTGACCGAGGCACTGGGTCTCTCCCAGCCGGGCAACGGCTCCCTGCTGGCAACCCACAGCGATCGCGAGCAGCTGTTCAAGCTGGCGGGCCAGCGCATCGTCACTCTGGCCAAGCGCTGGTATGAGCAGGACGATGCCTCGGCACTGCCGCGCAACATCGCCACCAAGGCGGCGTTCGAGAACGCCATGGCGCTCGACATCGCCATGGGCGGCTCCACCAATACCGTGCTGCACCTGCTGGCGGCAGCCCAGGAGGCGGGCGTCGACTTCACCATGGCCGACATCGACCGCATGTCCCGCAAGGTGCCCCAGCTCTGCAAGGTGGCGCCTTCCACCCAGAAGTACCACATGGAAGACGTGCACCGCGCCGGCGGCGTGGTCGCCATCCTGGGTCAGCTGGAAAAAGCGGGCCTGGTGCACGGGGATACCCGCAACGTGCTGGGCACCTCCCTGGTGGAGCTGCTGGCCGAATATGACGTCAGCCGCAGCAATGACAAGGGGGTTCACGACTTCTACCGTGCAGGCCCTGCCGGCATCCGTACCACCAAGGCGTTCAGTCAGGATTGCCGCTGGCCCGAGCTGGATCTGGACCGCGCCGAGGGATGCATCCGCTCCTTCGATCACGCCTACAGCCAGGAAGGTGGCCTGGCGGTCCTCGCTGGCAACCTCGCCCTCAACGGGGCCATCGTCAAGACCGCCGGGGTGGACGAGGAGAACCTCACCTTCCGCGGCCCGGCCCGGGTATTCGAGAGCCAGGAGAGCGCGGTGAGCGGCATTCTGGACGGCACGGTGAAAGCCGGTGAAGTGGTGGTGATCCGCTACGAGGGCCCGAAAGGGGGCCCCGGCATGCAGGAGATGCTCTATCCCACCACCTATCTCAAGTCCATGGGATTGGGCAAGGCGTGTGCCCTCATCACCGACGGTCGCTTCTCCGGCGGTACCTCGGGTCTCTCCATCGGTCATGTCTCCCCGGAGGCGGCCTCTGGCGGCACTATCGGTCTGGTAGAGGATGGCGACATCATCAACATCGACATCCCGGCCCGCAGCATGGTGCTGGAGGTGGCCGACAGCGTGCTGGCCACCCGTCGCGCCTCCGTCTCTGCCCGTGGCTGGAAGCCGGTCGATCGTCAGCGCGAGGTCTCCTTTGCCCTGCGCGCCTACGCCATGTTCGCCACCAGCGCCGACAAGGGCGCGGTGCGCGATCGCACCCTGCTGGGGGAGTGAGAGAATGAACTGTCATGATATGGGCGCATTGCGCGCCCTTCGCCACGAGACGGGGGTATAAACCATGGTCTCTGCGGCGGATTATCTACGCAAGGTACTGCTCTCCCCCGTCTACGAGGCGGCGAGGGTCACCCCTTTGCAAACCCTGAAGAAACTCTCCGAGCGGCTTGGCAATCACGTCAGCCTGAAGCGGGAGGATCTGCAACCGGTTCACTCCTTCAAGCTGCGCGGCGCCTACCACAAGATCGCCACCCTGACCCAGGAGCAGAAAGAGCGCGGCGTCATCGCCGCCTCCGCCGGCAACCACGCCCAGGGGGTCGCCCTGTCGGCCGCCAAGCTCGGCATCAAGGCGATCATCGTGATGCCCAAGACCACGCCGGACATCAAGATCGACGCGGTGCGCCGTCAGGGCGGCAACGTCATGCTGTTTGGCAACAGCTTTGATGAGGCCTACGGCGAGAGCCGCCGACTCGCCGAGTTGGAGGGCTACACCCTGATCCCGCCGTTCGACGACGTCGAGGTGATCGCCGGCCAGGGCACCATCGGCAAGGAGCTGCTGGAGCAGGATACCCACCTCACCCACGTCTTCGTGCCGGTGGGCGGCGGCGGCCTGGCCGCCGGGGTGGCGGTCTACATCAAGCAGCTGCTGCCGGATGTGAAGGTAATCGGGGTGGAGGCGGAGGGGTCCGCCTGCCTCAAGGCCGCGCTGGCGGCCGGCGAGCCGGTCAATCTGGAGCGGGTCTCCCTGTTTGCAGACGGGGTGGCGGTCAAGCGCATCGGCGAGGAGACCTTCCGCCTGTGCAACCAGTATCTGGACGAGGTGGTGACCGTCTCCAACGACCAGATTTGCGCCGCACTGAAAGACATCTTCGATGACTGCCGCGCCATCGCCGAGCCGTCGGGGGCCTTGTCCCTGGCGGGCCTGAAAGCGTACAGCGAGCGAGAGCAGGTGAAAGGGGGGCGGATGGCGGCCATTTTGTCCGGCGCCAACGTGAACTTCCACAGCCTGCGCTACGTCTCCGAGCGCTGCGAGATCGGCGAGAAGCGCGAGGGCATGCTGGCGGTGACCATCCCCGAGCGCAAGGGGGCCTTCCTCGACTTCTGCCGTCAGCTGGGGCCCCGCATGGTGACCGAGTTCAACTATCGCTATGCGGACGCGGAGCAGGCGTCGCTGTTCGTTTCGGTGCGCCTCACCGGCGGTGACGAGGAGCTGGGCCAGATCATCGATCAGCTCGGCGGCAATGGCTACCCGGTGGTCAACATGACCGAGAGCGAGCTGGCCAAGAACCACGTGCGCTACATGATTGGCGGCCGCCCGGCCCGGCCCCTCGGTGAGCGTCTTTACAGCTTCAAGTTCCCGGAGCAGCCGGGGGCCCTGATGCGCTTCCTCGAGACCCTGGGCTGTCGCTGGAACATCAGCCTGTTCCACTACCGCAACCACGGCGCCGACTACGGCCGGGTGCTCTGCGCCTTCGAGCTGCCGGACGAGGACGTGGCGGCTTTCCACGACTACCTGCACGAGATTGGCTACGGCTGGAAAGAGGTGAGCGAGGATCCCGCCTACCGCCTGTTCCTGGCGAGCCAGGGCAGTCAGTGAGCGGGGAGCCATCCCCTTGCCAGATGAAAAACGAAGAGCCCGGCTCTTCGTTTTTTTATGGGCAACGCGCCGGCCCCCATGATTGGGGGCACGGTGGCTGATAATGTCGCCAATATCACACTCCTGAGTCCCTGGTCGTTTGAGGCTGGTTGCAGATGGGATAATCTGAATGCGGGGCTTGGGTTCAGGGCCCCGTCAGGGAAGAGAGACGCAGCCGCGTCATAACAATTCATTGCAGGGGCTCATCCATGAACAGATCTATGCTCGCCGTCCTGATCGGCGCTTTGATGGCAACAGGGACGGTGCAGGCTGCCGCCCAGGACAACACCTGGTATGTCGGCGGCAAGGCCGGCTGGTCAAATTATTACGGGGTGGATTACAACGCTCAGGTCGAAGAGCTGTTTGATGCGACCAAGGTGAACGAGAACAGCGATGATCTCGGTCTGGGGCTGTTTGCCGGTTATCAGGTGAACAGAAACGTGGCGGTTGAGCTCGGCTATGACTGGCTCGGCAAGTATCAGGTGGACAAGCACTACTCGGGCAACGGGGTTGATTTCGCACTCGATGGCGAGGCCAAGGCCCAGATGGTGCAGGTCACCATGAAGATCATCCTGCCTGCAACCTCGGCACTGGATATCTACGGCCGTCTCGGGGGGGCCTATGCCTGGACCGAGAGCTCACTCAACGTCAGGGCCAGCGATGGCACCAGCAGCCTCTCCGAATCCCATGAGGGCAACAAATATCATGGTGCCGCCTTTGTCGGGGCGCTGGGGGTCGAATACGCCATCGACAAGGATTGGGCCGCCCGCCTCGAATACCAGTACACCACCCCCCTTGGCAAGACTTCCCTCGACGAGTCAGGCATCGAGATGGACAACGGCCTGCTGTCGGTCGGCATGCTCTATCGCTTCGGCCAGATCGGCGACGAGCCGGTGGCACCAACGCCTGCGCCCGAACCTGCGCCCGCCCCGGCCCCCGTGCTGGTGGAGAAGCAGTTCAGCCTGGATTCCGATGTGCTGTTCGAGTTCAACAAGGCGACCCTGAAACCGGCCGCCAGCCAGGCCCTCGACAACCTGTTTGCCCAGATCCTGGCGGCCAATCCGAAAGACGGGGTGGCGACGGTGATCGGTCATACCGACCGCATCGGCTCGGAGGCCTACAACCAGTCCCTCTCCGAACAGCGTGCCCGCACGGTGGCGGATTATCTCATCGCCAAGGGATTGTTTGCCGACAAGGTGCGTGCCGAAGGGCGGGGAGAGTCTTCGCCCGTGACCGGGGGCAGCTGCCCGGATGGCGCCAAGGCGCAGATGATCGCCTGCCTGGCCCCGGATCGCCGGGTCGAGGTGCGCCTGACCGGGGTCTCCCAGGTCGCCGAATAAGCCATCTTTGCCTTGCTATTAAACAACGAGGGGGCCTTGGCCCCCTCGTTGTTTATGTGGGTGTGAGCCGTGACGTTTGCAGCCGCCTGGCGCAATGACTCACCATGATCAGCAGCAAGGCGCCGGGCAGCACGGTTTGCCAGAGGAAAGGCCAGGACTGGGTGGTGAGCAGGATCAACAGTGGATTGGCTCCGGCGGGGGGGTGGATCAGCCCCAGTCCCTGCATGAGTGCAATGGACAGGCCCACACCCAGCGCCAGCTTGAGTTCCATCGGTAGCGGGAGCAATTGCACCACCAACCCCACGGTGGCCGATAACAGGTGGCCTCCCAGCACGTTCTGCGGACGGGCCAGCGGACTGTCCGGCAGTGAGAAGAGCAGCACACAGCTTGCCCCGAACGGTGCCATCAACAGGGTCGACTGCCAGCTCATGTCCAGCCAGCCGAGCAACATTATGGCCAGGCAGGCACCGAGCCCTGCCAGCCAGGCACTTCGCCATCGTCTTGTTTCCATCTCCTGTCTCCTTGTCTGTGCCGGATCACTTGATCCAGCCTGCGACATTAGGTAGACAGATCGGTGTACTTCAAGAGGAAAGTCACCATGAGCGACAAACGGCAACAGCTGATGACGACAGCCTATCGGTTGTTCAATCGTCACGGCTTTCACGCCACCGGCATCGATCGCATCTGGGCCGAGGCGGGCAGTACCAAACGTACCCTCTATCGCCACTTCCCCACCAAGGATGCCTTGATCGAAGCCGTGCTGATGGCGCGGGATGCGGAGTTCTTTGCCCTGCTCGATGCCAGGATGGATGGGGTGTCGGGGCGGGAGGCCAGGTTGCTGGCGCTGCTCGATGGCTTTGCCGACTGGTTTGGCCGCAGCGACTTCTACGGCTGCAACTTCATCAACGCGAGCGCCGAGTTCTCCGATCCTCGCCACCCGGTGCGCAAGCTGGTGGTGGCCCACAAGCGGGCGTTGCTGAACTGGGTCAGGGAGGCCCTCGAATGCACCGAGGTGCAGGCCACCGGGTTATGCCTGCTGCTGGAAGGGGCCGTGGTGATGGCCCACAGCTATCAGCAGCCCCTGGTTCTGGAACAGGCCAGGGTGTTGGCGGAGGCCGTGCTGGCAGAGCCGCGCTAGTTCAGTTCCGTGGGGTCGATATCCAGACTCCAGCGCACCCGCTTGGTCTCGGGCCACCCCTCCAGCTCCTTCACCGCCCAGTCGAGCAACTGGGACAGCGGTGCCCGGCTGGGCCCCTGCACCAGCAGCTGCATGCGAAACTTGCCCGCCTTGCGCTCCATGAAGCCGCTGATGGGCCCCAGCACCTGCACCTGGGGATAGCGGGCGCTGCGCAGGGTATCGGCGAGACGACTGAGGAACAGCTGTACCTCGTCGCGGCCGTTGGCCTCGGCCCGGAACAGCCCCTGATGGCTGAACGGCGGCAGTCCCAGCAGGCGACGCTCTTTCAGCGCCGTGTCGGCGAAGTGGCCATAGCCGTTCTGGGTCAGATCCTGCAGCAGGGCGTGCTCGGGATGGTGGCTCTGCAGCACCACCAGCCCGAGTTTGCTGGCACGACCAGCCCGGCCCGCCACCTGGGTGTAGAGCTGGGCCAGTTTCTCGGCAGCGCGAAAATCGGCGCTGAACAGGGCGCCATCCACATCCAGCAAGCCCACTAGCGTCACGTCCGGGAAGTGGTGGCCCTTGGCCAGCATCTGGGTGCCGATCAGGATCTTGTACTTGCCCGCCTTGATGTCGCCGAGGTGGGTTTCGAGCTCCCCCTTGCGGCGGGTGTTGTCCCGGTCGATGCGCACCACCGGATATTGGGGAAAAACGGTGCCGAGCAGCTGCTCCAGCTGCTCTGTGCCGACCCCGGAGCCGATGAGCTCGCTGCTGCCGCACTCTGGGCAGTGGTGGGGCAGCGGGCGCACGCTGTCGCAGTGGTGGCAGTGCAGCCGCCGACCGGCCTGGTGCCAGGTGTACCAGGCGTCACAGCGCTCGCAGGCGGCACTCCAGCCGCACTGGTGGCAGATGAGTGCCGGCGCATAGCCCCGGCGGTTGAGAAACAGCATCACCTGGTTGCCCGCTGCCAGATGCTCGGCCATCAGCTGCTCCAGCTGGGGGGAGAGCCCCGCCTGTAGCCGCACGTTCTTGATATCCAGGATCACCTGGCGAGCGGTCTGGGCGTTGCCGGCGCGGCGAGTGAGAGTGAGGTGGTGATACTTGCCGCTGCGGGCGTTGTGCAGCGTCTCCAGCGACGGGGTGGCAGATCCAAGCAGGATGGGAATGCCGGCGCGATGGGCCCGCATCACCGCCAGATCCCGCGCGTGGTAGCGAAAGCCGTCCTGTTGCTTGAAGGAGCCGTCGTGCTCCTCGTCGATGATGATGATGCCGAGGTCCTTGAACGGCGTGAACACCGCGGATCGGGTGCCGATCAGAATGGCGGCACCACCGTCGCGGCAGGCGAGCCAGGCATCGAGCCGCTCCCTGTCGTTCATGGCGGAGTTCATCGCCACCACGGGCACGTTGAAGCGGCGCCGGAAGCGGTTGATGGTCTGGGGGGTGAGGCCGATTTCCGGCACCATCACCAGCGCCTGCTTGCCCGCCTTGAGCAGGGGCTCGAGGATGCTGAGGTAAACCTCGGTCTTGCCGGAGCCCGTGATGCCGTCCAGCAGGAAGGCACCGAACTTGTTGCTCTGGCTGGTGACGGCGGCCACCGCCAGCGCCTGCTCGCCGTTGAGGCGCAGCCCCTCACCCGGCTCGAAGCGGGTGGCCCAGTCGCCATCATGGCTCGGCTCCAGCGAGCGCTTCTCCAGCAGTCCCTTCTTCTCCAGCGCGGTGAGGGCCGCGCTCTGGATCTCCTCCTGTTTGAGGGCGGAGGGGGTCTGCGGCCCCTTGCGCAGCAAGGCGAGGGCCTGCTGCTGCTTGGCCGCCCGTTTGAGCTCGTTGAGGTCGATGGCCATGCCCGCATCGGTAGCAAACCAGAACTCCAGCTCCCGATAGGCGGCGGGCTCCCCCTTGCGCACCAGCACCGGCAGGGCGTGGGGCAGCACCTCCCCCAGCGGGTGCTGGTAGTAACCGGCGCTCCAGGCCATCAGCGCCAGAATGTCGGGCCCCAGCACGGGGGCGCTGTCGAGCACCCTCTTCAAGGGCTTTAATTTGTTGCGGGGGACCTGGCTCTCGGTCGGGTGATCCACCACCAGACCGACCAGGGTCTGCGGGCCGAACGGGATCTCGACCCGGCAACCGGGGGCAGGCAAGGGCAGGGGAGAGAGATAGTCGAAATGACGGCGTAACGGCACCGGCACAGCCACACGAACCAGATCCAGCGTTTGGGAAGAATTCACCAGGGGTTGCCTATTTTTTCTGCGAAGCCACTTGCCTGATCTCAGGCGTTTCCTATATTATTCGCAGCCTTTGAAACTGTGTTCAACAATCGTGTGGTGTCCGACAAGAGATCGGATGGCGACACGGCCTGATAATTGAGGTTGTCCATGAAAGCTGGTATCCATCCTGACTACGTAGCCATCACCGCCAAGTGCTCTTGCGGTAACGTCATCAACACCTTCTCTACCATCGGTAAAGATCTGAACCTGGACGTGTGCTCCGAGTGCCACCCGTTCTACACCGGCAAGCAGAAAGAAGTTTCTAGCGGCGGCCGCGTAGACAAGTTCAACAAGCGTTTCGGTGGCTTGACCTCCAAGAAGTAATCTTGCTTCTGAAGAATTCTGAAAAAGGCGCCCATCGGGTGCCTTTTTTATTGGCCGCCATTCTGTAATTCCCTGCTTTGCCCTATGGTGTTGGCTCAACCAAGGGAGAAGAGCCGATGCGTACATGTCTGGTGATGGGAGCTGCCGGGTACATAGGATCTTACCTGGTGCCTCATCTGCAGGGTCTGGGGTACAGGGTCATCGCCGGGGCCCGTCGTCCCTGCCGTCTGCCGGAGGGGGTGGCGTTTCGCCTCGCCGACAGCCTCAAGCCTGCCACCCTGCCCCCTGCGCTGGCGGGGGTCGACACCGTCTTCTATCTGGTACACGCCATGGGGGCGGGGGCCGGTTTTCACCGGCTGGAGCAGCAGGGAGTGAAGAACTTCGCTGCTGCCGCCCGTGCCGCCGGGGTGCGCCGCATCGTCTATCTCGGCGCCATCCAGCCCGAGCCCTGCAACAGTCGCCACCTCAACTCCCGGCGCTACTGTGGCGAGCTGTTTCGCAGCGCAGGGGTGCCCACGGTAGAGCTGCGTGCCGGCATCATCATAGGCCCCGGCTCGGCGGCGTTCGAGGTGATGCGGGATCTGGTGTACAACCTGCCCATGATGGTGACGCCCAAGTGGGTGCGTTCCCGCACGCCCCCCATCGCCCTCTCCAACCTCTTGCACTATCTGGGCGGGCTGGTGGAAGCCGACGGGGTGGATGGCCAGATCTTCAATGCGGCCGGCCCCGAGTTGCTCAGCTACCAGCAGCAGCTCCAGAAGTTCGCCGCCCACATCGGCAAACGCTGCCCCATCATTCCGATACCTTTTTTGAGCCCCCGGCTCTCCGCCTGGTGGCTGCAGTTCGCCACCTCGGTTCCCCAACCCATCGCCAAGGCGCTGGTGGGGGGGCTCAAGCACGACATCCCGGCGGATGACGGCCCCTTGCGCGCCCTGCTGCCCCAGCATCTGCTCAGCTTCGATGAGGCGCTGGCGGAGAGCCTGGCGCTGGAGCAGAGGCTCGGTGCCGAGCAGCACGGGGAGGAGACGCCCCTGGGTCTGCGCTGGCGTCATCCCGAGTATGGCTTCTACGACCGTACCGCCAGCGGGGAGGCGGATTGCCTCGCCGCCCCCGAGGTGGTGTGGCAGGTGTTGCAGCAACTGGGGGGTGAGCAGCGCTACTTCTACATGAACGAGCTGTGGGTGGTGCGCGAATGGATGGATCACCTGATCGGCGGCCCGGCCCGGACCCGGGGACGCACCAACCCGGATCGCTTCGTGAAGGGGGACATGCTGGACTCCTGGCAGATCCTCGGGGTGGATGAAGGACGCAGGCTGGATCTGCTGTTCAACATGAAGGCCCCCGGCGTCGGTCGGCTGGAGTTCAACATCCAGCCCCTGGAGTCCGGCCTGACCCGGCTGCGGGTGACGGCCCACTGGCATCCGCAGGGGGCCTGGGGGCTGGCCTACTGGCTTGCCATGCTGCCGTTTCACCTCTTCATCTTCCAGGGGATGACGGAGGCCATCGCCCGGCAGGCAGAGGCAAAAGCCGGCATTCCAGTCATGGATTGAAATCGAATCTATAACTAATTGGGTAGTTTGGGATGGCATGACATGCTACTGACTAGCGTGTCATTGCTATCCAGCGATATTTTATGCTGTGAAAGGGCGGGGGATTTCTTTATGATCCTCAGCCCTCGCCCGCTGGCGAGCCAACGCATCACTCATTCATTTCCGTATCGGGGTCCCCCATGTCCGATCAGCAGCACGATCTCCGCCAACAGGCACTCGACTATCACGCCCAACCCGTTCCGGGCAAAATCGCCATCGCCCTCACCAAGCCCGCCGAGACCGCTCGCGATCTGGCGCTGGCCTACAGCCCGGGCGTTGCCGAACCGGTACGCGAGATCGCCGCCAATCCGGCCGATGCCTACCGTTACACCGGCAAGGGCAACCTGGTGGCCGTCATCTCCAACGGCACCGCCATTCTGGGGCTGGGCAATCTGGGCCCGCTGGCCTCCAAGCCGGTGATGGAGGGCAAGGCCCTGCTGTTCAAGCGCTTTGCCGGCATCGACGCCATCGACATCGAGGTGAAGCACGAGACCAGCGCCCAGTTCATCGATACGGTGGCCGCCATCGCCGACACCTTCGGCGGCATCAACCTGGAAGACATCAAGGCCCCCGAGTGCTTCGAAATTGAAGAGGCGCTGATCGCTCGCTGCGACATCCCGGTGTTCCACGATGACCAGCACGGTACCGCCATCGTCACCGCCGCCGGGCTGCTCAACGCGCTGGAAGTGCAGGGCAAGGAGATTGGGACCAGCCGCATCGTCTGCATGGGCGCCGGCGCCGCCGCCACCGCCTGCATGGATCTGCTGATCAAGTGCGGGGCTGCGCCGCACAACATCTTCATGCTGGACCGCCAGGGTGTGATCCACAGCGGCCGCACCGATCTCAACCAGTACAAGCAGCGTTTCGCCAACGACACCCCCCTGCGCACCCTGATGGAGGTGATCGACGAGGCTGACGTCTTCGTCGGCGTCTCCGGCCCGGACGTACTGCCCGCCGAGGCGGTGGCCCTGATGGCCCCCAACCCGGTGATCTTCGCCTGCTCCAACCCGGACCCCGAGATCAAGCCTGCCCTGGCTCACGGAGTGCGCGGTGACCTCATCATGGGAACCGGCCGCTCGGACTACCCGAACCAGATCAACAACGTGCTCTGCTTCCCCTTCATCTTCCGCGGCGCCCTCGACGCCCGTGCCAGCCGCATCAACGATGCCATGAAGATTGCGGCAGTGGAGGCGATCCGTGCTCTGGCCAAGGAGCCGGTGCCCGCCGAGGTGCTGACCGCCGCTGGCGTGAGTGAACTCGCCTTCGGCAAGGATTACGTCATTCCCAAGCCCATGGATGCCCGCCTGCTGTCGCGGGTTGCCCGTGCCGTGGCACTGGCGGCGGTTGCCTCCGGGGTGGCCCGCATCGAACTGCCAGGGGATTACATGCTGGGTTGAGTCACGGCAAGCACGCAAAAAACAGAAGGGGCCCCTGTCGGGGGCCCCTTTTTCATGGTGGAAGCGGGCAGCTTACTTGGTCTTGGGGGCAACCTTGACGGCCGGCGCCTTGGCGTGGGCAGCCTTGTGATGCTTTTTCACGACCTTGGTCTGGGTGGCGTGGGGAGCGGCGGCCTTGGTCGGGGTGGCGGCCATGGTGAAGCCGGAGGTCAGGGCGAAGACAGCGGCCAGAGTCAGGGGGATCAGCTTGTTCATATTCCAGTTCCTCGTTCGGTTTGATGACATGGAGCGTTTCTCCATGACTTCATCCTAGGGCTGTTCGACCTGCGGTTCAGTGAGCGACTGGTGACGGTTTGTATCCAAATGTACGGGCAGGGTCAGGCAGAAACGGGCACCGCTGCGGCTTGGCAGCAGTTGCACCTCGCCGCCGTGGTGGTGGGCGATGCTGCGCACGATGGCCAACCCCAGCCCGGCGCCGCCGGTGCGTCTGTCCCGGCTCTGATCCAGGCGCACGAAGGGTTCGAAGATTTGCGGGGCCAGGGCGGGATCGATGCCGGGGCCATCGTCGGCCACCTCCAGCTGATAGTCGTCCCCCTGTCGAGCTATGCAGAGGCTTGCCTGGCTGGTGGCATGGCGCAGGGCGTTGCCGATGAGGTTTTCCAGCGCCCGGTCCAGCAATCGGGTGTCGCCGCGCCAGGGCAGAGCCATGGCCGGGCGCACGAAGTCGAGCCGCTTGTCCGGTCGCAGGGCCTGCCAGTCGGCCAGGCGGCTGCCGGCCCAGCTGCCGAGCTCCAGATCGCTGCATTGCAGCGGCAGTTCGGGGCGATCGAGCCTGGCATAGGTCAGCATCTCCTCGATGAGGGCATCGAGGGCGCCGAGGTCCCGCTCCAGTCCCTGCTGCTCCTCGGGTGAGGGAGGCTCGGCCAGCATGGCGAGGCGATAGCGCAGCCGCACCAGGGGGGAGCGCAGCTCGTGGGCGATGGCGTCGGTCAACTGCTTGCGACTGGCCAGCATGGCCTGCAACTGCTCCGCCATCTGGTCGAAGGTGCGGCCGACCCGGCCCAGGCTGCTGCCGGGCGGCAAACCGGTGCGACAGGAGAGATCCCCGTCGCCGACCCGGCGGGCGGTCTGTTCGAGCTGTTGCAGGCCGCGCCAGTGTGGGCGAAGCCAGAGCAGGATGGGCAGGCCGAGGGAAAGGCCGATGAGCAGCAGCAGCCCCACGTCCACCCAGTGCAGCTCGTGCAGGTAGGAGAGGTAGGGGACGGGGCCGACGATCAGCACCTTGTCGGTGTTCGGGATGCGCTGCAGGAAGGTGTCATCCTCCTCGACGATGACGATGTTGCCCGCCTCGAGGAAGGCCTGATCCTCGCTGGCCAGGGGCTGGTTGGCGAGGACGCCGATCTGCAGCGGCAGATTGAGCTGGCGGCTCTGCTCGCCGGTGCGGGTGGCCCAGTGTTCCGGCGGCAGCCGGGCCAGCTCGCCAGTGAGCAGGCCGAGGGAGCCTTGCATCATCCGCTCCAGATAACGGTCCCCCGCCCGCTCTGCACTGACCTGATAGACCAGCCCGATGAGCAGAATGGCGAGGGTGAAGCAGCCTATCAGCAGCAGATAGAACTGGATAAACAGGCGTCGCATCGGGGCTCTCCTCTTGCCTGGATTACGTCTGGACATTGCCTTGTTGCCCCCTCATCCCCAACCCTTCTCCCGCAAGGGGAGAAGGGAGCAGAGAGCATCAAGGTCATTCGGCGGGGCTTATTCCCAGGCCTGGGGCACCAGCAGGTAACCTTTCTGGCGCACCGTCTTGATCCAGATCGAGTTGTTGCTGTCATTCCCAGGCTTCTGGTGTGCAGGCGTGTGAGACACCAGCTCATTCCCAGGCCTGGGGTACGAGTAGATAACCCTTCTGGCGCACCGTCTTGATGCGGGTCGGGTTGTTGCTGTCATCCCCGAGCCGACGGCGCAGGCGGGAGATGGCCACGTCCATGCTGCGATCCTGGCCGTCGTAGTCGCGGCCCCGCAGGCTGCGAAACAGCGCCTCCCGCCCCAGGATCTGGCCCGCGTGGCAGGCCAGCTCCCACAGGAGGTCGAAATCGGCGGTGGAGAGGGGAATGCTCTCCCCATCGAGGCGCACGTCCCGACCCGGGCCGTCTATCTGGAGGCGGCCGAACTGCAGGCGCTGGGGCGGGGCGGCGGGGACCACGGCCTGCTGGCTCTGCCCCTGCTGGCGAAACTGGACTCGCAGCCGGGCCAGCAGCACCGGGGGGGGCGTGGTCTTGAGGATGTAGTCGTTGGCCCCCAGCTCCAGGCTCAGGATCTGGTTCATGTCGCTGTCGAGCGAAGTGAGCATGACGATGGGGCCGGCAAAGCGCGGGCGCAGATCCCGGCACAGGGAGAGGCCATCCTGCCCCGGCAGCATGATGTCGAGCAGCACCAGATCCGGCTGCTCGGCCAGGGCCCTGTCGAGTGCCCGGTCACCCCGGGTTTCCAGCAGCACCTCGATGTCGTGGCGACCGAGCCAGCTGCTGATGAGCTGGCCTATCTCGGGATCGTCTTCAACAAACAGAACGCGTGGCATGGTGGCGTGGTTCCCCGGTCATGGCGTGAGTGGGCGTGTCGCCAGCATAACGGCTGCGTCCGCGCTCTGCACCGGGATAACTAATCAATGCGGGGGTTTTTGCCCCTTCTCCCGGGGGAGAAGGGGGGACAGGATGAATCGGTTGGTATCGGGCCGCCCCCACTTGTCCCGTGGCGGGTCGGGGCGGCGCGATGAGGCAGGATCCGTGCCCTTCAGTGGCCATAGCGGCCCCGGCTGCCATGGAGCAGCCGGGGAACCGCCCGGATCAGCCGCCCTTGCGCTTCAGGTACACCCCGGCTTCCATGTGGTGGGTCCAGGGGAACTGGTCGAACAGGGCGAAGCGGGCGATCTCGTGGGTTTCACCGAGCACGGCCATGTTGGCCTGCAGGGTCTCGGGGTTGCAGGAGATGTAGAGGATGTTGTCGTAATCCTGCACCAGCTTGACGGTGGCGTCGTCCAGACCGGCCCGGGGCGGGTCGACGAAGATGGTGTTGCACTGGTAGGCGCGAAGATCGACCCCCTTGAGGCGGTTGAACTCCCGCTCGCCGCGCATCGCCATGGTGAACTCCTCCGCCGACATGCGCAGGATGATCAGGTTGTCGACACCGTTGGCGGCGATGTTGAACTGGGCGGAGTCCACGCTCGGCTTGGCGATCTCGGTGGCCAGCACCTTGCGAAAGTTCTGCGCCAGGGCGATGGAGAAGTTGCCGTTGCCGCAGTAGAGCTCCAGCAGGTCCCCCTCGCTCTCTTTGGTCACGTCCAGGGCCCAGCCCAGCATCTGCTCGTTGATGGCGGCGTTGGGCTGGGTGAAGCTGTTTTCCACTTGCTTGTAGACCAGCTCGCGCCCCTGCACGGTCAGGCGTTCGATGACGAAGTCATCCCCGAGACAGATCTTCTGCTTGTGGGCGCGGCCAATCAGTTGCAGTTCGAACCCCTTGGCCCGCAGGTCGGCCTGTAGCGCCTCGGCGGCCTGCTGCCACTCGGCTTCCAGCTTGCGGTGGTAGAGCAGGCTGACGCAGATCTGGCCGGACTGGGTGGAGAGGTAGTCGATCTGGAACAGCTTCTTGCGCAGCACGGGGTGCGGGCGAAGCCCGGCCAGCAGCACCGGCATCAGCCGGTTGATGAGCAGGCTGGCGGTGGGGAAGCTGTCGACCCGGATGATCTCCTTGGTGGCCGGTGCATACATGCAGTGGAAGAGGTCATCCCCCTCGTGCCAGATGCGGAACTCGGCGCGCATCCGGTAGTGCTCGGCAGGAGAGGCGTGCAGCTCCAGCGCAGGCGGATTGAAGGGGGCGAACAGCTGGGTGAGGCGATCGCGCTTCTCGTCGAGCTGGGCCTGGTAGTCGGCAGGAGTCCGTCTGCCCTGGGCGTCGGCGGAAGAGGGCTGGGATTGAGTCATGGATACCTCGCATGCACCGGGCTGAGCCGGGGAAAGACCGGGGGAAGGCCGCAGCCAACCAAAGGGTGGGGATTTTAAAAGGCCGTTGCGGATTGTCCAAGTTTTTTGTGGTCAAGAAGTGGCCAGTCGGGCCGATAACCGATCCACCACTATAGGCGGGAGAGTAATGATGCAAATTGATGGCATGGGCGCAGCCCAACCCAAGGGAGTGGGCATTGCTCCCAAATCGCCTCAACAGACGGAGTCGAAGACGGCGGACAAGGGGGATGAGGTCTCCCTGAACAAGCCCCCGAAATGGGCTCAGGTGCTGATCCAGCAGGCGCTGCAATTTGCGCTGGAGATCAATGGCCAGGGCTACAAGGCACCCAAGGTGCAGGAACCCCAGGAGATCACCCCGGAGACCCTGTTCGATTTCCAGTCGGTGGCGGACAACGTGTTGCAGTTCGTCACCGGGCGGATAGGCGCGGCCCGTGCCGACGGCAAGTCCGACGACGACCTGACCAAGATGATGGAGCAGGCCCGCAAGGGGGTGGACAAGGGCTTCGGTGACGCCAGGAAGCAGCTCGGTGACTGGGCGGACAACGAGGACATCAAGACCGGCATGGATCAGAGCTACAAGCTGATCCAGAAGGGGCTCGACGAGTTCGAGAAGGAGTTCTTCGGCAAGGTGTCGACCACGGATCTGGGGGATGCCAGGATGGCCAGCCGCCAGCAGGCCCTCCTCGAGATCGAGACCCGGGACGGGGACAAGGTGATGCTGCGCTTCAGCGACAGCTGGCAGTTCAAGTCCCAGAGCGACGGGGGTGGCAGCCAGTTCAGCCTCAAGTCGAGCCAGAGCTTCGACTTCTCCCTGGAGGGGGATCTCGACAGTGCCGAGATGGATGCCATCGGCACCCTGGTCAAGGGGCTGGACGAGCTGGCCGGGCAGTTCTTCAAGGGGGGCGACGGCAAGACCCTGGCGGACGGGCTGAACGGGCTGCAACTGGATGACAGCCAGCTGGTCTCCTACTCCCTCAAGCTCAAGCAATCGGCCAAGTTGAGTCAGACCTACCAGGGGGCCAGTTCCCTGCAGGAGAGCCTCAAGCCCCTGGCGGACTACCTGCCGAGGCTCAGCCGGTTGCAGCAGCAGGCCGACGCCCTGCTGCCCCCTTCCCAGCAGGAGGCGCTGACACCCACCGTGCTGGCGGCGCGGGGTCAGGACGGGGCGACCCAGGGGGCAGGCTTCATGGGCTTCAACCAGCGGATGCTGGAAGCCATGCGACTGCTTGGCCAGCAGATGGCGACCGGCTAGTCTGGCGACGCCCCCGTGATGCTGGCGGGGGCGGGGTGTTTGCCAGCCCGTCCCCGGGCTGGCACACTGCCCTTTTCCCCAGCCCGGCGATGCCATGAACCCCAAGAAGCCAAGAGACAAGCGCGAGCTCTGCTACCCCTTCATCTTCGAAACCCAGTTCCAGTGCGACTACGAGATCGCCACCGACGAGCTCTGCTGCCAGGTGGGGGGCGTGCTCTCTCATCTGATGCCGGATGAGGATACCCGGCCCGTGATGGCGGATCTGGCGACCCTGCAGCGGCTCATCTACAACCTCAACGGCTCGGTGCGGGGACGGCTCGGCATCTTCGAGGAGGATCTGGACTGGCTGAAGGGACGGTACGATCACTACAACGAGGCGAGTCGCGGCCGGGTGACCGGCTTCGTGCTGCCCCAGGGGCCCCAGCCCATTCCCACCCTGCACCTGTGCCGCTGTGGCAGCAAGAAGGTGGTGCGTCTGCTGGTACGCCTGGAAGAGAGCGGCGTGCGCTTCGATCCTATCCTCTATCGCTTCGCCAATCTGCTGGCCAACTTCTTCTTCGTGCTCACCGTCTACCTCAAGCAGGCGTGGGATGTGACCGAAGTCCCCTATGTCAGCATCAACTACTGATGAAGAGATGATGTTTGATGCATTCGTCGCATCACACATGGCGGCGTAGGGTTATTGGATCGAAAAACAGCGATGAGGCAGCATCCGTCACTTCGGGGGATGCAGGCATAAAAAAACCGGCGCCCCGAGCGCCGGTCTTCTATTGCCGCTATCCCTAGCTCGACAGCAGTACCCTGGCGGAGTTGGCCGGGATGGTGAGCTGCACCTCCCCCTGTACCACCTCGAACTTGTCGCCGTTGAAGGCGTCGGTGAAGCGGCTGGCGGGGCTGGCGGTCTGCCACAGGGGCAGGCTGATGGTGCGCGGCTCCGTGGGGTGGCGGTTGCAGGCGACCACCACCTGATCGCTTTGCAGGGTACGGGCGAACACATAGCTGTGAGGGCCGGCGTAGAGGGTCTGGATGTCTCCCCGACGCAGGGCCGGGCGCTGGCGGCGCAGCTGGATCAGGCGGCGATAGTGGTCGTGCAGCACGTGATCCCAGTCGGTGGTATCCCAGGGGAAGCAGCGGCGGCAGTCCGGGTCGTTGCCGCCGGAGAGCCCCACCTCGTCGCCGTAGTAGATGGAGGGCACGCCGATGTAGGTGATGAGCAGGGTGGCGGCGAGTCGCATCCGCTGCTTGTCTTCCCCCAGCAGGTGCAGGAAGCGGGCGGTGTCGTGGCTGTCCAGCAGGTTGAACTGGGCCAGCTGGTTCTTGAACGGAATATGGGCCCGCGCCAGCTTGAGCCAGTGATCCAGCTCGGTGGCGCTGATCTTGATGGGATGATAGGCAATGTCCTGCCCCGCCAGGAAGGCGCGGATGGGGTGGGCGAAGCCGTAGTAGTTCATGGCGCCATCCTCCTGATCCCCCTGCAGCCACTGGCTCGCCTCGAAGAAGTGCTCGCCCAGCACGTAGGCGTCCGGATTCTCCTGCTTCACCGCGCCGCGAATGGCGCGCACATGGCCGCGATTGCCCTCGGCAGTGCCCCGCTCCCCCAGCATGTGGATGACGTCGAAGCGCCAGCCATCGATCTGGTAGGGGGCGCGCATCCAGTAGCGCAGAATGGCGTTGTCTGCCCGATAAACGGCGTCCTGCACCTGTTCACTTGAGAAATCCAGCTTGGGCAGGCTGCGGATCCCTTTCCAGCTAACATAATCCCCTTCCTGATCGAAGGTGTAGAAGCTGCGCCAGGGGGAGTCCGGGTTGCTCTGGGCGCCCAGCGGCGGGCAGAACCAGGGGTGCTCGGTGGAGGTGTGGTTGACCACCGCATCCAGGATGATCCTCATGCCGCGCTGGTGCAGGTTGCGGGTCAGCTCGGCAAACTGGGCATTGGTACCGAGGTGCGCATCCACCTTGAAGTAGTCCTGGGTGTCGTACTTGTGGTTGCTCGGCGAATCGAAGATGGGGTTGAGGTAGAGCGCCGTCACCCCCAGGGATTGCAGGTAGTGCAGTTTGGCGTCGATGCCCGCCAGATCCCCGCCGTAGAATTCACAGGCGCCGTGCCCCTCTTCGTGGCGGCTGACCGGCTCGCCCCAGGCCTTGCTGATGACCGCCTTGCCCCTGTACTCGTACTCGTGATGCTTGACGCTCAGCGACGGGTCGCCGTTGCAGAAGCGGTCGGGGAAGATCTGGTAGAACACCTGATCCTGCACCCAGGCCGGGGGCTGGTGATGGCTGTTGAAGCGGAAATGCTGCTCCCGCGGCGGCATGGCGGCGCTGACGCCTGCCCCGTGCAGCCACCACTGCTCCTCGTCGGTGAGGCACTTGAAGCAGTAGAGGTGGATCTCCTGCCCCCTGGCCAGCGGCAGTTCGACCTGCCAGACCTGAAGCCTGTCCCGGGTGGCGACCGGCGTCATGGCGACCAGATACTCCTCGTTGTCCGGCTCGTGGCGCAGCCACACCTCGCGGATGGGGGCGTCCAGCTCGCTGAACAGGGTGAGCTGCAGGGTGTCGGCACTCTCTTTGAACCAGGGTGCCGCCTGGGGGTGAAACAGGAAGGGATGGGTCATGGTATCTACTGTGTCAGAGAGGCTCAGGAATGGGGGATGGGCGCAGGCCATCTTATCCCGTCCATGGGCGTGTGTATGTGACGACCGGCCAGAATGAGACGGTGCTTCCGGCTTGGCTGGGCGGTCTGCCGTGACGCTATTGGGTCAGCAAATCGGCAAGGGCGTTGCCCTGTTCGTGCAGCTGTTCGAGCTGATCCGCCAGAATGAGACGGGGATCCGGCTCCTGCTGATCGGCCGTTGTACATCTACTGGGTCAGCAAATCGGCCAGGGCGTTGCCCTGTTCGTGCAGCTGCTCCAGCTGATCCGCCAGGCTGGCGGGATCCAGCCCCAGCTGGTCAGCCAGGGTTCTGGGGAAACGGGCGATGATGGCCTGGGCCGGTACGCCGGCCTGCCAGGCGAAGGAGACGAAGACGGCGAGCCGGATGAGCACGGCCTCCTTGCTGACCGGATCGTGGGAGAGGGGGTCGAGCTGCTGGGCGATGGCATCCACGAAGGCGGGCGACAGGTTCCAGCGCCGCGCCAGCTCTGCGCCGAGCTGGGCATAGTCGTAACCCAGCATCTCCCGCTGGGCATCGACCCGGCTGCTGCCTTTCTCGATGGCCAGATTGATGAGCCCCGCCTCTTCCGGCAGGGTGCTCTGGATCAGCAGCTCGCCGATGTTGTGAATGAGGGCGCAGGTGAAGGCGGTCTCGGGATCCACCGAGGTGGTCTGCTGTGCCAGGGTGCGGGCAATGGTGGCGACCTGGAAGGTCTGGGTCCAGAAGTGGAGCTTGTCAAAGCCGGGAGGGGCCTTGAAGCTGCTGATGATGCCGGAGGCGACCACCACGGAGCGCAGGCGGTTGAAACCGAGGCGGATCACCGCCTGTTCGATGGAGGTGATTTCATTGCCACGGCGCAGGGCGGCGGAGTTGGCCATCCGCAGTACCTTGACGCTGATCACCTGGTCCATGGCGATCTTGGCCGCGATCTCGTCGATGCGGGCATTCTCGTCGTTGAAACTCTGCATCAGCTCGTGCAGCAGTTTCGGAATTGTGGGCAGTTGCTTGATCTTGCCAAACAGGCGATCCATCGACATGGCTGAGGCAGCCTCCATTGCTAACAATGCCTCATATTGTGCCACAGCCTGGCCAGTTGTTCCTGCTGGCGAGCGGTTTTGTGAGCCCTAGTACACCCAGTCTTGCAGTCTGTATTCCAAACGGTGCCGTTTTCCCTGGAGGATCAGGGTCTGGGTGGAACCGCTCAGTGTGGCCCCCTCCGTCAGGGTGGCGAGGACGGCCTGTTCTATCAGATCGAGCTCGGGGGGACAGGCCATGGCGGTGCTGCCGAGGCTGGTGACCCAGAGCTTGTTCCCCTTGAGGTGACCCTGGCCGAAGTAGCGGTTGCAACCGGCGATGCCGTTGACGGTGAAGTGTTCACCGATCTCGATGTCGGGGGGATTGCTGCGGCGGCTGGCGATGGCCTGGCCATCCAGCCGATCGAGCACCCAGTGATGGTGTTGCAGATCTTGCGAGGCAAAGCGGGGAGCACTACTGCAGGCGCTGAGCAGAAGCAGGGCGAGCAGCAGTAGCAGGTATCTGGGCATTGAAGGGGCTCCGGTGGTGGGTATGACAAGCATACCCGTACCCGGGCCCGGGCGGCAGGGCGAGGGGGGAGGAGCCCGACCGCTTCTGTCGCCCCGGGGGAAGAGGGGGTGTCGGCAAATGGCAACACCCGCCCCGAGCGAACCTGTCTACCGGTTGCCCATGGCTCCCCTGGCCGTCTCAGTCCGCAAACAGGCGCTCGGCATAGCGGGCGAGGCCCGAGGCCACCGAACCGAAGTCATCACCCCCCTCCAGCGGTACCTTGGGCAGTTTCTGCTGGATGAAGGCCTTGATGAGGGGGGAGCGGGCACTGCCGCCGGTGACGAAGACCCGGTCAGGCTGCACGCCTGCCGCCAGGATAGCCTCGTCCATCAGCTCGCCAATCTTCTCCAGCAAGGGGGCGGAAGCACTGGCCAGCTGGGGGCGGGTGAGTGCCGCCTCCAGCCCTTTTTCCAGCTCGTTCAGGGTCTGGTGATTGTGCTCGTGGTCGGAGAGGGCGATCTTGCCCTGCTCGGCGCGCCACACCAGTTGATGGCTCAGCTTGTGGGCCCGCAGGCTGGCGAGGCGCGGGAGCTTGCTGCCCGGCTGGCTGTCGAGCTGGAGATCCTGCAACTGGCGGGCGGTATCCAGGCTGTAGAAACGGCTCTGGGCACTGACGTCATTGATGGCGGCGGCGTCCCAGAACAGGGGATGGGGCAGCGGCTTGCCGGTCTTGAGGGTCTCGTGCATGCCGAGCAGCGGCATCATGCCCTCCACGGTCAGGCGGATGTCGAAGTCGTTGCCCCCGATGCGCTGGCCGCTGTGACCGAGCAGATCGCCGCTGCGATCCAGTTGGTCACGGTGGCTCGGGCCCATGCGCAGCACGGAGCAGTCGGTGGTCCCGCCCCCGATGTCCACCACCAGCACCACCGCATCCTCGGTGAGGCGCGCTTCGAACTCGAAGCCGGCGGCCACCGGCTCATAGAGGAACTCCACCCGCTCGAACCCGGCGAGGCGTGCCGCCTCCCTCAGGATGGCGATGGCCTGGCGGTTGCTCTCTTCCCCCGCCAGTCCCTGGAAGTTGACCGGTCGGCCGATCACCGCCTGGCGGATGGTGCTGCCCGTCTGCTGCTCCGCCTCCCGGCGCACGTGCAACATCATGGCGCAGACGATGTCCTCGAACAGGGCGATCTGCGGTGCCTTGAGGCCATAGGCCCCGAGAAAGGATTTGGGGGACTTGATGTAGTAGCCCTCGTCCGGCTCTTCCAGATAGCGCGCCAGCGCCGCACCGCCGAAGCTCAGCTCGTCGATGAGTCCCTCTTCGCGCATCTGGCGGCGCACCGCCTGTGCCCGGGTCACCACGGGACCGCGCAGCTTGAGGTATTCGCTCTGCTGGACGGGGGCCAGGCCTTCGGCCAGGAGGCCGGCGATGGCGTCCCGGTGGGGGGCGTGCAGGGTGGAGGGAAGGTAATGGGAACCGGAGAGGGTCAGCAGCCTGGGGCTGCCCTGTTCCATCACGGCGACGGCACAGTTGGAGGTACCGTAATCAAATCCGATGAACATGCTGGCCAGACTCCTGTACAAAAAAGGGCTGGTAGCCTACCCGATGCCGCCGGGTCTCACAACCCGGCGGCGGGATCAATGGCGTGGCGACAACGCCTCAGGGATCACTCCACTTCGTTGTCAGAGCGGCCCTGGCTCTCGATGGCCTGGATGTTGCTGAGGGTGGTGTCGGCGATGGCGTGCAGCGCCTCCCGGGTCAGGAAGGCCTGGTGACCGGTGAACAGCACGTTGTGACAGGCAGACAGGCGGCGGAAGACGTCGTCGGTGATCACCTCGTTGGACTTGTCCTCGAAGAAGAGGTCTTCCTCCTCCTCGTAGACGTCCAGCCCCAGGGCGCCGATGCGGGAGGTCTTGAGGGCCTCGATGGCGGCGTTGGAGTCGAGCAGGCCGCCCCGGCTGGTGTTGATGATCATCACCCCGTCCTTCATCTTGGCGAAGGCCTCCTTGTTCAGCAGGTGATAGTTCTCCTTGAACAGGGGGCAGTGCAGGCTGATGACATCGGACTGGCGGAACAGAGTATCGAGATCCACGTACTCGGCGCCCAGATCGATGGCCGCCTGGTTCGGATAGGGATCGCTCACCAGCAGGCGCATGCCGAACCCCTTGAGGATGCGCAAGGTGGCGATGCCGATCTTGCCGGTGCCTATGATGCCGGCGGTGCGGCCATGCATGTTGAAGCCCACCAGCCCCTCCAGGGAGAAGTTGGCGTCCCGGGTGCGCTGATACGCCTTATGGATGCGGCGGTTGAGGGTCATCATCAGGCCCACCGCATGTTCGGCAACGGCCTCGGGGGAGTAGGCAGGCACCCGCACCACCTTGAGTCCCAGCTCCTTGGCGGCGGCCAGATCCACGTTGTTGTAACCGGCACAGCGCAGGGCGATGACCCTGGTGCCGTACTGCGCCAGCTCGGTCAACACTTCGCGGTCGGCATCATCGTTGACGAACAGGCAGACCACGGGGAAGCCGTGGGCGAGACGGGCCGTCTTGGCCTCCAGCCGCACGTCGAAGAACTCCAGATCGAAACCGTACTGGGTGTTGGCCTGGTGGAAATGTTCCTTGTCGTAGCTCTTGGTACTGAAAACGGCGACTCTCATGGTGCGCTCTCCGTAGATAATGATGTGGTTAAATTACAACAAATAGTGACCGTCATCACGGGATAAGTGGTGCTGTTTCAACCCCAGGGCATGATGGGGACGGCACTCACTGCACTCTTGTACGAACCATCCACCAACTTGGTGCTGTAAGTCAGATAGACAAGGGCATTGCGCTTCTCGTCGTAAAAACGCACCACCTTCTGCTCCTTGAACACCAGCGAGGTGCTGACGTCGAACACCTCTTCCCCCGCCTTCAGCTTGGCGGGCAGGGTGATGGGGCCGATCTGGTGGCAGGAGAGGGAGGCGTGGGAGGGATCTTCCGCCAGCCCAAGGCCACCCTTGACGCCGCCGGTCTTGGGGCGGGCCAGATAGCAGGCGACACCGGCGATTTTAGGGTCGTCGAACGCCTCCACCAGGATCTTGTGGTTGGGTCCGAGCAGCTTGAAAGCGGTGCTCACCTCGCCGACGGGATCGGCCTTGTCGGCCAGCACCGGGCCGGCCATCAGTGCCCCCAGCAGCAGGGGCAGGGTGCGAGCAAGGGTCTGAAGATGTCTCATGGTCTCTCCTGTTGGCCTCCCTCAGAAAGGGATGCCCAAACGACGATAGAGGCTGGCCAGCACCCAGGCGGGGCCTACCAGCAGAAATTGCAGGTCGGTGAGAAAGGAGGGGCGTTTCCCCTCGATATGGTGACCGACGAACTGGGCTATCCAGAACAGCACGAACCCGATAAGGGCAGGCCACAGCAGCGGCCCCTGCCAGACGTGGCAGAAGGCCAGTCCCAGGGCGGTCAGGGCTGTCATCCCCGTAAAGATCGTCAACGACAGCCGCAGGTAGAAGACCAGCACCAGGATGGCCACCAGCCCCGCCCAGTTGAAGGACGCTGGCAGGGGACCGGCGGGCAGGCACCAGAGCAGTGCCAGGATGCAGAGGTAGATGCCTGGCACCGCCACCTTGTGGATGGCCACATTGACGGGGTGTTGATGGCTCTGGCCGTAGTCGCGAAACCAGTCATCCAGTCGTTGCATGGCACCTCCCTGGTGCGCGTATTGAGGCCGGGCGACCTCGCGTTCCTGTGCGTCTGCGGCGGGCTGCGCCCACCGGATGGGGTGACCCGCGGCTGATCACGCTCCCGGCGGTGGATATTCCCAATGCCGGGATACCGTGTCCGTTCACGCTCGCAGCGGTGGATATTCCCAACGCCGGAGACCGTGTCCGCTCATGCTCGCAGCGGTGGATATTCTCAACGCCAGATATCGTGTCTGTTCACGCTCGCAGCGGTGGATATTCCCAACGTCGGAGACCGTGTCTGCTCATTCTCGCAGCGGTGGATATTCTCAACGCCGGATATCGTGTCCGTTTACTCCTGCGACGGTGGATATTCCCAATATTGGGCCGGAATGCTTTTGAGCAAGGGGGTCATGTCGGGATTGGGCAGGGCGATGGTGACTCTCTGCTCCAGATTGGCGCTGGCCAGGGCCTCACGGATCTTGGGGTTCTCCCGAAAGAACGCCATGAAGCTGCCGTCGGCATAGGCACGCTCGAGGCCGGTCTGGATCGCCTTGGCCAGCTTCGGCGACTCCGGGCTGACGAAGAAGAACTCGGCGAAGGGGTAGCGGATCAGCAGGTGCTGATCGATCACCAGGTTGGGATATTGTGCCGCCAGCTCGCTGCGTTCGGCGAAGATTTCCACCAGACCACGGGGGAAGAAGTCCAGCTTGTCGCCGTCATTCATCAGGCGAAACAGGTTGCTGTAGCGCCCGGCATAGGTGGGAATGCCTGCCAGCTCCAGGATCTTGTTGTCGGCCCAGCCCACCCCCTGGGCGGCTTTCAGTTTCTTGAGGTCTGCCAGGGTGTTGATCTGGTTGAACCGCTCCTGGGCATCGGCGTGGATGAAGGAGAGGCGCAGCCCTTCCAGGCCACGAAACAGCGGGATTGGCACTGCGGTGAGGGAGGATTCCAGCGCGCTGGAGGTACCCATCCAGAACACATTGATGACCTTGCCCTTGGCAAGCGCCTGCTGGAGGCTGTACTGGTTGAGATTGAGGTCGACCCGCTCCAGCTTGTAGGGCTGCCCGGCGTGGTTGAGCGCCAGTTCCAGCAGCTTGAGCTGGTATTCGTTGTCGAGATCGTTGATCGGTCGGCTGGGGACCTTGACGGTGAGCGTCTGTGCTTGTGCCAGCAATGGCAGGCACAAGCACAGCCTGATGAGCCATTTCACGCTTTGATCTCCTGTAGGATCCGGGACTTGCCCGGAGTCTAACAGAAGTTGTCACGCTCTTGCTGTGAAAGGGGCCGGGGATCACCCGGCCGCGTCATCTTCGGGCATGGCCTGCCCTGTGCCCGGCTCGTACCGAGGCCGGGCTTGTTCGCCGCATCAGGCGACGCGACGGAACACGTGAGTGTCGTTGAATTCCTTGGTGCTCTGGCATTCAACACAGAAGCGGGACTCGGGACGGGCCTGCAGCCGCTTGAGAGAGATCTCGTCGCCACAGGATTCGCAATAGCCGAAATCCCCTTCATTGATCCGCTTCAACGCCCCTTTCAGCTTGCGCAGGTGCAACTTGTCGTGCTCGATGCGGTTCAGCTCCAGGCGACGGGCCTCCTCGACACTGGCACGGTCAATTTCATCCGCCATCTCGTTGGTATCGGTGGCGATAGCCTGGCTGGCCTGGGAGTTGAGACGTTCTTCGAGCTCAAGGATTTGTCGCTCGATCTGGCCTTTGTAGAAGGTCAGTTGGTCTTCTGTCATGAAATCACACATACGGTTTGCTACCAGTCAGTTTCCCAATGTTACCCATTGATGGGGGCTGTCTGTCGTCAGACCAAGCCCTTGTATCCCGTTTTGCACCAAATCCATGCAGGAGAGTGCAAATCAGGGCGGGCCTTGTACCAAAAAAACGCAGACATGCAAAGGAAATTGGATAAGGAGTGTGCGCCCTTGCAAAGAAATGGGCCTTCTCCGACAGGGTCTGACTGAGTATCGAACGAGATCCCGCCGCCGTTGGCATCGAGCTTGCAGTGGGCTGATCGTGACACAAAGTGTTTAGTATTTGGTGCCGCGCTGGTCATTATACAGGCCGTTGTTTATAGTTTTTTAAACACCGCTGCTTGACAAAGGCCTTTATCACGGGCTTTTATGGTGTGGTCGATTACATTTTCTTAACAAGGGTGTTCCTTATATTAGACACCCTTGACAATGGCAACCGTAAAGTCGGGGTTTAACATGGACAGTATCAAGGGCTGGATGGAGAGCAATCGCATCACGGAAGTGGAGTGCCTGTTTCCGGATTTCACCGGCAATGCCCGAGGCAAGATCATTCCAGCCAACAAGTTTCTGCGCGAGGGGGGCATGCGGCTGCCCGAGGTCATCTT
The DNA here is from genome assembly GCF_027705305.1 of Aeromonas sp. QDB17. NCBI lineage: Bacteria > Pseudomonadati > Pseudomonadota > Gammaproteobacteria > Aeromonadales > Aeromonadaceae > Aeromonas > Aeromonas sp. QDB17. Next base: position 54,109 of record NZ_JAPDBP010000012.1, read on the forward strand.
CACCCAGACGGTGACTGGCGAGTACCCGGATGACGACAGCATGATAGACCCGCTGGAGCGGGACATGCAGCTCTATCCCGATCCCAACACCATTCGTTTCGTACCCTGGGCGCTGGAGCCCACCGCCCAGGTGATCCACGACTGCTTTGACGTCAACGGCAAGCTCATCGACATCGCTCCCCGCTCCGTGCTGCGCCGGGTTCTGTCATTCTACGAGAAGCAGGGCTGGAAGCCGGTGGTGGCGCCGGAGCTGGAGTTCTACCTGGTGACCCGCAACGAAGATCCCGACTATCCGCTGGTACCGCCGGTGGGCCGCAACGGCCGCCCGGAAACGGCCCGCCAGTCGTTCAGCATCGATGCGGTGAACGAATTCGACCCCATCTTCGAGGACATGTACGACTACTGCGAGGCCCAGGAGCTGGAGGTGGACACCCTGATCCATGAATCCGGCGCCGCCCAGATGGAGATCAACTTCCTGCACGGGGATGCCATCGATCTCGCCGACCAGGTGTTTCTGTTCAAGCGCACCATGCGCGAGGCCGCCCATCGCCACGGCATCTATGCCACCTTCATGGCCAAGCCCATGAGCAACGAACCGGGTTCCGCCATGCACATCCACCAGAGCCTGGAAGACATGGATGGCAACAACCTGTTTGGTACCAGCGAAGGGGGCAACTCCGATCTGTTCATGCATTTCATCGCCGGCCTGCAGAAATACACCCCGGCAGTGACCGCTCTGCTGGCGCCGAACGTCAACTCCTACCGCCGCCTCACCTTTGGCGAGAGTGCGCCGCGCAACGTGCAGTGGGGGGTGGAAAACCGCACCTGCGGCCTGCGGGTCCCCTTCTCCGAACCGAGCGCACGTCGGGTCGAGAACCGCTTCGCCGGGGCCGATGCCAATCCGTATCTGGCTCTGGCCGCCACCCTGGCCTGCGGCTACCTCGGCATGCTGGAGAAGCTCGAACCCATGCAGGAGATGAAGGCGAGTGCCTATGACCTGCCCTACAGCCTGCCCCGCTCGCTGGAGGAATCGCTGAGCCACCTGGAGCAGTGTGAACCCATCAAGGACATGCTGGGGGAGCGCTTCATCCGCGCCTTCGTGGCCGTCAAGCGCAAGGAGTACGAGACATACTTCGGCGTGATCAGCCGCTGGGAACGGGAATTCCTGTTGCTGAACGTCTGATCTGTCCCCGGGGGAGGCGAGGCCTCTCCCCGTCATATCGCAAGCAAGGTGCCGAAGGCCCGTCTCGCGGCGGCGCCCGCGACCCGGAAGGCACCGAGTATAGGTGAGGCCCGCTCCCGCAATGGAGAGGGGGGTCACCTGCAATCAACTGGCGACGATGTTCGCCCCATGGAAAGGCATCGAGCAGGCAAGAGAGTGCCAGCCCCGTGAATGGCAGTGACCGGGCAGGCCACCCGTGCCCTCATGAATGGCGACAAGATTCGCCGAATCGAAGGAACCGAGGAGCAAGCAATGCAGCACACCACCCGTGAGTGGCAGCAACTGGAAGCCAGCCATCATCTGCATCCGTTTACCGATTTTCAGGCCCTGAACAAGAAGGGCAGTCGCATCATCACCAAGGCCGAAGGCGTCTATCTGGAAGACTCCGAAGGCAAGCGCATTCTGGACGGGATGGCGGGTCTGTGGTGCGTCAACATGGGCTACGGCCGTCAGGAGCTGGTGGATGCCGCCACTCGCCAGATGCAGCAACTGCCCTACTACAACCTCTTTTTCCAGACCAGCCACCCCCCTGCTGCCGAGCTGGCCACCCTGCTGGCCGAGATCACCCCTTCTCACCTCAACCACGTCTTCTTCACCGGTTCGGGTTCCGAGTGCAACGACACCGTGCTGCGCATGGTGCGTCACTACTGGGCCAGCAAGGGACAACCTGACAAGCAGGTGATCATCAGCCGCCACAATGCCTATCACGGCTCCACCGTGGCGGGGGCCAGTCTGGGCGGCATGAAGGGGATGCACGCCCAGGGCGGCTTGCCCATTCCGGGCATAGTACACATCGACCAGCCCTATCACTTCGGTGAGGGAGAGGGCATGAGCGCCCACGAGTTCGGTCTGGCCCGTGCCCGCCAGCTGGAAGAGAAGATCCTGGCACTGGGGGTGGACAAGGTGGCCGCCTTCATCGGCGAGCCTATCCAGGGTGCGGGGGGGGTCATCATTCCCCCCGAGAGCTACTGGCCCGAGATCCAGCGCATCTGCGACCAGTACGGCATCCTGCTTATCGCCGACGAGGTGATCTGCGGCTTTGGCCGTACCGGCCACTGGTTCGCCAGTGAAGGCTTCGGCATCAAGCCGGATCTCATGTGCCTGGCCAAGGGCATTACCTCCGGCTATCTGCCGATGGGGGCCGTGATGGTGGGGGACAGGGTTGCCAGGGTGCTGGTGGAAGAGGGGGGCGAGTTCAACCATGGCTTCACCTATTCCGGCCATCCGGTCGCCTGCGCCGTGGCCATTGCCAACATCCAGCTTATGCAAAGGGAGAGCATAGTTAAGCGAGTTCATGATAGTATCGGCCCCTATTTGCAGCGCCGCTGGGCTGAGCTGGCGGACCATCCGCTGGTGGGGGAAACCCGTGGAAAAGGTCTGGTCGCCGCGCTGGAAATAGTGCAGGACAAGCAGACGAAACGTCGCTTCCCGGCCGAGCTCCATGCCGGGATGACCTGTCGGGAGTTCTGTTTTAACAATGGCTTGGTGATGAGGGCTGTCGGCGATACCATGATCATATCGCCCCCCTTGGTGATCACCGAGGAACAGGTGGATGAATTGGTCAAACTGGCCAGGCTCAGTCTGGACCTGACGGCTGCAAAGCTGCGGGAATAGGCGGGAACCGGGCAGGTTGGCTTACGCATACAATTTGCTTAGGAGACAAGGACTATGTCTTTTAAAAAGGGAATGATGGCTGCTTCCGTGGCGCTGGTCATGATGAGTACCGGGGCGATGGCCGACGAGAAGGTGCTGCACGTCTACAACTGGAGCGACTATATCGCGCCGGATACGCTGGAAAACTTCCAGAAGGAGACGGGTATCAAGGTGGTCTACGACGTGTTCGACAGCAACGAAGTGCTGGAAGCCAAGTTGCTGGCAGGCAAGTCGGGCTATGACATCGTCGTACCGTCCAACCCCTTCCTGGCCAAGCAGATCAAGGCAGGTGTCTTCCAGAAGCTGGACAAGTCCAAACTCTCCAACTGGCAGAACCTGGACGTCGACCTGCTCAAGGCGCTCGAACCGAGCGATCCGGGCAACCAATACTCCATCCCTTACCTGTGGGGCACCATCGGCTATGCCTACAACGCCGAGAAGGTGAAGGCCGTGCTGGGGGCCGATGCCCCGGTGGACTCCTGGGATCTGGTGTTCAAGCCGGAGAACATGGCCAAGCTGAAGGAGTGCGGTGTCTCCTTCCTCGACTCGCCGACCGAAATGCTGCCGGCCGCCCTGCAATACCTGGGCTTCAAGCCGGACAGCCAGAAGCCGGACGAGCTGAAGAAGGCAGAGGAGCTGTTCCTCTCCATCCGTCCCTATACCGCCTATTTCCACTCCTCCAAGTACATTTCGGATCTGGCCAACGGCAACCTGTGCGTGGCAGTGGGTTACTCTGGTGACCTGCAGCAGTCCAAGGCCCGTGCCGCCGAGGCCAAGAACGGTGTCAGCCTGACTTACACCATTCCGAAAGAGGGGGCAGGCAGCTTCTTCGACATGATCGCCATCCCGGCGGATGCCAAGAACGTCGAGGCGGCCCACACCTTCATCAATTACCTGATGAAGCCGGACGTGATCGCGAACATCACCAACGTGGTGCAGTTCCCGAACGGCAACAAGGCGGCCACGCCGCTGGTGGACGAGGCGATCCGTACCGACCCGGGTATCTACCCGACGCCGGATACCCTCAAGAAGATCTACACCTTCCCGGATCTGCCGGCCAAGGTGCAGCGTCTGATGACCCGCAGCTGGACCAAGATCAAGTCAGGCAAGTAAGAGTGACGAGTACCCCTCCCGGTCCGCAGTTCGGCCGGGAGGGTGGTGACCACCCGACAGGTTGGACGGCGCGTATGGATGCGCGACTGGCAAAATCACACAAATGAGGACTGATAAGTGCACATGACCAAGATGGCAACGCTGGCCCTGACCCTGGGGTTTGCAAATCTGACCCAGGCAGCCCCTGTGGTTCATTTTTACAACTGGTCCGATTATATCGGCGAGACCACCCTCAGTGACTTTCAGCAGAAGACCGGGATCAAGACCGTCTACGACGTGTTTGACTCCAACGAGACGCTGGAAGGCAAGCTGCTGACCGGACGCACCGGCTACGATCTGGTCGTGCCCTCCAACAATTTCCTGGCCAAGCAGATCAAGGCGGGGGCCTTCCAGAAGCTGGACCTCACCCTGCTGCCAAACCTGAGCAACCTGGATCCCTTGCTGCTCAAGCAGCTCGAGAAGGTGGATCCGGGCCATCAGTACGCCGTGCCCTACCTCTGGGGCACCAACGGCATCGGTTACAACGTCGACAAGATCAAGGAAGTGCTGGGTGTCGACAAGATTGACTCCTGGGCGACCATTTTCGAGCCGGAAAACATGAAGAAGCTCTCCCAGTGCGGCGTAGCCTTCCTCGATTCGGCGGACGAGATGATCCCGGCGGCCCTCAACTACCTGGGGCTTAACCCCAACAGCCATGAGCCGGCGGACATCAAGCGGGCCGAAGAGCAGCTGCTCAAGGTGCGCCCCTATGTGGCCTACTTCCACTCCTCCAAATACATCGGTGACCTCGCCAACGGCAACATCTGCGTGGCCGCGGGTTTCTCCGGCGACATCCTGCAGGCGGCGTCCCGGGCCGAGGAGGCGGGCAAGGGGATCAAGATTGTCTACAGCATCCCCAAGGAGGGTGGCAATCTCTGGTTCGACATGATGGCGATCCCGGCCGATGCCACCAACGTGAAAGAGGCTCACGCCCTGATCAACTACATTCTCGAACCGCAGGTCATTGCCAAGGTGAGCGACTATGTGGGTTACGCGAACCCGAACATCAAGGCGGGAGAGTTCATGGACAAGGCCGTTCGCGAGGATGAGTCTGTCTATCCCCCCCAGGCGGTGCTTGAGCGTCTGTATGTGCAGGAAGCACATCCCCGCTCGGTGCAGCGCCTGATCACCCGGAGTTGGACCAAGATCAAATCCGGAACCTAACCTTGGCGCCCATCCCGGGGCGCCAGATTGTATTGATGGATCGGCCCAGGCCGGAATCACCTTTGGGAGTTTGGTAATGGCGATAGCCTCCAGTGCCTACAAGAAAGCCCTCGAGGGCAGCCAGCAGCGTAAAGAAGTGCTGGTCAAAATAGACAGGGTAAGCAAGCAGTTCGACGAAACGCTGGCGGTCGACAACGTGTCTCTCAACATCCACAAGGGCGAGATCTTCGCCCTGCTGGGTGGGTCCGGCTCCGGCAAGTCCACCTTGTTGCGGATGCTGGCCGGGTTCGAGCGACCCACGGAAGGACGGCTGTTCCTCGACGGCGTCGACATTACCGACATGCCGCCCTATGAACGCCCCATCAACATGATGTTCCAGTCCTACGCCCTGTTCCCCCACATGACGGTGGCCCAGAACATCGCCTTCGGCCTCAAGCAGGATGGCCTGCCCAAGGCGGAGATCGATGCCCGGGTGGAAGAGATGCTCAAGCTGGTGCAGATGACCCAGTACGCCCGCCGCAAACCGCACCAGCTCTCCGGTGGTCAGCGTCAGCGGGTGGCCCTGGCCCGTTCCCTGGCCAAGCGTCCCAAGCTGTTGCTGCTGGACGAGCCCATGGGGGCGCTGGACAAGAAGCTGCGCTCTACCATGCAGCTCGAGCTGGTCGAGATCATCGAGCGGGTGGGCGTGACCTGCGTCATGGTGACCCACGATCAGGAAGAAGCCATGACCATGGCCGAGCGGATCGCCATCATGCACCTCGGTTGCATCGAGCAGATCGGCAGCCCGATGGATATCTACGAGACCCCGGCCAGCCGGCTGGTGTGCGAGTTCATCGGCAACGTCAACCTGTTTGACGGCCTGCTGGTGGAGGATGAGCAGGACCACGCCATCATCGCCTGTGCGGATCTGGAGCAGCCCATCTATGTGGGTCACGGCATCAGCTCCCGGGCGGAGAACAAGAAGGTCACCTATGCCCTGCGTCCGGAAAAACTGCTGATGAGCCTGCAAAAGCCGGAAGAGATCGAGCATCCGGACTTTAACTGGACCAAGGGCGAGGTTTATGACATCGCCTATCTGGGCGGCCATTCCGTGTATCACATCCAGTTGCCCTCGGGCAAAATCGTTCAGGCTTTCATCGCCAATGCCGAACGCCACGGCAAACGGCCGACCTGGGATGACCAGGTGTTCCTCTACTGGGAAGATGACAGCGGCGTGGTGCTGCAATCATGAAGGTATTGAGACGACTCAAACAGGTGGGAGGGCGGCAGCTGGTCATCGGCATCCCCTTCTTCTGGCTGTTCCTCTTCTTCCTGCTGCCCTTCATCATCGTCGTGAAGATCAGCTTCGCCGAAGCGGACGTGGCCATCCCGCCCTACACGGACGTGGTGAGCTGGGCCGACAATCAGCTCACCATACTGCTCAACCTGGGCAACTACCTGCTGCTGCAGGAGGATGAGCTCTACATCGCGGCTTATCTGGGGTCCCTCAAGATAGCCCTGGTCAGCACCCTGCTCTGCCTGCTGATCGGCTATCCCATGGCTTACGCCATTTCGCGGGCCAACAAGGAGACCCAGACCGTTCTGCTGCTGCTCATCATGATGCCGACCTGGACGGCGATCCTGATCCGGGTCTACGCCTGGATGGGGATCCTCAGCAACAACGGCCTGCTCAACAGCGTCCTGCTGGGCATCGGGGTGATCGACGAACCGCTGCAGATCCTCAATACCAACCTGGCGGTCTATATCGGCATCGTTTACTCCTACCTGCCGTTCATGGTGCTGCCGCTCTACGCCAACCTGGTCAAGCACGACCAGAGCCTGCTGGAGGCGGCCTCCGACCTGGGTGCCCGCAACCTGACCCGGTTCTGGCAGATCACGGTGCCACTCTCCAAGAACGGCATCATCGCCGGTTGCATGCTGGTCTTCATCCCGGTGGTGGGCGAGTTCGTCATCCCCGAGATGCTGGGTGGTCCGGAGACCCTGATGATCGGCAAGGTGTTGTGGCAGGAGTTCTTCAACAACCGTGACTGGCCGGTGGCCTCCGCCCTGGCGGTGGTGATGCTGGCGGTGCTGATCATTCCCATCATCCTGTTCAACCGCAACCAGGCCAAAGAGCTGGAGGGCAAGGCATGAGACGTTTCGGTTTTGCCAAGCTGATGCTGTGGCTGGGTCTGCTGTTCATCTACCTGCCCATGATCATCATGGTCATCTACTCCTTCAACGCCTCCAAGCTGGTGACGGTGTGGGGAGGCTGGTCGCTCAAGTGGTACTTCGGCCTGCTCGACAACAAACAGTTGATCGGATCCGTGTTCCGCTCCCTGGAGATCGCCTTCTACACCGCCATCGCGGCGGTGGCGCTGGGGACGGTGGCGGCCTTCGTGCTGACCCGGATCCCTCACTTCCGTGGCCGGACCCTGTTCGGCGGCATGGTGACGGCGCCGCTGGTGATGCCCGAGGTGATCACCGGTCTCTCCCTGCTGCTGTTGTTCGTGGCCATGGCCCAGCTGGTGGGTTGGCCCGCGGAGCGGGGCATGCTGACCATCTGGATAGCGCATACCACCTTCTGTACCGCCTATGTGGCGATCGTGGTGTCGGCGCGGCTGCGGGAGCTGGATCTCTCCATTGAGGAGGCGGCCATGGACCTGGGAGCCAAGCCCTGGAAGGTGTTCTTCCTGATCACCATCCCGATGATAGCCCCGTCGCTGGCGGCGGGTGGCATGATGTCGTTTGCCCTGTCGCTGGATGATCTGGTGCTGGCGAGCTTCGTCTCCGGCCCGGGTTCGACCACCTTGCCGATGGAAGTGTTCTCGGCGGTGCGTCTCGGCGTGAAGCCCGAGATCAACGCCATCGCGAGTCTGATCCTGCTGTCGGTATCCCTGTTCACCTTCGGTAGCTGGTATCTGATGGCCCGGGCGGAGAAACGCCGTCGCGCCGAGATCGCCATGACCACCCAGATGCAGGCAGTTGCCTGACCTGCCCCGTGATAAGATCCGCATTCCCCCATCCGTCAGGAGAATGGAATGCGGATCTCCCTCTTCATCGGCCAGAGCGCCGAACTGAACCCAGAGCAGGCCCCCGGCCTCATCAGTGCCATCCACAAGCAGCCTGCCGACGCCCCTCTGTGGTGCGATTTCCTCGGCCTTCGCGGGGATGAGCAGAGCGACAGACGCCATCATGGCGGCCCGGATCGGGCCCTGCACCATTACCCTGCGGAGCACTACGCCTGGTGGAAAACCTGGCAAACCGCGCTGGGGCTGCCTGTACCACGCACACCCTGGCAGCCTGCTGCCTTTGGCGAGAATCTCTCTGGTCTGGGGCTGACCGAGGCGCAGGCCTGCATCGGCGATGTCTATCGACTTGGAGAGGCGCTGATCCAGATAAGCCAGCCCAGATCCCCCTGTTTCAAGCTCAACCAGCGCTTTGGCTATGGCCAGCTCTCCCAGGTGATGCAGTTGAGTGGCCGCTGTGGCTGGCTGCTGCGGGTGCTGGAAGAGGGAAGGGTGGATCCGCAGGGGGAGCTGACACTGGTGGACAGACCCTACCCTGAGCTGACGGTGAAGCGCACCGCCGACATCCTGTTCAACCAGGCTCGCAACGAGGAAGACCTGCAACTGCTGCTGGAGAACCCGGCGCTCTCTCCCAATTGGCGCCAGCATGCGGCTCATTGGCTGGAACATGGAGTGGTGGCGGATTGGAGCCGGCGTTTGCTGGGGCCGACCGAGTTCAGGTTGCCTCGACAGGACTGAAGGCAGGCGGAAAGATACCTTGTGGGCGATTTTTCCTGCGACTCGCTGAATTATTGAGCGTAAAGCCATTTTTTTAGAGTGAATGCAAAAAAAAGGCTTGTGTCGGGTCGGGGCTTTCGGTAAATTCTCGCCCCGCAGACATCGGTGTGTAGCGCAGCTTGGTAGCGCACTTCGTTCGGGACGAAGGGGTCGGAGGTTCGAATCCTCTCACACCGACCACATTTGAAAAGGCCGCTCAATGAGCGGCCTTTTCGCATTTGGTCTGTTGAAGCAAAGCTGACATTTCCATTGTCGATTGCTGTTCCTGTTCCTGTTCCTGTTCCGATCTCCCTCATTTGCCCAACTAAAAGGGCCACCGCTCGGTGGCCCCACTGGTGGAGTCTGATCCTGACTCCGGCACTCTAGATTGTGACAATCTCGTTGTGGGTCTTGTCGATGGTGCCCTCCTTGCGCCCCAGGCGCTCATTCAGATATGCCAGTGTTGATGCCGCAATGCCTTGAAACCGTGTTGGGTTTGCAGGGCCGCATGCTTGGGGTACTCACTAATGAAATGTGCTATTCCCTCCATCAGTTGTGAACGCAGCGAAGACACGGGCTCATGCCAGGCTTGCAGGCAGAGATGACCAGGGATCAGCTGCTCTCGATACGCTTCCAGCAGCGATTCCGGCCAGGGCTCGATATGGGAATCGTGACGCAGTAAATAGTGGGCGGCGGGTTCACGGGCATAGATGAACTGAACTTGGGCCAGGTCGCGTTGGCTTAGCGTTTGGCTGCCGATATGGCAAGTCAGATATTTTCCCGTCTTCAGATTCAGGAAGTGACCGCGTTGCCGACAGGCAATGATGCGATACCAAGGCAGGGGTGAACAGAGAGAATACCCCTCCAGCTCCTGTTCCAACCAGTGACGGCACTCTGGGGTCTGCACTTCTTCGCGCATGGCCTCAAGTCGTGTCAGCAAGGCTCTGGATGGTTGGGTAGCCAGTGTCGCGCTCATCGTCTGCAATCCTCCCTCTGCACAGAATCCCGACTTTCAGTATGGACCCTGAGCGGAGGAGGGGGTAAGAATTCTAATGATTAAAATCAGCTTAGAAGCGCACTTTTTATGCAATAAAAACCATTAGCCGACGAGGTAGGTGCCCGTGCCGAAGGCGATGTGGGTGCCCTCTTCGTTGTGCAGCTCCATGCGGGCGACCGCGACCTTGCTGCCTGCCCGGATGATGTGGGCGGTGGCGATGAACTCGTTGCCGCGACCGGGACGAAGATAGTCCACCCGCAGATCGATGGTGCCAAGCCGCGAGAAGCGCTCCTTGAGATAGCTGGGGGAGAAGTCCTCCAGCTCGTCGATGCAGGAGGCTGCGACTATCATGCCGCCCGCCACGTCGAGCAGGCTGGCGGTGACGCCGCCGTGCAGTATGTTGTGGAAAGGGTTGCCGATGAGCTTCTGTTCCATCTTGATGCGCAGCTCCACCTTGTCGAAGTCGTAGTGGGTGACTTGCATGCCGATCAGCTTGTTGAAGGGCATCTTTTCGGCGAACAGGTTGGCTATGCCACTGAGCGCCATCTTCTTGAGCATCTGTTTCATTCCTTGAGTCCGCCCTGTCATCAAAGCCGAGTAAAAACTCCAGCCAGTCTGCAACACTTCCTTAACACTCGCAATGGCAGGTTTATTGTGGGCGGCGGCTGCTTTAGAATGGCGACCCCAAAGGAGAGCCCATGACCGTCATTGCCGAAACCCTGCCTGACCCTCAGCCAGAGAATCCCCTTGCCTTGTTGCAGGCGGTGTTTGGCTATCAGCAGTTTCGGCCGGGCCAGCTCGAGATCATCGAGCAGATAGTGGCAGGGCGCGATGCCCTGGTGCTCAAACCCACCGGCGGCGGCAAGTCGCTTTGCTACCAGATCCCGGCGCTGCTGCGACCTGGGCTCGGGGTGGTGGTCTCCCCCCTCATCTCGCTGATGAAGGATCAGGTCGACACCCTTCGTGCCAACGGCGTGGCGGCGGTCTACATCAACTCGGCCCTGAGCCGGGAGGAGATGATCCAGAACTTTGCCGCCATGCGCCGAGGCGAGATCAAGCTGGTTTATGTGTCCCCCGAGCGTTTGCTGCAGCACGAGTTCATGGACCGGTTGGCGGAGCTGCCGCTCGGCCTGTTCGCCATCGACGAGGCGCACTGCGTCTCCCAGTGGGGGCACGATTTTCGGCCGGAATATGCGGCGCTGGGACGGCTCAAGCAGTGGTTCCCCCAGGTGCCCGTGGTGGCGCTCACCGCCACCGCCGACGAGGCGACCCGCAGCGACATGCTGCACCGGCTGGAACTGAACGATCCCTTCATCCACACCGCCAGCTTCGATCGGCCCAATATCCGCTACAGCCTGGTGGAAAAGTTCAAGGCGGCCGAGCAGCTGCTGCGCTACGTGCAGAGCCAGAAGGGCAACTGCGGTATCGTCTACTGCTCCAGCCGCAACCGGGTGGAGGAGGTGGCCGAGCGGCTCTCCCGCCACGGCTGCAAGGCGGCACCCTATCATGCAGGGCTGCCGCTGGAGCTGCGCCAGCAGACCCAGGAAGCCTTCCTCAAGGATGACATCGAGATCGTGGTGGCGACGGTGGCGTTCGGCATGGGCATCGACAAGCCCAACGTGCGCTTCGTGGTGCACTACGACATTCCGAAGAACATCGAATCCTACTATCAGGAAACCGGCCGTGCCGGGCGCGACGGCACCCCGGCCGAGGCGCTGCTGCTCTACGATCCCGCCGACATCGGTCGGGTTCGCCGGCTGCTCGACAACATCGAAAACCCACAGCAGTTGCAGGTGGAGCAGTACAAGCTCAACGTGATGGCGGCCTTCGCCGAGGCGCAGACTTGCCGCCGTCAGGTGCTGCTCAACTACTTCGGCGAGTACAACGACAAGCCGTGCGGCAACTGCGACATCTGCCTCGATCCGCCCCAGAGTTATGACGGCACCGAAGATGCCCAGAAGGCGCTCTCCTGCGTCTGGCGGGTGGGACAGAATTTCGGGATCGGTTATGTGGTGGAGGTGCTGCGCGGATCGCTGAACCAGCGCATCAAGGATCACGGTCACGACAAGCTGTCGACCTACGGCATCGGCAAGGATCAGAGCCACGAATACTGGATGAGCGTCATCCGCCAGCTGATCCACAAGGGGTTGCTGACCCAGAACATCACCCGCAATCTGGTGTTGCAGCTGACCGAAGCGGCTCGACCCGTGCTGCGTGGCGAGATGAAGCTTGAACTGGCAGTCCCCCGCCTGCAGCCCATCTCCAGTCGCAAGGAGAAGCGCAACGGCCTGCTCGACAACGCCAACTATGACAAGCGGCTGTTCAAGGAGCTGCGCGCCCTGCGCAAGCAGATCGCCGAGGATGAAGAGGTGCCGCCCTATGTGGTGTTCAACGATGCGACTCTGGTGGAGATGGCGCAGCTCATGCCGATGACCGAGGAGGAAATGCTGGCGGTCAACGGTGTCGGTCACCGCAAGCTGGAGCGCTTCGGTGAGGCCTTTATGGACCTGATCATCGACTACTGCCGCCGGTAGGGTCGGCCCTGGTAGACCTTGTCATCGACCGCAGCAGGCCCAGGCCGGTAGGCTGGCACAACACACAGTGAAAAGGCGCCCGTTGATCGGCGCCATGCATTATTTGAGGTTGGCGTAATAGGCCGCCAGATTCTCCATGTCCGCCTCGGTCAGCATCGCCATGAAGGGAACCATCAGCGGCTCGGTACGGGAACCCTCCTTGAACGCTTTCATCTGCTTGAGCAAATAGGCCTGGTTCTGGCCCGCGAGGTGGGGGTAGGTCGGGACGCTCGCCTTGCCATCCGCGCCATGACAGGCGGCACAGACCACGGATTTGGCCTTGCCTGCGTCTATGTCGGCCGCCTTGGCCTGATGGCCCCAGGCAAGCGCCAGCAGGGGCAGGGTATAGACCCACTTTGGCATCGTCTTCTCCTTGAAATGAATAATCGTGATCGCCTGTTAGCCTCGACGAGCCGACGGCGGTATAAAGAGTGACACGAGCATACGCAGGGACAACCCCCATCACCATGAAGTTGATCAACACTTTTGCCACCGAACTCCCCTGGGCTTGCGAGCCTGTTGCTCCGCAGCCGCTGCATGGCCCCAGATTGCTGCATCTGAACCGTGCGCTGCTTGGGGAGCTGGGGCTCGGGGAGGTGAGCGAGGCGCAGTGGCTCGCTTGTTGCGGCCAGGGGCAGCCCCTGCCGGGCATGCAGCCGGTGGCTCAGGTCTATGCGGGCCACCAGTTCGGTGGTTACAGCCCGCGCCTCGGGGATGGCCGCGCCCTGCTGCTGGGGGAGCAGCTGGCGCCGGATGGCAGCCGCTGGGACCTGCACCTGAAAGGGGCGGGCAAGACGCCATTCTCCCGCTTCGGCGACGGCCGTGCCGTGCTGCGCTCCAGCATTCGCGAGTACCTGGCTTCCGAGGCGCTGCATGCCCTCGGCATTCCCACCACCCGGGCTCTGGTGCTGCTGGGCAGTGACGAGCCTGTCTACCGGGAGCTGGTGGAGAGCGGGGCGACCGTGCTGCGCACCGCGCCGAGCCATCTGCGCTTCGGTCACTTCGAGTATTTCGCCTGGAGCGGGCAGGGGGAGAAGATCCCCGCCCTCATCGACTATGCGCGGCGTTACCACTTCCCCGAGCTGGCCGATGGCGCCGAGCTGTTTGCCGAAGTAGTGCGCCGCACCGCGCGGCTCATCGCCAAGTGGCAGGCGGCGGGGTTCTGTCACGGGGTGATGAACACCGACAACATGTCCCTGCTCGGGCTGACCCTGGATTACGGCCCCTATGGTTTCATCGACGCCTATGTGCCGGACTTCGTCTGCAACCACTCGGATCCGGATGGTCGCTATGCGCTGGATCAGCAGCCTGCGGTCGGATACTGGAACCTGCAGAAGCTGGCGCAGGCGCTGGCCGGTCATGTGGATGGCGACGCGCTCGCGTCGGCCCTGGCCCAGTACGAGCACCAGCTGATGTTGCACTACTCCGAGCTGATGCGCGCCAAGCTGGGGCTGGCGGTGTGGGAAGAGGAGGATCCGGCGCTGTTCCGCGAGTTGTTCCGGCTGCTGGCGGCGCACAAGGTGGACTACCACCTCTTCCTGCGACGTCTCGGTGAGGTGACGCGAGAGGGAGCGTGGCCCGCCAGCCTGCTGGCCCTGTTGCCCGATCCTGCCGTCTGGCAGGGGTGGCTTGAGGCCTATCGGGCACGCCTCGCCCGGGAAGGGAGCGTGGATGGTGTGCGCAAGGGGCAGATGGACGCAGTCAATCCCAAGTATGTGCTGCGCAACGCCCTGGCCCAGCAGGTGATCGAGGCGGCAGAGCAGGGCGACATGGCGCCGTTCGAGCGGCTGTTTGCGGCCCTGCAGCACCCCTATGATGAGCAAGCCGAATACGAGGATCTCGCCACCCCGTCCCCCGCATGGTATTGCGGGGGCGAGCTCTCGTGCAGCAGTTGAGGAGCAACGGATGCACTGGCGTATCACGCAGACAGACAGGGAAGCCGGGGTGGTGATGCTGACCTGCCCGGGCCTTGACTGGGACAGCTTCCCGACTCTGGCAGAGGCCCTGTTGCAGGAGTGGGAGCTGGCGGCACTCGAGCGGGAGTGGGGGGCGGATCGCCACAGCTGGCTGCTGGAGTTTGAAGGCAGCCGCTTTCGGCTCGAGTACGAACATTACAGTGGCTGCTGGCTGGCGGCGGTGCAGCCGGACGGCGCGGAGGCGCTGCTCTGGCTGGCTCGGCAGTCCCGGGAGTGAGCTTGGCGTGCGATGCGAGTCAATCCCTTGAGATAACCGCATAAAGATTGAACTATCAATTTTGGGGCGTATAATCTCGCCCCTTGATTATCGCCATGGTGGCGATATGGGTTCCCTAACCCCATTAACCAAAAAGGTCACAATATGAACCTGACTCCGGCTCAGTACCAGACGGCACTGATGCGTCTCTCGTTGTTCCACATCCTGATCATTGCCAGCAGCAACTACCTGGTGCAGCTGCCGATCACCATCTTTGGCTTCCACACCACCTGGGGTGCCTTCAGCTTCCCGTTCATTTTCCTGGCCACCGATCTGACGGTGCGGATTTTCGGCGCAGGCCTGGCGCGCAAGATCATCCAGACCGTGATGCTGCCGGCATTGACCGTGTCCTACGTGCTCTCGGTACTCTTCTTCGAAGGGAGCTTCCAGGGGGTGGGCAATCTGGCAGAGTTCAATCTCTTTGTTGCCCGGATCGCGTTAGCCAGCTTTATGGCCTATCTGGTGGGCCAGTTCATGGACGTGGTGGTGTTCAACCGCCTGCGCCTGCTGAAAGCCTGGTGGGTGGCTCCGGCGGCCTCCACCCTGTTCGGCAATCTGGTGGATACCATCGCCTTCTTCAGCATCGCCTTCTGGCGCAGCACGGATCCCTTCATGGCCGAGCACTGGGTCGAGATCGCGACCGTGGATTACGTATTCAAGTTGCTGATAAGTCTTGGGTTGTTTGTGCCGCTTTACGGTGTGCTGCTGCGCTATCTCAGCCGCAAGCTGGTGGGGGAGGCCGGATTGGCTGGCCTGCAAGCTGCTACGCGACAAGCCTGATGAGATTGACCACCCCCATGGGTGGTCAATTTTTTTGCGATCTTCGCAAATAAGGCTTGCACAGTTAAATGAGAATGATTATTGTTACCTTGTTTTCCGGGAAAGACTTCATTTGTTCCAACGTGATGGACTTCTTGTGAAGGCACGACATTGCTCACATTGCTTCCAGTTAAGGGGCCAGTAGTTTACTGGCCCTCTTTTTTGCGTCTTTTCCGCCATCAGCGGGCATAAAAAATGGGAGCCAGGGCTCCCATTTTCACTCAGCGCTGTTTACTCGATGTCGAGGGCATCGGGGGAGAGGATCACCCCTGTGGTATCGGCATAGAGGTGGTCATCCGGCAGGAAAGTGACGCCGCCGAAGTTGACCGGCAGATCGGTTTCCCCGATATCCTTGCTGTCGGCGCCCACCGGAATGGCGGCCAGGGCCTGAATACCGATGTCGAGATCTTCCAGGATATCGACCTCACGGACGCAACCGTAGCAGACGATCCCTTCCCACTCATTTTCCGCCGCCGTGGTGGCGATCTCGCTATCGATCAGGGCACGACGCATGGAGCCGCCACCGTCGATCAACAGCACGCGACCAACGCCGTTCTCTTTGACGAGTTCACGGATCAGGCCGTTTGATTCGAAGCATTTGACTGTGGTGATGACGCCGCCGAAAGAGGCGCGGCCGCCGAAGGAGCAGAGCATGGGTTCGAGCACATCCACCATGTCCTGATAGATGTCGCACAGTTCTGAAGTGTTGTATTCCATTGTGTCAGATCCACCGCTGGAAACAGGTGGATCCAGTATAAGGAGTGGGGTTGGCATTTCAACGACTATTCCTTGCCCAGTGGCGGGAAATGCCGTTTTTGCGCGAAAGCGGCCCCGCGTCTTGGCAGGAGCCGCAGACGGTCAGCCTCTGGCCCTAGAGCAGGAACAGGGTCGCCAGCCCCAGGAAGATGAAGAAGCCGCCGGTGTCGGTGATGGCGGTGATCATCACGCTGGCCCCCACCGCAGGGTCGCGCCCCAGCCGGCTCATGGTCATGGGGATGATGACCCCCATCAGGGCCGCCACCAGCAGGTTGAGGATCATGGCGAGCGTCATCACGCCCCCCAGCGCCGCATCCTGATAGAGCAGGAAGGTGGCGATGCCCATGATGCCGCCCCACACCAGGCCGTTGATCAGGGCCACCCCCAGCTCGCGCCACAGCAGGAAGGAGACGTTGCCGGTCTGGATATGCTGCAGCGCCAGCGCCCGCACTATCATGGTGATGGTCTGGTTGCCGGTGTTGCCGCCGATGCCGGCGACGATGGGCATCAGGGCCGCCAGCGCCACCAGCTGGGAGATGGTGTGCTCGAACAGGCCGATCACCCGCGACGCCACGAAGGCGGTGCAGAGATTGATGGCGAGCCAGGCCCAGCGGGTCTTGACCGCCTTGGAGACGGGGGCGAACACGTCTTCTTCCTCGCTGATCCCCCCCATGCGGCGCAGGTCGGTGTCACTCTCCTCATAGACCAGATCCACCACCTCGGCGACGGTGAGCCGGCCCATCAGCTTGCCCCTGGCATCCACCACGGCGGCGGAGACCAGGTCGTCCCGCTCGAAGGTGCGGGCGGCGGCCTCGTCGTTGTCTTCCGGATCGAAGGTGACCGGATCCTTCTCCATCGCGTCGCTCACCAGGGTTTCGGGCTTGTGCAGCAGCACGGCGGTGAGGGGCAGCTCCCCCTGCAGCCGGTTGCGCCGATCGGTGACGAACAGCTTGTCGGTGTTCTCGGGGATCTGGCCGCGCAGGCGCAGATAGCGCTGGACGGTGGCCAGGGTCACGTCGGGCCGCACCGTGATGAGCTCGAAGTCCATCATGGCGCCGACGGTGTGCTTGCCGTAGCGGATCACCTCCCGCACCTTGTCCCTGTCCACCGGCGCCATGGAGGTGAGCAGCCGCCCCATCAGGTTGCGGGGCAGGTGCTGGCCCAGGTAGATCTGGTCGTCGATGTCGAGGGTGCTCAGGGCGTGCAGCAGCTCCTTGTCGCTCATGCCGCTGATGAGGCTGTCCCACACCGTCTCCGACGCCTCCACCAGGATCTGGCCGTGCTTGTCTGCATCCACTTGCTGCCACAGCACGTGGCGCTCGTCCGGCGGCAGGGACTCCAGCGCATCGGCGATATCGGCGGCGGGCAGGCTGTTGACCAGCCGGGTCAGCTCGCTGGTCTGGTCCCGAAGCGCTGCGTCCTGCTCCCCTTGCGGGTCGAGCAGGCTCTCGGTGAGGGCGTCATCGGCCAGCAGCAGCGTGAGGATGCGGGCTCTGTCGTGTTCACGCTGTTTGGCGCTGTTCTTGGGGGGGAGGGACATGAAGCAGAATTCCTGAATTCGGTGATCCGGCGGACAGTCCCCATAGGATACCAGACTCAAAACAAGAGGTTATGACAGTAAATGCAGAAAAAGAAACGCCACCCGAGGGTGGCGTTGGAATGGATGCAGCGATCAGGCCGAGGCCAGGGCCGCGTCGGCGGTGCATTCTTGCCCGAACCAGGCAAGCTGGTCCGCCAGGGTCACCACCGAACCCACCATGATGAGGGCCGGGCTCTCGACCCCCACCGCCAGCGCGGGCAGCTCATCGAGAGTGCCGCGAATGACCCGCTGGCAGGGCTGGGTGCCGCGCTCGATCAGCGCCACCGGGGTGTCGCCTGCCTTGCCGTGGGCCAGCAGCTGCTCACGGATGGTGGCGCAGGAGGAGAGCCCCATGTAGAAGACCAGCGTTTGCCGATCTTTGGCCAGCAGCGGCCAGTCGAGATCCCGGGCGCCCCCCTTGCCGTGCGCCGTAACGAAGCGAACGCTCTGGGCGTGGTCGCGGTGGGTAAGTGGAATACCGGCGTAGGCGGCGCAGCCGCTGGCCGCGGTGATCCCCGGCACCACCTGAAAGCCGATGCCTGTGCCGACCAGTGTCTCCAGCTCCTCGCCGCCACGGCCGAAGATAAAGGGGTCGCCCCCCTTCAGCCGCACTACCCGCTGCCCCTTCTTGGCCTCTTCCAGCAAGAGCTGGTTGATCCCCTCCTGCGGCACGCAGTGGTTGCCCGCCTGCTTGCCGACGAAGATGCGCTTGGCGTCGCGGCGCACCAGCGCCATCACCTCGTCCGAGACCAGCCGGTCATAGACCACCACGTCGGCCTGCTGCATCTGGCGCAGGGCGTGCAGGGTGAGCAGACCCGGATCGCCGGGGCCGGCACCGACCAGCACCACTTCGCCAGCGGTCTGGCTTTCGTCGGCAAACAGATTGTCGGCCAGCTGATTGGCCGAAGCGTGATCGCCCCGTGCCAGCGCCTGCCCGAGCCGGTCCGCTCCGAGCAGCCGTTCCCAGAAGCGGCGCCGTTCTCCCATGATGGCGAAGCGCGCCTTGACCCGCTCCCGCAGGCTGCCGGCGAAGGTCGCCACGGCCCCCAGATGCTGCGGCAGCAGGGCTTCGAGTTTTTCCCGCAGCAAGCGAGCCAGCACCGGCGCCTTGCCGCCGGAGGAGATGGCCACCATCAGCGGCGAGCGATCGATGATCGACGGCATGATGAAGCTGGAGCGCTTCGGATCGTCCACCACGTTGGCAAAGATCCGCGCCTGATTGGCGCTCTGGTAGACCAGGGCGTTCACCTCGCGCCGATCGGTGGCGGCCACCACCAGCCACTTGCCAGTCAGTTGCTGCGGCGCGAATTCACCGGCCAGCCACTCGATGCTACCGTTGGCAGCCAGTTCCGCCAGCTCTGGGTCGAGATCGGGCGCGACCACGGTGAGCTGGGCACCGGCATCCAGCAGCAGGCGCGCCTTGCGCTGTGCTACCTCGCCGCCGCCGACCAGCAGCACGGGTTTGTTGTCGAGTCGGCAAAAGATGGGCAAGTAGTCCATGGGGCCTCCTGATCAGGCGGTTTGGGTCTGGCTGGCAGTGGTGGTGGCGTCGCTCACCGCGACCGGGCGCTCAGCCTTGGGGGTGGCATACCAGTAGCCGAGGCCCATGAAGAGGGCACCGGAGACGGTGTTGCCCAGGGTCACCCACAGCAGGTTGTGGCCGATGCCGCTCAGGGTGTAGGCCTCCGAGTGGGCGCCAAACCAGGAGAGGGCGAACAGGGTCATGTTGGCGACCGAATGCTCGTAGCCGGAGGCGATGAAGGCGAGCAGGCACCACCAGATGGCGATGAACTTGGCGGCACCCTCGGTGCGCAGCGCCATCCAGATGGCGAGGCAGACCAGCCAGTTGCAGAGGATCCCCTTCATAAACAGGGTCAGCGCCGGTGCCTGGGTCTTGGCCAGCGCCACCTTGTGGGCCAGACTGCCTGCGTCCGGCAGCAGGCTGCCGCCGTAGGAGTAGATGAGCGCCACCACGATGGAGCCAATCAGGTTGCCCGCCCAGGTCTGCGGCAGGATGCGCAGCAGGTCGGCCATGGTGATCTTGCCCGTTTTCACCCCGAAGGTGAGGAACATGGTGTGGCCGGTAAACAGCTCGGAGCCGGCGATGACAACTAAGGTCAGGGCGATGCCAAAGGTGGCCCCCATCACCAGCGGACGGATGGCGGGATCCACCAGGTTGCCCAGGGTGAAGATGAGGATGATGCCAAGGCCAACATAGGCCCCCGCCATGGCCGAGCTGAGCCAGAAGCCGAGCTTGTCGCTGCGCTCGAAGCGATTGATGCGGGCCGCGTTGGCGGCGCACTTGTTGATGGTTTCGGTATACATCTTTGTTTCCTTCAAGAGGGCCGCCCGCGGGCAGCCCTGACTGTTTTTTAACCCACTCCCTGCCTCCCCCTTGTCAAGGGGGAGGGGCTTTTTGCTCCCTCCCCTGTGAAGGGGAGGGCCGGGGTGGGGTCTGGTGTTAGACGGCGACCCAGACCTGCTGGTCGCGCACTTCAACGGGGTAGCTCTGCACCGACATCTCAGGGTCGTCGAAACAGTGGCCGTCGCTCAGGCGAAAGCGCTGCTTCTTGAGCGGGCTGGCCACCCAGAGCTCGCCGTCGTGTTCGCAAATCAGGCCCCGCGACAGCACGTTGGCGGTGAAGAAGGGATCCCGGTTGTCGATGGCGAACACCTCGGCGGCCGCGCTCGGGCGGAACAGAGCGATCTGACGACCCTCGATCAGAGCGCAGACGCCGGTGCCCGGCAGGATGTCGTTGAGTTGGCAGGCAAGTTTCATCATTTGGTTTTCACCTCGATCTGGTAGACGGGGATGCGCTCGGCCGGAGTGGCGGGTCTGTGCTGGTCGCGTTCGCTGGCGAACTGAACGTCCGGGTCGCGCTTGTCGCTGTTGATGAAGTGGCTGAAGCGCTTGAGCGCCTCCTCTTCGTTGAGGGTGCGCGACCATTCGCACTCGTAGCTGTCGATAAGGGTCTGGATATCACGCTCCAGCGTCTCGGCCAGCCCCAGCTTGTCGTCGACGATCACCTCGCGCAGGTAGTCGACGCCCCCTTCCAGATTGCCGAGCCAGACCGAGGTGCGCTGCAGTTTGTCGGCGCTGGTGACGTAGAACATCATGAAGCGGTCGATCAGCTTGATGAGGGTCTCGCGGTCGAGGTCAGACGCCAGCAGGTCGGCGTGGCGCGGCTTCATACCGCCGTTGCCGCCCACATAGAGGTTCCAGCCCGCGTCGGTGGCGATGATGCCGACATCCTTGCCCTGGGCCTCCGCACATTCGCGGGTACAGCCGGAGACGCCGAACTTCATCTTGTGGGGGGTGCGAATCCCCTTGTAGCGGTTCTCGAGGAAGACCCCGAGGCCAACGCTGTCCTGCACGCCGAAGCGGCACCAGGTGCTGCCGACGCAGGTCTTGGCCATACGCAGCGCCTTGGCGTAGGCCTGACCGGTCTCGAATCCGGCTGCCAGCAGCTTGCGCCAGATGGCGGGCAGGTCATCCTTCTGGGCCCCGAACAGACCGATGCGCTGGGCGCCGGTGATCTTGGTGTAGAGCTTGTAGTCGCGGGCCACTTCGGCCACCGCCAGCAGCCCTTCCGGAGTCACTTCGCCACCGGCCATGCGCGGGATGACGGAGTAGCTGCCGTCCTTCTGCATGTTGCCGAGGAAGATGTCGTTGGTGTCCTGCAGCGGGATATTGCGCGGGCTCAGCACATGCTCGTTCCAGCAGGAGGCGAGGATGGAGCCGACGGTCGGTTTGCACACCTCGCAGCCATAGCCCTGACCGTGCTTGGCCAGCAGCTCGTCGAAGCTCCTGATCCCCTCCACCTTGACCAGATGGAACAGCTCCTGACGGGAGTGGGGGAAGTGGGCGCAGAGGTGGTTGTTGACCTCGATGCCCTGCTTCACCAGTTCGGCGTTGAGCACCTGACTGATGAGCGGCACGCAGCCGCCGCAGCCGGTACCGGCCTTGGTGTGCTGCTTGATGGCGGCAAGGGTGGTGTGACCCTCGGCCACCGCCTTGGCGATGTCGCCCTTGGAGACGTCGAAGCAGGAGCAGATCTGGGCGCTTTCCGGCAGGGCATCCACCCCCAGCGTCGGCTTGGCACCGGCGTAGGCGGGCAGGATCAGGGTGTCCGGGTGGCTCGGCAGCGGCAGGGCGTTGAGCATCATCTGCAGCAGGTTGCCGTAATCTTCCACGTCACCCACCAGCACGGCGCCGAGCAATCGGCTGTTGTCTTCGCTCACCACGATCTTCTTGTAGACACCGGCCTGATCGTCCTGGAACACATAGCTGTGGCTGCCCGGGGTGCGGCCGTGGGCATCACCGATGGAGCCGACGGAGACGCCGAGCAGCTTGAGCTTGGCGCTCATGTCCGCCCCTTCGAAACTGCTGTCGCCGCCGAGCAGATGGTCGACGGTGATCTGGGCCATCTTGTAGCCCGGTGCCACCAGCCCGAAGAAGCGGCCCTGCCAGGCGGCGCACTCGCCGATGGCATAGATGTCGGGGTCTGAGGTGAGGCAGTGATCATCGATGACGATGCCGCCGCGCTCGGCGATGGCGAGATCACCGTAACGGCCGAGGGTATCTTGCGGGCGAATGCCGGTGGAGAAGACCACCACGTCCACTTCCAGCTGGCTGCCATCGGCAAAGGCGAGGCGGTGTTTCGCCTGCTCGCCGCCATGCATCAGGATCTCGCTGGTGCTTTTGCTGGTGTGTACCTGAACGCCCATGGATTCAATCTTGCGGCGCAGCAGCTGGCCGCCCTGACCGTCGAGCTGCTCGGCCATCAGCACCGGAGCAAACTCCACCACATGGGTCTCGAGACCCAGCGCCTTGAGGGCGCCGGCGGCTTCGAGGCCAAGCAGGCCGCCCCCGATAACCACCCCGCTCTTGCCGCTCTTGGCGGCGCTGCGGATGGCTTTCAGATCCTCGATGGTGCGATAGACGAAGCACTCGTGGTGTTGACTGCCCTGGATGGGCGGCACCCAGGGGTAGGAGCCGGTGGCCAGTACCAGCTTGTCGTACTCGACCACAGTGCCCTTGTTGGAGTGCACTTCGCGGTTGGCCCTGTCGATTTTTTTCACCGCTTCGCCGAGCAGCAGGCGGATGCCGTGCTTGTCGTAGAAACCGGGTTTGACGAGGGAGAGATCTTCGCTGGTGTGGTGGGAGAAGTAGGAGGAGAGATGGACGCGATCGTAGGCGGGACGGGGTTCTGCACCGAAGACGGTGATCTCGTAGCGGCCCGGATCGGCCCGCTCGATCAGCTCTTCGATGAAGCGGTGCCCCACCATGCCGTTGCCCACAACGACCAGTCTGACTTTGCTCATAGTTGCCTCAAGTTTGGAGTAATAAAACATCATTCTGGGGCTAGGCTACC
This sequence comes from Aeromonas sp. QDB17, assembly GCF_027705305.1. NCBI lineage: Bacteria > Pseudomonadati > Pseudomonadota > Gammaproteobacteria > Aeromonadales > Aeromonadaceae > Aeromonas > Aeromonas sp. QDB17. The sequence goes on from NZ_JAPDBP010000012.1 coordinate 77,395, forward strand.
CAGTCAGTCGGGGCGGGCGATTGATGCAAATCAAGTGTCTATTTATATATCTCCTCAGGGGTAATTCGAGAAAATTCAATACTATACAAAAATAGGTATACCAGTTAATGATTTCTGGGCTGGCTCGGGGTGAGGGATGGTGGAGGGAAAGCCCGGTTTACCAACTGTCGGGGAGTGAAAACTTATGTCGGAAAAAGGCCGGTCTCGCACTGGCGAGACCGGTATCAATGGGCATCAGCTGAGCAAGGTGGCGAGTCAGACGATATGGCGGCGGAACATGGCGAGCGCCAGCGACAGGGTGACGCCGGCGATGGCGAGCAGGGGCCAGATCAGGGGCCAGGCGGCCGACCAGCCGAGCCCCTTCAAAAAGACCCCCTTGAGCAGCACGATGAAGTGGGTGAGGGGGTCGATGGCCGCCAGCCATTGGAACACCTGGGGCATGTTCTCCACCGGCGAGATATAGCCCGAGAGGATCACCGCCGGCACGGTGAAGGAGAAGACCCCGAGAAAGGCCTGTTGCTGGGTCGAGCAGAACGACGAGATGAAGAGCCCGATCCCGGCCAGTGCCAGGCCGTAGCAGACCATGCCCGCCAGCAGCAGACTGAGGCTCCCCGCGAAGGGGAGGTGAAAGACAAAACGGGCGGCCAGCGCGACTATGCACCCTTGTCCCACCGCCACCAGGATGCCGGGCACCGCCTTGCCCGCCATGATCCAGCCTGCGGTGAGGGGGGAAACCAGCAGCTGATCGAAGGTGCCCTCCTCCCGCTCCCGCGCGACCGAGAGGGCTGTGACGATAAGACAGCCGGTGGTGGTGATGATGGCCACCAGGGCCGGCAGGATATGCCAGTGGAACTCGATATTGGGGTTGTAGAGGTTGCGCACCGCGAGGGTCGGCGGCGCCTTGCCTGCGTTCCCTTCTTCATTCTGCCAGCGGGCGATCACCTGACTGATGTAGCCCGCCGCCACCTGACCCCCGTTAGAGCGGCGGCCATCGATAATCAGCTGCACCTTGGCCGGTTCGCCCCGCGCCAGCCGGCGGGAGAAATCGCTCGGGATGACCAGACCGAGGAGCGCCTGCTGTCCGGTGATGGCCTCGGTCATGCCCGCCTCGCCTTGCACCGGGATGATGGTGGTGAAGGCGGGCATATGGGTGAGGCGCTCCAGCAGCTCGCGGCTCTGGGCTCCGCCATCCTGGTTGTAGATGGCCAGCGTGTTGCCGGTCACCTCCAGAGTGGCGGCGAACGGGAAGAGGGCGGTTTGCAGCAACACCGGCATGATGAGCAGAAAGCGCCCCTGGGTGTTGCCCATCAGGGCCTGCAGCTCTTTTCGGATCAGCCACCAGAGTCGGATCAGCATGGGTTACTCCAGAGTGCGCCGCGTCTTGCGGGCGGTCAGGGCCAGCCAGAAACCGGCCAGCAGCAGCAGACAGAAACCGTTGACCAGCAGGATCGAGAAGACGCTGCCCGCCTGATAGAGGGTCTGCAAGGAGCTCGCGAAGTAACGGGCCGGAATGAGGTGGGTGATGGCCCGAAGCAGCGGTGGCATGCTGGCGATCTCGAACACGAAGCCCGACAGCATCACCGCGGGCAGAAACGCAGCGATCAGCGCAGCCTGCGCGGCATTGAACTGGCTGCGCATCACGGTGGAGAGGAACAGCCCGAGCCCGAGGGCGCTGCCGAGAAAGACGCTGGTGACCAGAAAGAGCAGCAGCAGGGAGCCGCGCCAGGGCACGCCCATCACCGCCACCGAGAAGAGCAGGCAGAGCAGCATGGCGATGATGCCAAGGCCATAGTAGGGCAGCAGCTTGGAGAGCAGCAGCTCTGTCCTGGTCACCGGGGTGGCGAGCAGCGCCTCCATGGTGCCGCGCTCCCACTCCCGCGCCACCACCAGGGAGGTGAGCAGGGCGCCTATGATGGTCATCACAACCGCAATGGAGCCCGGCACCAGAAAGTTGCGGCTCACCAGCGCCGGGTTGAACCAGGCGCGACTCTCTATCGACACCGGCATGGCGACCCCCTCGCCAGCGAGCCACCCCTGCCAGATCCCCTGCACATAGTTGGTGACGAAGTTGGCGGTGTTGGGCTCGGAGCCGTCGGTCAGCAGCAGCGCCTGCGGCGCGCCATTGCCCTGACCGGCCATGGCGCGGGAGAAGCCGTCATCGATCACCAGCAGGCCGCGGATCTCGCCACGGGCCAGACTGGCGAGCAGGGACTCCTTGCTCGGGCCGCTGTGGATCTCCAGCGCGGTAGAGCCGCGCAGGGCCTGCTCCAGCCGCACCGCCGGGGCGCCGCTGTCGGTGCGCCAGATGCCGAGGCGCAGATGGTCCACATCCAGATTGATGGCGTAGCCCATCACCACCAGCAGCACCACCGGCATGATGAAGGCGATGAGGATGCTGCTCGGGTCACGGACGATTTGCAGCGACTCCTTGCGGCAGAGGGCCAGCAGTCGTCGACGGTTGATGCTCATGCGTCCTCCTCGCTGGCCCGCTCGACCAGGGTGATGAAGGCCTCTTCCATTGTTGGCAAAGAACAGGTCGGCAAGGAACCGGTTGGCAAAGAGGTCGCCGCCTCTTTGGCGGCCAGCCCCTTGAGCTCGTCCGGGGTGCCGAGGGCCAGCAGCTTGCCGCGATAGATGAGGGCAATGCGGTCGCAATACTCCGCCTCATCCATAAAGTGGGTGGTGACCAGCACGGTGACGCCGTGGTCGGCCAGCGCGTTGATGTGCGACCAGAACTCGCGCCGGGTCACCGGATCGACCCCGGAGGTGGGCTCGTCGAGAAACAGCAGCGGCGGCTCGTGCAGCAGGGCGCAGGCGAGCGACAAGCGCTGGCGCAGGCCGAGCGGCAGGGATTCCGCCTTCTGATCGAGCCAGGGGGCGAGGGCAAAGGCAGTCACCATGGCATCGATCCGCGTCTGCTGGTGGCGGCCGAACAGGCCGTAGATACCGGCGAAGAAGGAGAGGTTCTGCGCCACGGTGAGCTGCTTGTAGAGGGAGAACTTCTGCGCCATGTAACCGAGGCGCTGGCGTGCCGCCGAGGGGCTGTGGGCCAGATCGATGCCGGTCACCAGCGCCTGCCCCTCGCTCGGGCGCAGCAGGCCGCACTCCATCTTGAAGGTGGTGGACTTGCCCGCCCCGTTGGGGCCGAGCAGGCCGAAGATCTCGCCGCGGCGCACCGCAAAGCTGACATCATCGGTGGCGGCAAAATCGCCGAAGCGCTTGGTGAGGTGGCGCGCCTCGATCACCGCCTCGGGGGAGACCCCCTGCGGCAGTTCGGCTTCCCGCATCCCGGCTGCCAGACTCGACTCACCGCCGGGGCCGCCGCCGAGCAGGTCGATAAAGGCATCCTCCAGCCGGGGCTGGGCCGGTTGAAAGGCGCCGTTGGCGAGATGCAGCTCTGCCAGCGGTGGGGGCGTCCTGCCCGGGTGCAGCAGCAGGCGCACCCGCTCCCCCGCCACCGCGCCATCCATCACCGCCGGGTGAGCCAGTGCCCGGCGCAGCAGGGCGCGCCGCTCGCGGCCATCCAGTTGCCCTGCCTCCAGCAGCCAGCAGCGGCTGGCCATGGCCCCCATCAGATCGGCTGGCGTGCCGCTGGTGCGCACCTCGCCATCCGCCATCAGCAGCACGTGGTCGCACAGCTCCGCCTCATCGAGATAGGCGGTACTCCAGAGCACCGTCATCCCCCCTTTTGCCAGCTCGCGCACCATCTGCCAGAGGGCGCGGCGGGATATGGGATCGACTCCGACCCCCGGTTCGTCGAGCAGCAGCACATCCGGGGTGCCGAGCAGGGCGCAGGCCAGCCCGAGTTTCTGCTTCATCCCGCCAGAGAGCTTGCCCGCCGGCCTTGCGGTGAAGCGGGCGAGATCGGTGAAAGCGAGCAGCCGCGCGAAGGTGGGCGTGCGTTCGGGCTCCAGTACGCCGCGCAAGTCAGCGTAGAGGGTGAGGTTCTCCAGCACGCTGAGATCCTCGTAGAGGCCGAACTGCTGGGGCATGTAGCCGAGGCGCTGACGCAGCAGATCCCCCTCGCTCACCGGGTCCAGCCCCAGCACCCGGATGGTGCCCGCTTCGGGGATCAGCAGACCGGCCAGCAGGCGCAGCAAAGTGCTCTTGCCCGCGCCGTCGGGGCCGACCAGCCCGGTGATGCCGCCAGCCGGAATGGTGGCCGAGATGGCGTTGAGGGCGACCCGATCGCCAAAGCGTTTGGTGAGCCCCTCGAGGGAGATGGCGCAGCTCATGGGGCCAGCCTGACGGTGACCGGCATCCCTTGGCGCAGGGCCGGGTCGGGATCCTGTACCACGATGCGCAGCCGGTAGACGAGGTGGGTGCGAAGATCCGGCGTTTCCACCGATTTCGGAGTGAACTCGGCGGTGGGCGAGACAAATCCCACTACTCCGTGATAGGGCTGATCCGGCCGCGAGTCGGTGGTGAGCGTCACTTTGGCGCCGCTCGGGAAGTGGCCGAGCCAGGGCTCCTCCACATAGGCGCGCACCCAGACCGGCGCGGTCAGGGAGAGGTTGAAGGCGGTCGCTCCGCTCTGCACCATGCTGCCGTTCTCGATGGCGCGGCTGATGATGATGCCGTCGCTGGGGGTGGTCAGGCTGGCATCCGCCAGCGCCAGCTCGGCACTGGCGAGCGCCGCTTTGGCCCCTTCCAGCTGGGCATCGGACTGGGCGATTTCCTCCGGGCGGTAGCCGGTTTCGAGCTGGGCGAGCTGTTCGCGGGCCGAGCGCACCTGCGCCTGGGTCTGATCCCGCTGGGAGCGGGCAGTATCGAGCTGACCGCGGGAGATGGCGCCGGTGGCTGCCAATGCGCTCTGGCGGCGCCACTGCTGGTTGGCCTCCAGTGCAGCGGCGTCTGCGGCGGCCAGTGCGGCCCGGGCGCGGTCGGTCTCTTCGCTGCGATAGCCTTTGTGGATCAAGGCGTTGGCGGCAGTGAGCGCAGCCAGATTGGCGCGGGCGCTGTCGCGGCTGTGGGTGAGGGGAACCGGATCGAGGCGGGCCAGCAGTTGACCCGCTTTCACGCTATCCCCCTCATCGACCAGCACCTGATCGACGCGTCCGCCGACCCGAAAGGCCAGATTGACGTCGCGAATGTCGACGTTGCCGTAGAGGATGGAGCCGTCGGCCGGGCGCCCCTGCCACCAGAGGTAGCCACCGATAACGGTTAGCAGCAGGGCCACGATTGCAATGCGTTGTTTCATGCTGCTTCTCCTTGAGGATGGCTCTGCAGCCAGAGGTCACCACCGAGAACGGCCAGCAGCAGAGCTAGCATCGCGATGCGTTGTTTCATGCCGTTTCTCCTTCTTTCATGTCGGTGGGGCGCAGGCCGCGCAGGGCCCATACCAGCCGTTGTCTGGCGGCCTCGGGGTTGTCTATCTGGCTGAGAAAGGGGGCGGCCTGTTCGGGCAGCCAGCCGAGCTGGCGACCGCTGCCGGCGATCACCAGCGGCAGGCCGACCGACCCCATGATGAAGATCATCAGCTGGAGCGGGTGACCCGCGACCAGCGACCCTTCCGCCTGTGCCATCCGTACCTGCTCGATCAGCAGCAGGGGATGACGGCGCGGCAGACTGAGCAGAAAGCGCTGGGCCGCCCCTTCACCCGCCAAGGCATCGCCAAACAGGTGGTTGATGAAGCCGCGCTGGCGCGCCACCAGCCCGATCAGCGCCTCCATGGTCGCCTCGAACATGGCGATGGCAGAGGAGTAGGAGCCTTTGGCTGCCACCGCCTTGAGCTCGTCATAGAGGGGGGCGTACCAGAGCTCGACCAACTCGTCGATAAAGGCGTCGCGGTTGCCGAAGTGGTAGACGAAGGAGCCGAGGTTCACCTCGGCCGCTGCCGCCAGCTCGCGCACCGTCAGGCCGCGCAGCCCTTTCTCGGTGGCGATGGCGAGGCCGGTATCGAGCAGTTTCTGACGGGTGGGGTGCATCTGGCTGGCGCTCCTGGTGTATGCATTTTGTACGCAATTATACGACCGTATAAAAAATGCGGAAGCGGGTGGCAGGATCTTTTTGCCCGCAATGTGATCCGCCCCGCTCTGAGGGGCCGTGATCCCCGTCCGGCAGGGGGAAGGATCTACCGCTTGCGCCCAAGCCACAGGCATGTCGGTGTGACGGGATGGTGAAAGGCGCTTCAGGCCCCGGGTGCGGGCGCCCGGGCCACAAGAGGCTGGTGATGGAGCCGGGAGCTGCCTGACCCGGATCAGGGGGTGTCGGTGGCCCCGGTGTGATAGGGGGGCCGGGCGCAGGTGTCCCGTATCAGGGCGCGCAGCCAGCGGTGGCCCGGATCGGCATCCTGACTGGGGTGCCAGAGCAGGGCGACCCGGATCCCTGGCAGAGCGAAGGGCAGTGGCAGGGTGACCAGATCGCCGAGCAGGCTGGCGCAGTGCAGGTGCGGCACCGTCGCCACCAGATTGCTCTCCCTGACCAGGGCCAGCGCCGTCGCAAACCCGGGAACCAGGGTGGTGATGGTGCGTCTCTTCCCCTGGCCTGCGAGGATCTCGTCGATGGGGCTGTGAGGCTGGCCCCGGCGGGAGACCAGCACGTGGCGCGCGGCGGCATAGCGCGCCACGGTCAGGGTGCCGTCGCAGAGGGGGTGGTCCGGGTGCACCACGGCGACGAAGTGGTCCTGGAACAGGGCCTGGGTGCGTAGCTCAGGGGCCGTGGTGGCGCCGATGACTCCGGTCTCGAAGTCCAGCTCGCCACGGCGCAGGGGGCCGCTCTCCTTGTCGGGTTTGGCCAGAAAGTGCAGCCGCACCCCTGGGGCCTCGACGGCGAGGCGCGCCAGCAGGGCGGGGCCCACCGCTTCCACGAAGCCGTCGCTGGATCGCAGGCGGAAGGTGCGCTCCAGGCTCGCCGGGTCTACTTCCTGCTGGGGGCGCAGCACGGCCCGGGTCTCCTGAACCAGGCGGGCGACCTCATCCCGCAGGATCTGCGCCCGGGGGGTGGGGATCAGGCCGCGTCCCGCCCGCACGAGCAGCGGATCCCCCGTGGTCTCCCGCAGCCTTGCCAGGGCCCGGCTCATGGCGGAAGCACTCAGGCCTAGCCGTCTGGCGGCGCCCGCCACACTGCCCTCTTCCAGCAGGGCATCCAGGGTGATCAGCAGGTTGAAATCCGGGGTCATGGTCGTCTCCTCGCAGGCGGCGCCTGACGGGCCGACTCCTTCATGATACGCGAGTTGCCGTCTCTTCATATGGCGTCTGGTGCAACTATAAGCTGCAATCCGTGCGTCTTCCGCCTTGTCACTACCCCCGTTAGCCTGAGTGCATCATCACTTGCCGGAGAGACTGCCATGTCAACACCACTTCTTGTTTCCCCTCCCGTGACGCGCCGTCTTGGTCTCGCGGGGCTCGGGCTCGCCACCCTGCTACCCATGCTGGCGGGCAGCATGGCCAACCTGGTGCTGCTTGCCCTGGGGCAGGACTTCGGCGTGCCCTTCGCCAGCCTGCAATGGGTGCTGGTGGCCTACCTGCTTGGGATCACCAGTCTGACGGTGGTGGCGGGCCGGCTGGGCGATCGTCTGGGGCGGCGTCGCGTGCTGCTCTGGGGGACCGGGGTCTTTGCGCTGGCTTCCCTGCTGTGCGCCCTGGCCCCTTCCATTGGCTGGCTCATTGCCGCTCGCATCCTGCAAGGGGCCGGTGCGGCCTGCATGCTGGTGCTCTCGCTGGCCATGGCAGGAGAGCTGGTGCCGCCAGCCCGACGGGGCTGGAGCATGGGATTGCTCGGCACCCTGTCGGCCTGCGGCACGGCGCTCGGCCCCTCCTTTGGCGGCCTGTTGATCGGCGGATTTGGCTGGCAGGCTCCCTTCCTGCTGCTGCTCCCCCTGGCGTTGCTGGCGCTGGGGTGTGCCTGGCGCGATCTGCCCCGGGATGAGGCGGGCTCTGCCGAGGGAGGCCTCCCGCTCACCAGTCTGTTGCTGCTGGTGACGGCGCTGCTCTGCTACGGGCTGGCACTGACCCGGGGCAGCCCACTCGGGGTCTGGCCGGGGATAGGGGCGCTCGTCGCCATGGTGCTCTTCGTGCGTGCCGACTCGGGCGCCCGTCGCCCCCTGCTGCCCCTGGCGCTGTTGGGGGCGTCCAGGCGAAGAGGCGGGATCATCGCCAGTGCGCTAGTGGCCAGCGTCATGGTGGCGACTTTGCTGATCGGTCCTTTCTACCTGCACGGCGCCTTTGCCCTCGACATGGGGACGGTGGGGCTGATGATCTCCATGGGCCCCCTGCTGGCGGCACTGTCCGGCATGCCCGCCGGCTGGCTGGTGGACAGGGTGGGGGCGAACCCTGTGGTGCGCCTCGGCCTGGGACTCATGGTGGTGGCCGCCGTCTTGCTGGCCTTGCTGGACAGGGCGCTCGGGCCCCTCGGCTACCTGCTGCCCATCCTGCTGCTCACCGCCGGTTATGCCCTGTTCCAGACCGCCAACAACAGCGCCGTGGTGGGGGAGGCGGAGGGGGCGAGCCGGGGCGCCGTGGCCGGGCTGCTGACCCTGTCGCGCAACCTGGGCCAGCTGACGGGGGCGGCGGGGCTGGGGGGCCTGTTCGCCGCCCTGGCGGGGCGGCCCGATCTCGCCCTTGCGACGGCGGACGAGCTGGCGTTTGCCACCCGGGTCACCTTCGCCCTGACGGCCTTGCTGCTGATGAGTGCGCTCTGGTTGGCGGGAAGGGAGGAGCGTGCCGTGCAGGGTGATGTGGCCCGGGACGGCTGCGAGTCGGGAGAACGCTGAAAACGAAGACGCCTCCAGAGGGGAGGCGTCTTGCTATGGGATTGAGCAGGATAGTAAATCGCTCAGCTCCTTTTTATCGATCAACCTGTTACAGAATGAAGCGGCTCAGATCCTCGTCTTCAATCAGCTTGCCGAGGTGGGCATTGACGTAGTCGGTGTTGATGACGAAGGTCTCGCCGGACTTCTCGGAGGCGTCATAGGAGATGTCTTCCATCAGCCGCTCCATCACGGTGTGCAGACGACGGGCGCCGATGTTCTCGGTGCGCTCGTTGACCTGCCAGGCCGCTTCGGCCAGACGGCGGATGCCATCCTGGGTGAACTCGATGTTGACCCCTTCGGTGGCCATCAGCGCCTTGTACTGATCGGTCAGGGAGGCGTTCGGCTCGGTCAGGATGCGCTCGAAGTCTTCGGTGGTCAGGGCGGTCAGCTCGACCCGGATCGGCAGACGGCCCTGCAGCTCGGGGATGAGGTCGGATGGCTTGGCGATCTGGAAGGCACCGGAGGCGACAAACAGGATGTGATCGGTCTTGACCATGCCGTGCTTGGTGTTGACGGTGCAGCCCTCGACCAGCGGCAGCAGGTCGCGCTGAACCCCTTCACGGGAAACGTCCGGGCCCGAGCTCTCGCCGCGCTTGCAGATCTTGTCGATCTCGTCGAGGAAGACGATGCCATTGTTCTCGACGGAGGCGATGGCCTTCTGCTTCAGCTCTTCCGGGTTGACCAGGCGGGCTGCTTCTTCTTCGATCAGCGCCTTCATGGCCTCCTTGACCTTGATCTTGCGCTTCTTCTTCTGGTTCTGGCCCAGGTTCTGGAACAGCCCCTGCAACTGGTTGGCCATCTCTTCCATGCCCGGCGGGGTCATGATTTCGACACCCATGGGGGAGGCGGCCAGATCCAGCTCGATCTCTTTGTCATCCAGCTGACCTTCCCGCAGTTTCTTGCGGAAAATCTGGCGGGTGTTGGAGTTGTCGGCTTTCTCTTCCTCACCCCAGCTGTTGCGCGGGTTGGGCAGCAGGGCGTCGAGGATGCGCTCTTCGGCGGCTTCCTCGGCGCGGTATTTCATCTTCTCCATCTCGGTCTCGCGCACCAGCTTGATGGCGACATCGGTCAGATCGCGGATGATGCTGTCCACTTCCTTGCCCACATAGCCCACTTCGGTGAACTTGGTCGCTTCCACCTTGATGAAGGGGGCGTTGGCCAGCTTGGCCAGGCGACGGGCGATCTCGGTCTTGCCGACGCCGGTCGGGCCGATCATCAGGATGTTCTTCGGGGTCACCTCGTGGCGCATCTCCTCGGAGAGCTGCATCCGGCGCCAGCGGTTGCGCAGGGCGACGGCGACCGCGCGCTTGGCGTCGGCCTGACCAATGATGTGTCTGTCCAGCTCGTGGACGATTTCTCTCGGGGTCATCTCGGACATGATGGCGTTCCTGTATCCGGGGCAGGCAGGGCCCACCCCTTGGAAAATGGGGCGTCTGGCAAGGCGGCCTTATTTGGCGGCCCTATTTCGCCGACTTATTTAGCTGAATAATCCAGCACTTCGATGGTGTGGTTGCCGTTGGTGAACACACAGATGTCGCCCGCAATCTTGAGGGACTTCTCGACGATGCTCTTGGCGTCGAGCTCGGTGTTCTCCAGCAGGGCGATGGCGGCGGACTGGGCAAAGTTGCCGCCGCTGCCGATGGCGATGAGATCATGCTCCGGCTGCACCACGTCACCGTTGCCGGTGATGATGAAGGATTTGTGCTCGTCGGCGACGGCCAGCAGGGCCTCGAGGCGGCGCAGGGCGCGATCGGTGCGCCAGTCCTTGGCCAGCGCCACGGCGGCGCGCTCCAGGTTGCCCTGATGGGCCTGCAGTTTGGCTTCGAAGCGCTCGAGCAGGGTGAAGGCGTCGGCGGTGCCGCCGGCGAAACCAGCCAGTACCTTGCCGTTGTAGAGGCGATGAACCTTGCGGGCGTTGCCCTTCATGACGGTGTTGCCAAGAGAAACCTGGCCATCGCCACCGATGACGACCTGACCGTTGCGGCGAACTGAAACTATGGTAGTCACTTTACTTACCTCGCTTGAGCCGAATGACGGCCTGACTGTGCATGGAGGAAAAGATGGGGATGGCAAAACGGCTTTTCAAGCCTGTGCCGAGCACGGATCGCGGAGGAGGGATCGGGTGGGCGCGGGATGGCGCCAAAAGAAACAGGGCCAGGTGTTGCCACCCGGCCCTGTGCATGAACGCGGCGATCACCCCTTCTTGGGGATGCAGCCGCTGATGCCCGAGCCCTGCAGCTTGCGGTTGGCCGCGTCGGCCGCCGCCTTGCCGTTGAAGGGGCCCACCATCACCTTGTAGACGGCGCCACCGGCCCCGTTCACCACCTGCAGACTGGAGGAGAGCCCGGCGGTGAAGGCGATGCGCGCCTTGAGGGATTCTGCGGAATCCTGGGAGCGCAGGGCGGCACACTGCATCATGTAGCGGCCGCCGTCGGCGGCTGCGGTCTGTGCAGTCTGGGTCGCTGCCTTGGCCCTGGCGGCCTCGGCACGCTCCCGCTCCAGTTCGGCGCGGATCTCCCGCTCCATCCGCTCACGCTCGGCCTTCTGGTCGATCACCTGCTCCCGGGCGCTGGCGACCGGGGCACCGGTGGCCGGCTTGGCCGGTTGCACCGGTTGCGGCTTGTAGGGCTGTACCTGACCGATGGGGGTTCCCGGCTGGGGAATATCGGTCGCGACCGGCTTGGGCAGCTTCTCCGGTTGCAGGGTCATGGTCTCGGCAGGCGGGGGCGGCAGCACGCCCGGCTGGGGCGGCGGCTCTATGATGTCCACCTGCTTGTTCTCCAGCCGCTCAATGTAGCTCCACTTTTCCTGGGGCAGGGTATTGCCCTGTGCCTTGGGTTTGTTGGCCTTCACCTGCTCTTCGATGGTGGGGGCATCGGCGCCCTTGCCGTTGATGAGGTAGAGGAAGGCGCCGAAACCGACGACCAGGGCCCCGGCCAGCAGTGCCGGGATAACAGGAAAGCGGCGAGGGGCCGCTTTCTTGATGTTACGGCCACCCGCCCGTCGTCTCGGGCTGTTGCCGACGTAATCCCGGGTCGCCATCTATTACATGCGCTCCAGGGTGTGGATGCCCAGCACGCCCAGGCCCAGCTTGAGCACCTTGGCGGTGGCGGCGCACAGCAGCAGACGGCTCTGGCGGGTCGCCTCGTCCACGCCGTCCTTGTTGATCGGGCAGGCTTCGTAGAAGGTCATAAAGTTGCCAGACAATTCATAGAGATATGTGCACAGAAGGTGCGGCATCCCCTTGTCCGCCACGCCGTTGACCGCGTCGGAGAACTGGATCAGCTTCTGGGCCAGGGTCTCTTCGGCGTCTTCGCTCAGGACCACCTTGCCGCTCAGGGTATCGGCATCGACGCCAGCCTTGCGGAAGATGGACTGGATGCGGGTGTAGGCGTATTGCAGGTAGGGGGCGGTGTTGCCTTCAAACGACAGCATCAGATCCCAGTCGAAGATGTAGTCGGTGGTGCGGTTCTTGGAGAGATCCGCATACTTGACCGCGCCCATGGCGATGGCGTGCACCACCTGGGCCTTCTCTTCGGCAGAGAGGTCGCTGTTGCGGCTCTCCAGCAGGGCGCTGGCGCGCTCTTCCGCTTCGTTCAGCAGGTCGACCAGCTTGACGGTGCCGCCGGAGCGGGTCTTGTAGGGACGGCCGTCCTTGCCCAGCATCATGCCGAAGGCGTGGTGCTCGAGGGGCACGGATTCCGGCACATAGCCCGCCTTGCGGGTGATGGTCCAGGCCTGCATCAGGTGCTGGTGCTGACGGGAGTCGATGAAGTACATGACCCGGTCGGCGCCCAGGTTCTCGTAACGGTATTTGGCGCAGGCGATGTCGGTGGTGGTGTAGAGGAAACCGCCGTCGCTCTTCTGGATGATGACGCCCATGGGCTCGCCATCCTTGTTCTTGAACTCGTCCAGGAAGACCACGGTGGCCCCTTCGCTCTCGACTGCCAGCCCCTTGGCTTTCAGGTCGGCAACGATCTGCGGCAGCATGTCGTTGTACATGGACTCGCCCATGATGTCCTTGTTGGACAGGGAGATGTTCAGACGGTCGTAGTTGCGCTGGTTCTGCTCCATGGTCATGTCGACCAGCTTCTTCCACATGGTGCGGCAGTACTCATCGCCACCTTGCAGTTTCACCACGTAGTTGCGGGCGCGCTCGGCGAAGGCTTCGTCTTCGTCATAGTGACGCTTGGCCTGGGTGTAGAAGGCTTCCAGGTCCTTGAGCTCCATGTCGGAGGCGTGCTCGTTGGCCATCTTCTCCAGATAGGCGATCAGCATGCCGAACTGGGTGCCCCAGTCGCCGATGTGGTTGGCACGCACCACCTTGTGGCCCAGGAATTCGAGGGCGCGGGCGGCCACGTCACCGAGCACGGTGGAGCGGATGTGGTGCACCGCCATCTCCTTGGCCACGTTGGGGGCGGAGTAGTCCACCACCACGGTCTGCGGCGCCGGCAGCTTCACGTTGGCGTTGTCGGAGGTCACCATGGCTTCCACCTGACCGGCCAGCCAGCTCGGGTCGAAGAAGAAGTTGATGAAGCCGGGGCCGGCGATCTCGACCTTGGCGATCAGATCGGAGGCGGGCAGGTGCTCGATGATGGCAGCGGCCAGTTCGCGGGGGTTCTTGCGGGCCGGTTTGGCCAGCAGCATGGCCAGGTTGGTGGCCAGGTCGCCGTGAGCCTTCTCCTTGCATCGGTCTACTTGCACCCGGGCTTCCAGGTCGGCGGGCAGGACGCCTGCGGACTTGAGATTGGCTACCGTTTGTTCAAGTAGATGATGAATATGCTCTTTCATAACTGACCACCGAGGTTGCGCGTCGAAAAGTGACTGACTGGATAAGGGCGTGAATTTTACCCGCATCGGGCCGAGAAAACTATAGGAACGGCCCGCACCCGTGGGTGTGGCGGATATTTCACTGCGTTTTCCACCACATTGCAGGATATTGATTTGGGTAAGTGGTGGTTATCCATTTCTACTGCATAACGAAACGGCTTGTCCAGGCTATTTTCCCCTGATTATGACAGGGTTATTTATACCGATTCGATCTGAATGATCCCGCTTCCCGTGGCGGTCGTATCCTTTGAGGACGCCGTTGGAGGATGATTCCCATGACACTGGTACTGTTTCCACTCTCCGCTCACCTGCTGCCGGGCGGCATCATGCCGCTGCGCATCTTCGAGCCCAGATACCAGCGCATGATCGCCGAGTCCCGGGAGCGGGAGTTCGCGCTCTGCATGCTGGACCCCCGCCAGCCCGACGCGCTGCGCAACATGTACCCCATCGCCACCCGGGTGCGCATCATCGATTTCGATCTGCTGCCCGATGGTTTGCTCGGCATCACGGTGCTCGGGGTGGAGCGGGTGCGCATCACGGATCTCTGGCAGGAAGAGGACGGTCTGCGGGTCGGCGAGGTGGAGCCCCTGCCCCCCTGGCAGAGCGGCAGGCTCCAGGCGGATCAGCACTCCCTGGCCAAGGCGTTGCAGGACGTGTTCAACGACTATCCGGAGTACGCGGCCCTCTATCCGGAGCCGGACTGGGAGGATGCGAGCTGGGTCGCCCAGCGCTGGCTGGAGGTGCTGCCCATCCCGGTGGAGCAAAAACAGTGGCTGGTGGCGGCCAAGGACAACCAGCCCACCCTCTCCCTGCTGAGCGGTCTGCTGGTCGCGAGCCATTGAATTCCCCTTCCCGGTGATCCTTTTTCCTCGCTCACCGTATTGGGGGTGAACACCACACGCGAGGGATGGCGCAATGGCATATACTGGCCAACCACAATCGGCTCCACGCAGGACATCGCCCCCCATGGACAACCCAGACGGCGACCTCACATCTTTGCTGGTCCGGGTGGCCGAGCGTGCCGACAAGGCTGCCTTCGCCACCCTGTTCCACCACTTCGCGCCGCGCATCCGCAGCTACGGGCTGCGCCACCTCGGCAGCGAAGCCAACGCCATGGAACTGGTGCAGGAGACCATGCTGCTGGTCTGGCAGAAGGCACGGCTCTATCACCCCGACAAGGGCGCCGCCACCACCTGGATCTACACAGTGATGCGCAACCAGAGCTTTGACATGCTGCGCCGCCGCCGCGCCAGCAAGGAGGAGCTCTGCGCCGAGGAGATCTGGCCGTTGCTGGAGTTCCGGGCCGAAGAGGAGCACCTGAGCGGCGGTGAAGACGCGGTGCTGACCCGCCAGATGGCCCACTATGTCGCCACGCTGCCGGAGCCGCAGCAGCAGGTGGTGCGCGGCATCTACCTGCAGGAGCTCTCCCAGCAGGAGCTGGCCGACCGGCTCGGCGTGCCCCTTGGCACCATCAAGTCCCGGCTGCGGCTGGCACTACAGAAACTGAAGGAACAAGTGGAGCAAGGCCATGATTAAGACCCATCCGACTGAACCCATGCTGCGCGCCTTCGCCGCCGACGAGCTGCCTCTGCCGCTGGCCGTCGGTGTCTCCGCCCATTGCGAGTTCTGCCCCGAGTGCGCCGCCCGGGTGAAGGAATTTGAAGAGGCGCTGGCGTGCCAGCATCTCGCCCCTGACGCGCCGGACGAGGCGCTGCCCGCCGGATTCGATGCCATGCTGGCGGGCATACTGCAACAGCCGGTGGTGACGGAGGCGGCGCTCGCCCTTCCCGAGAGCCCGAGGCCAGAGCTCAGGGTGGCGGGTCACAGTTACCGGCTGCCGCGGGCATTGGCACGGTATCATGCCCCCAGGTGGCGTCATCTCGGGGCCATCCGTCAGGTCAGCCTGCCCCTGGACGAGATGGGGGCGCGGGCCAACCTGCTGCACATCGGGGCGGGGGGGCGGATCCCCGAGCACACCCACAAGGGATATGAGCTGACCCTGCTGCTGGCGGGCACCATCGAGGATGGCGACACCCGCTATCAGGCGGGGGACTTCATCTGGCGTGACGCCAGCCACGCCCACAGCCCCCGTACCCCGGACGGCTGCCTCTGTTACACGGTGCAGGATGCCCCCGTGCAGTTCACCAAGGGGCTGTCACGGCTGCTCAACGGCATCAGCCAGCACCTCTATTGAGTTGGGCTCACGGCGGCTCGGCGATAGCGGGCTGCTGCGCGACTGAGGCGGTATCACGGCAACAAAAAAGGGACCCTCGGGTCCCTTTTGTGTTGCTTGGCGGCGAAGCCCATCAGGCTACGAAGACCAGGTAGACGACGAAGGCCAGCAGGAAGCGGTAGATGGCGAACGGGATGAAGTCGAGACGACGGATCAGCGCCAGGAAGGTCTTGATGGCGACCATGGCCACCACGAAGGCGGTGACGAAGCCCACCGCAAACATGGGGAAGTCCGCCATGGAGAGGAAATCGCGGCTCTTGTAGAGATCCAGGCCGCTGGCCGCGATCATCATGGGTACCGCCATGATGAAGGAGAATTCCGCTGCCGCGTGGCGGCTGATGCCCATCAGCATGCCGCCGCTGATGGTGGCACCGGAGCGGGAGAAGCCGGGCCAGAGTGCCAGGCACTGGAACAGGCCGATGCCGAAGGCCTGCTTGTAGCTGATGTCGTCCAGGGTCTCCGCGGTCACGGCGGGGCGGAACTTTTCGGCGATGATGAGCAGGATGCCGCCGGCCACCAGGGCATACATCACGGTTTCCGGCCCGAACAGATTGGCCTTGATCCAGCTGTGGATGGCCAGCCCGACGACCACGGCGGGCAGCATGCCGAGGATGACGTGCACCAGGGAGAGGGTCGCGTGGCCCGGGGTCGGTTTCTGACCGAAGTGAATGCCGATGAGTCCGAACAGGCGGCGCCAGAACATGACGACCACTGCCAGGATGGAGCCGAGCTGGATCACCACCTCGAAGGTGGCGGCCTTGGGTCCTTCAAACCCGAGGAGGTGGCCGACGATGATCATGTGGCCGGTGGAGGAGACGGGGAGGAACTCGGTCAGGCCTTCCACTATGCCCAGCACAAAGGCGACGAACAGGGCGTAGGATTCGGTCATGGTGCAGATCTCTTGGTTATGGGGTCTGGATAAAATCAACCCCGAACGGGTCGGGGCGGCCAATGATGGCGGAAAATCGCGCGGGCAACCAGTGAATATTGGGGATTTCAGCGCCCTGTCCCGGCCGGGAAAGGGCGCTGGCGGACCATGCAGGGCGCGGCTTGAAGCATGTTGTCAGAAACCATGACTGCCCCGTCACGTTCTGACAGGGCAGTCACGCCAGATGCCCTCGTCTTTATGACCTTTTTGTGCTGTCAGGCCAGTATGGACAGGATTTTCTGTTGAAGATCATCGTCCAGGGGGGGCTGCCCCAGGGCGTCGACGGCGCTCCTTATCTGTTGGGGATGGCTGGCGCCGATCAGGGCGCAGCTCACCACGGGGTCGCGCAGCACCCATTGCAGTGCGAGTTGCGACAGGGACTGACCCCGTTGCAGGGCCAGTGCATGCAGGGCGCGGACGGTGGCGAGCTTCTCCTCGGTGATCTGGTCCGCCGTGAGGAAGGGGCTGGCACTGGCGGCACGCGAATCCGCGGGAATGCCTGCCAGGTAGCGATCGCTCAGCAGCCCTCCCGCCAGGGGCGAGAAGGCGACCACCCCCATGCCGTGCTCCCGGCAGGCCGGCAGGGTGTCGGGCTCAACATCGCGCTGGAACAGGGAGTATTTGAGCTGGTTGACCAGGCAGGGGGTGCCGAGCTCCGCCAGCCGGGCGGCAGCCTTGGCCGCGAGCGGGGCCGGGTAGTTGGAGAGGCCGATGTAGAGCGCCTTGCCCTGGCGCACCATCAGGGCCAGGGCCTGGCAGGTCTCCTCGAGCGGGGTGCGGGGATCCGGCCTGTGGTGATAGAAGATGTCCACGTAGTCGAGGCCCAGACGGCGCAGGCTCTGGTGCAGGCTGGCGAAGAGGTACTTGGCGCTGCCGCCATCGCCGTAAGGGCCGTCCCACATCACGTAGCCCGCCTTGCTGGCGATGATGAGCTCGTCCCGATAGGGAGCCAGGCTCCTCTTTAGCAGCGTGCCGAAGGTCAGTTCGGCAGATCCCGGTGGGGGCCCGTAGTTGTTGGCGAGATCGAAGTGGGTGATCCCCAGATCGAACGCCTGATGCACCATGGCCTTCGCGGTGGCGGGATCGCTCCCGGCGCCGAAGTTGTGCCAAAGGCCCAGACCGATGCCGGGCAGGCGCAGGCCGTGGCGGCCCGCCGGTCGGTAGGGCTGGCGCTGGTAGCGGTCGGGGGCGGCGAGGTAGTTGTCATCCATCACGGTGCGGTTCCTTGGGCTGGTGTGCAATGAGGAGCGACGGGCCCTGCGGCGGGCCTCACTCCGGCTGATTCGGCGGTGCCATCGGGGCCGGGGCCGCCATGACGTGGCGGCGCGCCCGTGCCCCTTCGTCTGCCCGAGCGGGGCTGTCAGGGGGCAGGAATAAAGCGATAACGGGTCTGGTGGCGATAACGCTGCCCCGGCAGCAACCAGGGATCGCCGAGGGCGGGCCGGTTCGGGCTGTCGGGCAATTGCTGGGCCTCCAGGCAGAAGCCGTCGTAATCCCGGTAGGGTCGGCCCTGACGATCCGGTGTGCCGGTCAGCCAGTTGCCGCTGTAGAACTGCAGGGAGGGCTGATTGGTGTAGACCGCCATGGTCAGCTTGCCATCCCCCGAGATCACCCGGGCGGCCCATGGCTGATTGGACCCACCAAACGGCTCATCAGCAGGCTCAAAATCGCTATTGTTGAGCAGAAATGCGTGATCGTACCCCTTGGCCAACTGCTGCTGGGGGTGGTCCAGCCACGCCTGGCCGATGGGGCGGGGGGCGCGCAGATCGAAGGGGCCTTCCACCGGGGCGATGGCCAGCGGCAGGCTCTGGTCATCCGTGGGCAGGTAGCGGTCGGCGTCTAGGCTGATGGTGTGGTGGCGGATGTCGCCACCGCCATCCAGGTTGAAGTAGGCGTGGCTGGTGAGGCTGACCGGGCTGGGAGCGTCCGTGCTGGCGCAGAAATCGACCACCAGATCGCACTGCTCCAGCCGATACTCCAGGCTCACCCTCAGATTGCCGGGAAAGCCCTGATCCCCCGCCCGGGAGAGGAGCGCCAGCTTGACCCTGTCCGCCTCCTGCTCCTTGATCTGCCAGGTGCGGCGATGGAACCCGTCGCGCCCGCCGTGCAGGCAGTTGGCCCCCTGGTTGGCGTCCAGCGTCCAGCACTGGCCTTCCCGCTCAAGGCGGGCGCCGCCGATGCGGTTGGCAAAGCGCCCCGCCACGGCCCCCAGCCATACCTGCTGGGTGAGGTAGGCCTCGTCGGTGCAGCCCAGCAACACCTCCCGTCGCTCTCCCGCCACCGGCAGGGTGAGGGAGGTGAGGGTGGCCCCGTATGCGAGACCGCGCAGCCGCAGTCCCTCCTCGTTTTCCAGCTCGAATTTCATCATGGTTTGCGGTTCCCCGTCGTGATCCCGTCGCCCCCTGCCAGCGTCGCGAGTGCCGGGCAGGGGGCGTCACCCGTTGTCAGGCGTGCGTTACAGTCTGCCGGCCCCTGCGCTGGCACGGCAGACGTAGCAGTCCGCCTTGAGGCCGAAGCGGGCCGGGTATTCCGCCTCCACCACGGCGATCACCTCGGCCACCTTCTCGGGGCGCAGCAGAGCGACCACGCAGCCACCAAAACCGCCGCCGGTCATGCGCACACCGCCTTCGCTGCCGATCCGGGCCTTGATGATCTCCACCAGGCCGTCGATGGGAGGCACGGTGATCTCGAAGTCATCGCGCATGGCGGCGTGGGACTGGCCCATCAGCTCGCCGAGGCGCACCAGATCGCCCTGTGCCAGCGCATCGGCCGCCGCCAGAGTGCGGGCGTTCTCGCCGACCACGTGGCGGGCACGGCGATAGCAGGCCTCGTCCAGCCCGGCCTTGCCCGCTTCCAGCGTGGCCAGGTCAAGATCCCGCAGGGCCTTGACCCCGTAGTGACGGGCGGCGGTTTCGCACTGCTGGCGACGGGTGTTGTATTCGCTGTCCACCAGGCCGCGGCGCACGTTGGAGTTGACGATGAGCACCGCCAGATCGGTGGGCATGGGGATGAGCCGGGTCTCCAGGGAACGGCAATCGAGAAGCAGGGCGTGATCCTGCCTGCCGCTCGCGGAGATCATTTGATCCATGATGCCGCAGTTGCAGCCGACGAACTGGTTCTCTGCCTGCTGGCCGTTGAGGGCGATTTCCGCCTGGCTGATGGCCAGCCCCTGGGCCTCCTTGAAGGCCTGGCCGATGGCCACCTCCAGGGAAGCGGAGGAGGAGAGACCCGTCCCCTGGGGCACGTTGCCGGAGACCACCAGATTGAGGCCGCGCAGGGCGTGGCCCCGTGCCTGCAGGTGTTTCACCACGCCGCGGATGTAGTCGCTCCAGCGCTGGCTGGGGTGGTGATCGATGGGTTGATCGAGACTGAACCGGTCGCGCTGGTTGTCGTAGTCGGCGGCGATCACTTCGACCAGGTTGTCGCCGCGCAGGCCGATGGCGACGCAGGTCTCGTAGTCGATGGCGCAGGGCAGCACGAAGCCGTCGTTGTAGTCGGTGTGCTCGCCGATGAGGTTGACGCGGCCTGGAGCCCGTACCAGCAGGTCGGGTTGTTGCTCAAACTGCTCGGCAAACACGGCGCTGACGCGCTGGCTCGGGGTCATAGGGCCTCCTCGTTGGACTGGTTCTGGTCGTTGTAGTGGATGGGACTGAGGGCGCGCAGCCGTTCGGCCGCCTGTTCCGGGGTGAGATCGCGCTGGGTTTCGGCCAGCATCTCGAAGCCCACCATGAATTTGCGCACCGTGGCGGAGCGCAGCAGGGGCGGATAGAAGTGGGCGTGCAGTTGCCACGCCTCGGGGCAGTCGGAACGGGGCGGGGCGAAGTGCCAGCCCATGGAGTAGGGGAAGCTGCACTGGAACAGGTTGTCGTAGCGGCTGGTGAGCTCCTTGAGCGCGATGGCCAGGTCCTGTTGCTGTTCCCGGGTGAGATCCAGCATGGAGGGGACATGGGCCTTGGGCAGCAGCAGGGTCTCGAACGGCCAGGCCGCCCAGAAGGGCACCACCGCCAGCCAGTGGGCGGTCTCCACCACGATGCGGGAGCGATCCGCCAGCTCCCGCTCCACATAGTCCAGCAGCAGGGGACGGCCGTGTTCGGCCAGCCAGGCGCGCTGGTGCGCCTCTTCCCGGGCAATCTCGTTGGGCAGGAAGTCGCTGCCCCAGAGCTGGCCGTGAGGGTGCGGGTTGGAGCAGCCCATGACGGCGCCCTTGTTTTCAAAGACTTGCACCC
This sequence comes from Aeromonas sp. QDB17, assembly GCF_027705305.1. Taxonomy (NCBI): domain Bacteria; kingdom Pseudomonadati; phylum Pseudomonadota; class Gammaproteobacteria; order Aeromonadales; family Aeromonadaceae; genus Aeromonas; species Aeromonas sp. QDB17. Next base: position 98,364 of record NZ_JAPDBP010000012.1, read on the forward strand.
ATTCCCACTGGTCAGAGAGCTCGGCCACCTGGTCCATCCAGGTGGTGATCACCCCTTCGATGGCGGGCAGGGGCAGCTCGGGCAGGGTCTTGCCGTGATCCGGCGAGAAGCAGATGACCCGGCTGGTGCCCCGGGCGGCTTCCAGCTTCAGCAGGGGATCCGGCGCCGCGTCGGCGGCCGGGGTGTCCTGCATCAGGGCGGCGAAGTCGTTGGTAAAGACGAAGGTGCCCTGATAGTCGGGGTTGATATCGCCGGTCACCCGGGTGTTGCCCGCACAGAGGAAGCAGTCGGGATCATGGGCCTGGCTCGGCGCCAGGCTCACCTTCTCGACCTGGCCTTGCCAGGGGCGCTTGGCCCTGTGAGGGGAGACCAGCACATACTGGCCGGTGAGCGGGTTGAAGCGGCGGTGGGGGTGATCAACGGGGTTGAACATCATCACTCCAGTCTGTGAGTTGAATACATCCGAAGGCGCAGGCCAGGGCCTACGCCTCGTAACCATTGGGGTTGGCGGACTGCCAGCGCCAGCTGTCGGCGCACATGGCAGCGAGATCCCGGCTGGCGTGCCAGTCCAGTTCCCGAGCGGCCTTGGCGGGATCGGCCCAGCACTCGGCGATGTCGCCGGGGCGCCGTGGCTCGATTCGGTAGGGAAGGGGCCGACCGCAGGCGGCCTCGAACGCCGCGACCATCTGCAACACGCTCTGGCCCTGGCCCGTGCCCAGGTTGTAGGCGTGGACACCGCCCCGTCCGGCGCAGTGTTCCAGAGCTTTGACGTGCCCTTCGGCGAGATCCATCACGTGGATGTAGTCCCGTACCCCGGTGCCGTCGACGGTTGGGTAATCGTTACCAAAGACCGAGAGGCAGTCGCGTCGGCCGATGGCGACCTGGGTCAAAAACGGCATCAGATTGTTGGGGATGCCCTGAGGATCCTCCCCCAGAGTGCCGGACTCGTGGGCGCCGACGGGATTGAAATAGCGCAGCAGGGTCATACTCCAGTGGGGCTCGGCCCGCTGCAGATCCTCGAGGATCTCCTCGATGATCAGCTTGGATCGGCCGTAGGGGTTGGTGGCGCTGCGGGGGAAATCCTCCCGGATCGGGGTGCTGGCGGGATCGCCGTAGACGGTGGCCGACGAGCTGAACACCAGATTGCGTACCCCGGCCCGTTTCATCGCCTGCAGCAATACCAGGGTGCCGCTCAGGTTGTTCTCGTAGTAGTCCAGCGGGATGCGGGTCGACTCGCCGACTGCCTTGAGGGCGGCGAAGTGGATCACGGCGTCGATGTGCTGCTCGCTGAAGATGCGATCCAGCAGGGCCGGGTCACGGATGTCCCCTTCGTAGAAGCGGGGCTCGCGCCCGCTGATGGCGGCGACACGGGTCAGGACGCCCGCCTTGCTGTTGCAGAGGTTGTCCACCACCACGGGCTCCATGCCTGCGGCCTGCAAGGCCAGACAGGTGTGGCTGCCGATGTAGCCGCAACCGCCGGTGACCAGTACTTTCATCCGTTGTTCCACCCTCAACTCCTCGCATCAGGAAAGCCTGAGCAGGAGTCTAGCCGAGGGGCTGACGGGCAAACTGTGAGCTGCTTAACAAATATGTGTAAACGATTACACTTGTTTTCATCGACCAATGTGGCAAGTTCTGATTTTTCCCCCTGTTATCAGTGACATTGAACGGTATAATGCGGCCAGTTGCAGCGTGAAATAAGTGAAAACAGCATGAGCACCATCAAGGATGTCGCCCGTTTGGCCAATGTGTCAGTGGCAACGGTTTCACGGGTGATGAACAACTCACCCAAGGCCAGTGCCGCCTCCCGCGAGGTGGTGCTGAAGGCCATGGCCGAGCTGGGCTATACCCCCAACGCCAACGCGCGGGCCCTGGTCAGCCAGACCTGTGACACCATGGGAGTGGTGGTGGGCGACGTGGCGGATCCTTTCTTCGGCGCCCTGGTCAAAGGGGTCGCGGCGGTGGCGGTGGAGCAGGGCTTGCATCTGTTGATGGGTAATGGTTTTCACCGCGCCCAGCAGGAGCGGGAGGCCATCGAGCTGCTCATCGGCAAACGCTGCGAGGCACTGGTGGTGCACAGCAAGGCGCTCGGCGACGAGGAGCTGGTCGACTACGCCCTGCGCGCCCCCGGCATGGTGCTGATCAACCGCGACATTCCGAGTCTGAGGGGGCGCTGCATCGCCCTCAACAACCGCCAGGGTGCGGCGACCGCCACCCGTCATCTGCTGGATCTCGGCCACCGCCATATCGCCTTCCTGAGCTCGGATCACGCCATCGAGGATGCGCTGTTGCGCCACCAGGGCTATCAGGATGCCCTGGCGGAGGCGGAGGTCTTCGCCGATCCCGAGCTGGTGGAGAGCGGCATGCCCAATGAAGAGGGGGGCGAGCGCGCCATGCTCAACCTGCTGGCCAAGGGGTTGCCCATCACGGCGGTAGTGGCCTACAACGACGCCATGGCGGCAGGGGCCATCTCTGTGCTGGCGGACAACGGCCTCAAGGTGCCGGAAGAGGTGTCTGTGGTAGGCTTCGATGACATCATCTACGCCAGATACCTGAGGCCCAAGCTCTCCACCATGCGCTATCCCATCGAGCTGATGGCGGCCCAGGCGGCCAAGCTGGCGCTGCAACTCGCCGCAGGGGAGAGCGAATCGGTGCAGAGCCGCATCTATACCCCCACCCTGATCAACCGCCATTCGGTAGCTCCCGTCAGGTCCTGATCGCAGCGCTTGCGCCTCGTCGGCGCAAGCGCTGCACCTGGCGAACCCGTACTGCAGCATATAAAGCGCCCCCATAGCTCAGACGATAGATAGCTCAGAGCATGGCTAGCGCAGACCATAAAGGACTGTCTGAGGAGTGATAACCGTCCCCTCACGCTCCCTGCCTGCCGAACTCGCCAGTCCTTCCCGCTCGTCTGTCACGAGCCCCTCTCCCCCGGTCTGCCGAGCCTCACTTCTTGCCAGATCCTGCCAGACGCTCGCCATGGCTTTTCTCTGCGCCGGGCAGGGGCTCTCGTGGCCTCTGCACACTCCTTCGAGAGACCGGGCTGCGTGCCCGGAACCGGGTTGAGGCGCTCCAGCACCTGATGGAGCGGGGGGGGCGTGATGTCGGGTCTTTGCCATGGCTTGCTCAGCTGGTTCGGCCATTGCCTCCCGGTTTCACACTCCCGGGCATCTTTTGCCCTTCCGAAGGTCCGCTTTTCCCCCGTGGGGTTATTTACTCGGATTTATCCGATTTTTACTCCGTTTTACTTAACAAAACGAGTGTAATCGTTTACATCTGTGTGAGCGGGATCGCCGATCACCGGGCAAAACTCTCCTACACTGCAGTGGTTTTCAGCGTGAATGCAGGGAGAAGTGAAGCATGCTCAGGGAGATAGTGGCCCGTCAGGATTGGCAGACCCAGGGGATCACCGCCGTGAACCGGTTGCCAGCCCATACCCCCTTGTCCAGTTGGCGCAGTGAAGGGGAAGCCAGGATAGGGGGGTTGTCACCTTCCCGCCTGCTGCTGGACGGCGAGTGGCAGTTCTCCTGGTTCGAGGCCCCGGAGCGGGTGCCGGAGCAGTGGCTGGTGGAGGATCTGCCGGATGCCTGCCCCATCAAGGTGCCGGGCAACTGGCAACTGGCTGCGGCCTATCCGGGGGCGCGGCCCGTCACGGATGTGCCCATCTACACCAACATCAAGTACCCCTTTCCCTGCGACCCGCCCCGGGTGCCTGCCGAGAACCCCACCGGTTGCTACTCCCGCGAGTTCACCGTTGCTGCAGACTGGCTGGCCGAGGGGCAGACCCGGATCATCTTCGACGGGGTGGACAGCGCGTTTCACCTCTTCTGCAACGGCCGCTGGGTCGGCTACTCCCAGGACAGCCGGCTGCCGGCGGAATTCGATCTGACCCCCTTCCTTCAGGCCGGGGCCAACCGCCTCGCCGTCCTGGTGCTGCGCTGGTCTGACGGCTCCTATCTGGAAGATCAGGACATGTGGCGCATGAGCGGCATCTTCCGCTCCGTCAGCCTGCTGCACAAACCGGCCCGTCATCTGATGGATATCCGAGTGACGCCCGAGCTCGACGCCTGCTACCGGGATGCCCGCCTCAAGGTTGAATTGCAGGCGGCCAACGGAGCCGGTCTATCGGTGGAGGCCAACCTCTATGATGGCGACGAGCGGGTGGCGACCCTGCGCCAGCAGATTGGCACCCAGGCCATCGACGAGAAAGGGGTGTATGACGATCGCGCCGAGCTGTGGCTGACGGTAACGGCGCCACACAAGTGGAGCGCCGAGACCCCGCACCTCTATCGCCTCACCCTGACCCTGCTGGACGAGCAGGGAAGCGTCCTCGAGAGCGAAGCCCATGACGTGGGCTTTCGGGCGGTGGAGATCCGTGGCGGCCTGCTGCGGGTCAACGGTCAGCCCCTGCTGATTCGTGGTGCCAATCGCCATGAACACCATCCCGCCACGGGTCACGTGGTGACCCCGGCCGACATGGAGCAGGATCTGCTGCTGATGAAGCGGCACAACTTCAACGCGGTGCGCTGCTCCCACTATCCCAATCACCCCGAGTTCTATCGCCTGTGCGACCGGCTCGGCCTCTATGTGGTGGACGAGGCGAACCTGGAGACCCACGGCATGACCCCCATGGGGCGGCTGGCGCGGGATCCCGCCTGGAGCAACGCCTTCCTGGAGCGGGTTACCCGCATGGTGGCCCGGGACTTCAACCACCCCTGCATCATCATCTGGTCCCTGGGGAACGAATCAGGTTATGGCCCGGCCCACGACGCCATGTATCGCTGGGTGAAGGGGGCGGATCCCAGCCGCCCGGTGCAGTACGAAGGGGGCGGGGCCGACACCCCGGCCACCGACATCATCTGCCCCATGTATGCCCGTACCCACCAAGATCAACCCTTCCCGGCGGTGCCCAAGTGGGCGCTGGCCAAGTGGATCGGCCTGCCGGAAGAGACCCGGCCGCTGATCCTGTGCGAATACGCCCACGCCATGGGCAACAGCCTGGGGGGCTATGCCCATTACTGGCAGGCATTTCGCGATCATCCGCGGCTGCAGGGTGGGTTTGTCTGGGATTGGGTCGATCAGGGGCTGGACAAGCAGACCGACGATGGCCGCCATTTCTGGGCCTATGGTGGCGACTTCGGGGACACTCCCAACGATCGCCAGTTCTGCTGCAACGGCCTGCTGTTCCCCGATCGCACCCCCCATCCCTCCCTGTTTGAAGCCCGGCGTGCCCAGCAGCCCTTCGTTCTTACCCTGCAGGGTCGCCAGCCGCTGACGGTGGAGATCCGCAGCGAATACCTGTTCCGCGAGACGGATAACGAGACTCTGCAGTGGCGTCTGTGTGAAGACGGCGTGGTGGTGAGCCAGGGTGAATGCTCGCTCGAGCTGGCCCCCCGGGAGAGCGTGACGCTGACCCTGCTGGAGCAATTGCCGGCCTTTGCGCCGGGGGCGCTTGCCTGGCTGGATCTCGCCATCGTGCAGCCCACCGCCACGGCCTGGGCCGGAGCGGGTCACGAGGTGGCTCGCCAGCAATGCCTGTTGCCCGCGCCCCTGGCGCTGCCGTCGGCCTGCCCGGCGGTCAGCCTGACCGAGCAGCGCGATCACTGGGTGCTTGGCGCCGCAGATTCCCTGTGGCAGCTCGACAAGGCCAGTGGTCGCATCGTCAGCTGGCAGAAGCAGGGCCGCGAGCGGCTGCGCGACGCCATCGCCGATCATTTCTATCGGGCGCCGCTCGACAACGATATCGGCACCAGCGAGGCGGATCACGCCGATCCCAACGCCTGGATTGCCCGCTGGCAGGAGGCCGGACTCAATGATCTGCAGCACCGCTGTCTCGGCCTGAAGGCGAGTCCGGAGCTGGGTCTTATCACGGTGCACCACGGCTACTTCGTGGGTGACGAGCCGAAGATCCTGACCCGCTGGCATCACAGGGTGGACGGGGAGGGCGCCATGCACCTCGCCATCGAGGTGGAGGTGGCCGCCGACATGCCCTCCCTGCCGCGCATCGGTGCCCGGCTCTGGCTGGCTGATGAACCGGCCGAAGGTGCCCCGGTGAGCTGGCTGGGGCTTGGCCCCCACGAGAATTACCCGGATCGCCTGCTCGCCGCCGATCTCGGTCGCTGGCAATTGCCCATCGAGGCGTTGCACACCCCTTATGTCTTCCCCACCGACAACGGACTGCGCTGCGATACCCGCGCACTGCAACTGGGGGATCTGGCGGTGGAGGGGCGCTTCCACTTCAGCGTCAGCCGCTACAGTCAGCAGCAGCTGGCCGAAGCCCGTCACCAGACCGATCTGGTGGCTCTGGGGGGCACGCACCTGTGCCTCGATGGCTTCCACATGGGGGTGGGAGGCGACGACTCCTGGAGCCAGAGTGTGCGGCCCGAGTTCTGGCTGTTGCCGGGGCGTTATCAGTGGCACTGCCGTCTGAGCTAGCCGGACCCGCCGTCGCGAGATGGCGAGATCCAAAGGCGGTTTCTCACGTAACTATTTAATTTTTAACAATATTACGGCTATGTAACAGAGTGTAAACGTTTTCATTTTGTTGCCAGGATCACAGACCGCCTCACAACAAACTGATTACATTAGGCTGGCGCCAGCTCAAACGGTGTACAGCATTCCCTACAAAAAACAGATAGAGATCGGAGCATAACAATGAAAAAACTCACGACAGTTGCCACCTTGCTGATGGGACTGATGGCGGGAGCCCAAGCCCAGGCTGATACCCGTATCGGGGTCACCGTCTACAAGTACGACGACAACTTCATGGCCGTGGTGCGCAAGGCCATCGAGAAAGAAGCGGCGGCCACCCCGGGTGTGGAACTGCTGATGAACGACTCCCAGAACGACCAGTCCAAGCAGAACGACCAGATCGACGTACTGCTGGCCAAGGGCGTGAAGGCCCTGGCCATCAACCTGGTTGACCCGGCGGCGGCCCCTGTCGTGATTGAGAAAGCCCGTGCGGACGAGATCCCCGTGGTCTTCTACAACAAGGAACCGAGCGCGGCCGACCTGGCCAGCTATGACAAGGCCTACTACGTGGGCACCGACTCCAAGGAGTCCGGAATCATCCAGGGCCAGCTGATCGCCAAGCACTGGAAAGCGCACCCCGAGTGGGATCTGAACAAGGATGGCGTCATCCAGTTCGTGCTGCTCAAGGGTGAGCCTGGCCACCCGGATGCGGAAGCCCGCACCACCTACGTCGTCAAGACCCTGAACGATGGCGGCATCAAGACCGAGCAACTGCACATGGATACCGGTATGTGGGATACCGCCATGGCCAAGGACAAGATGGACGCCTGGATCTCCGGTCCGAACGCCAACAAGATCGAAGTGGTCATCGCCAACAACGACGGCATGGCGATGGGCGCCGTGGAATCCCTGAAGGCCCAGGGCAAGACCGCCATCCCGGTGTTCGGTGTTGACGCCCTGCCGGAAGCCCTGGCCATGGTCAAGAGCGGTGCCATGGCCGGTACCGTGCTGAACGATGCGGCCAACCAGGCCAAGGCCACCTTCGAGCTGACCAAGAACCTGGCCGAAGGCAAGCCGGCCGGTGAAGGCACCAACTGGAAGATCGACAACAAGGTCGTCCGCGTTGCCTACGTGGGCGTAGACAAAGACAACCTGTCCCAATTCGAGTAATTCCCCCCTCAGGGCAAGGGAGATCCCCTTGCCCTCTTTTCAACCAGATGTGATGGCTGATATGACAACACGGCAACAATCAGAATGGCTGTTGGAGATGATTGACGTCAGTAAGAGCTTTCCTGGCGTCAAGGCACTCGATAATGTCAATTTACGGGTCCGTCCTCATTCTGTGCATGCGTTGATGGGCGAGAATGGCGCAGGGAAGTCCACGCTGCTCAAGTGCCTGTTCGGCATCTACGAGAAGGATCAGGGCAAGATCTTCTTCAAGGGACAGGAGATCAACTTCACCTCGTCCAAAGAGGCGCTGGAGAATGGCGTTTCCATGGTGCACCAGGAGCTGAACCTGGTACTGCAACGCACCGTGATGGACAACATGTGGCTCGGCCGCTATCCCACAAAGGGACTGTTTGTCGACCACGGCAAGATGTATCAGGACACCAAGCATATCTTCGAGGAGCTGGACATCGACATCGACCCCAGGGTCAAGGTCGGCACCCTGTCGGTTTCCCAGATGCAGATGATCGAGATTGCCAAGGCATTCTCCTATGACGCCAAGATCGTCATCATGGACGAACCCACCTCCTCCCTGACCGAGAAAGAGGTCAACCACCTCTTCAAGATCATCAACAAGCTCAAGGAGAAGGGGTGCGGCATCGTCTACATCTCCCACAAGATGGAAGAGATCTTCCAGCTCTGTGACGAGATCACCATATTGCGGGATGGCCAGTGGGTGGCGACCCAGCCCCTCAAGGGCATGACCATGGATCAGATCATCGGCATGATGGTCGGCCGCGAGCTCACCCAGCGCTTCCCGGAAAAAACCAACCAGCCCAAAGAGGTGATCCTCGAGGTCGAGCACCTGACGGCCAAGAACCAGCCTTCCATCAAGGACGTGACCTTTAACCTGCACAAGGGGGAGATCCTCGGCATCGCCGGTCTGGTGGGGGCCAAGCGCACCGACATCGTGGAGACCCTGTTCGGCATCCGCGATCGTAGCGAAGGGACCATCAAGCTGCACGGCAAAGAGGTGGCGAACCACAACGCCCACGAGGCGATCCAGAACGGCTTCGCCCTGGTGACCGAGGAGCGCCGCTCCACCGGGATCTATTCACGCCTCGACATCGCCTTCAACTCCCTGATCGCCAACATGGACAACTACAAGGGATCCATGGGGCTGCTCAGCGACAACAAGATGAAGAGCGATACCCAGTGGGTCATCGACTCCATGCGGGTCAAGACACCGACCCAGCAGACTCAGATCGGCTCCCTCTCCGGTGGCAACCAGCAGAAGGTGATCATCGGTCGCTGGCTGCTGACCCAGCCCGAGATCCTGATGCTGGATGAACCGACTCGGGGTATCGACGTCGGCGCCAAGTTCGAGATCTACCAGCTCATCCTGGAGCTGGCGAAGAAGGACAAGGGCATCGTCATCATCTCCTCCGAAATGCCGGAACTGCTCGGCATCACGGACCGCATCATGGTCATGAGCAATGGCCGGGTCGCGGGGATCGTCAACACCAAAGAAACTGACCAGAGCGAGATCCTGCGCCTGGCATCTCTGTACCTATAAAGACAGGAAGACATTATGGAGTCGGCTAAAAATTTCAATCTGATGCAGGCGCTCAAAGAGAACGGCATCTATGTGGTGTTGCTGGTGTTGCTCATGATCATCGTGATCAAGGAGCCCTCCTTCCTCAGCCTCACCAACCTCAGCAACATCCTGACCCAGTCCTCGGTACGGGTCATCATCGCCCTCGGGGTGGCGGGCATCATCATCACCCAGGGTACTGACCTGTCGGCCGGTCGTCAGGTCGGCCTGGCTGCGCTGATCGCGGCCACCATGCTGCAGGCCCTGACCAACGTCAACAAGGTCTTCCCCACCCTGGGGGAGGTGCCCATTCCGGCGGTGATCCTGCTGGTGTGCGTGGTGGGGGCCCTGATTGGTCTGGTCAACGGCCTGATTGTCGCCTACCTGAACGTGACGCCCTTCATTACCACCCTGGGCACCATGATCATCGTCTACGGCATCAACTCCCTCTATTTCGACTCCGTGGGGGCTTCTCCGGTAGCCGGGTTTGATCCTCGCTTCTCCAACTTTGCGCAGGGCTTCATCCGGATTGGCGGGTTCAAACTCTCGTACCTGACCTTCTATGCGGCCATCGCCAGCGTCTTCGTCTGGGTGCTGTGGAACAAGACCCGCTTTGGCAAGAACATCTTCGCCATCGGTGGCAACCCGGAAGCGGCCAAGGTGTCCGGCGTCAACGTCGCCGTCAACCTGGTGGTCATCTATGCCCTGGCCGGTGTCTTCTACGCCTTCGGCGGCATGCTGGAAGCGGGGCGGATCGGCAGTGCCACCAACAACCTCGGCTTCATGTACGAGCTGGATGCCATCGCGGCCTGCGTGGTGGGGGGCGTTTCGTTTGCCGGCGGTGTGGGAACTGTCGCGGGTGTGATCACCGGCGTACTTATCTTCACGCTGATCAACTATGGTTTGACCTACATCGGTGTCAGCCCTTACTGGCAGTTCATCATCAAGGGCGGCATCATCATCCTGGCGGTAGCCCTGGACTCCATGAAGTACGCCAAGAAGAAGTAAGCATTGGCAGGGAGGGCCGGGTCATCCCGGCCCTTTCTCTTTGGAGGGACCCATACCATGGCATTCAAAGTCAAAATCAACGTGCTGCTGCTGCTCGCCATTCTGGTCACCATCGGTACCGCCTGGTTCAGCGTCAACCACTTCATCAGCGGCTACATCCGCACCCAGGCCACCCAGAACATCAACGAGCAGATCACCCTGGTCAGGGAGAAGCTGGCGGGTGACATCAACCAGAAGGTGCTGCTGGCCGCCAACCTCAACCTCGGGGTGACCAGCGTCAAGAAGGCGCTGCAGGAGACCGGCTTTCACAACATCGTCAAGCTCATTGGCGACATGGCATTCGACGCGAACGGGGTCATCGACGACAAGGCCAGGGTTGACGCCCTGCGCAAGCTGATCCCCGCCGCCAACAACCAGATCACCGTCAGCCCGCTGGAGCAGCTGGACGGCAAACCTGTCATCTCCATTCTGGTGCCGCGCGGTGCCGACTCCGCCTACCTCTACTACCTCGACATGAGCGAGTTCAAGACGCTGCTGACCAAGGTAAGCGGGGAAGGGCGTTACTTCTCCCTTACCGACAGTCAGGGACAGGTGCTCTACAGCAGCAAGCCCCAGGGAGAGAGCGAGAGCCGCCCCAACAAGCTGGATATTCGCGGCAGCGAGTGGACCCTGACCGGTTATGTGGATCTCGACTATATCCGGGCCATGACCCAGGCGCTCAACGGCAAGATCACCCTGGCCCTGCTCGGGGTGGCGGCGCTGGTACTGGCCCTCTCCATGGTGGCCCTCAACCTGGCCTATAGACCCATCCTCTCCCTGCGCGACCTGGTGCAGGAGCTCTCCCAGGGCAATGGGGATCTGACCCGCCGGCTCACGGTGACCAGCAAGGATGATCTCGGCCAGATCTCGGCGGGCATCAACCGTTTCATCGAGCAGTTGCAGGGCATGATGGGGGAGGTGAGACAAGCGAGCGGCCAGCTCAATGAAGGGATATCGGCATTGGCGAGGCAGACGGGGTCAGCCCAGGGCCTGCTGGCGGAGCATGTGCGGGAGACCGAACAGGTGGTCACCGCCATCAACGAGATGAGCCGTACTGCCGTCTCGGTATCGGAGAGCGCGGCCAATACTGCTCAGCTGACCGGCCAGAGCCAGCAACTGGCCAACCAGTCGCGTCAGGTGGTGGATCAGGCCATGGCCAGCGTCACTGCGCTGGTGACGGAGGTGGAGGCCACGGCACACTCCATCGAAGCCATGCAGCAAGATGTGCAGCAGATAGGCTCGATTCTCGGGGTCATCGGTGGCATCGCAGAGCAGACCAACCTGCTGGCCCTCAACGCTGCCATCGAGGCAGCCCGGGCTGGTGAGCAGGGGCGGGGGTTTGCGGTGGTGGCGGACGAAGTGCGCTCTCTGGCGGGACGCACCCAGAAGAGTACTGCCGAGATCCAGACCATGCTGACCCGGCTGCAACGGGGCACCCAGACCGTGGTGGCCGCCATGGGCAACACCCGGCAGAGTTGCCAGGATGCGGCGGAAAACACCAGCAAGGTGAATGCGTCACTGGATCTGATGGCGGGAGAAGTGGTGGAGATCAACGATCTCATCAGCCATATCGCCACGGCCGCGGAGGAGCAGAGTGCCGTTGCCGAGGAGATCAATCGCAACATGAGTGCCATCGCCGAGGTGATCGCCCAGCTCAAGGGGAATGGCGAGCGCACCGTGGACAGCTCGAACGCCATGCAGCGCACCTATGACAGGCTGCGGGAGATAGTGGGGCACTTCCGGCTGGAATAGCGCCGGCTGGGCGAGTCCCGGGTACCCTGGCCAGCAATATCGTGGCCGGGGTGACCCATCAGCGGGCAGACGTGAAAAATACCCAAAAAAGATGGGGGCGACTTGCGTCGCCCCCGATAGTCTTATCGCTCATATCCTTGAACGAAGTTGCTCCCTGCAATCCCTGACTATACCTCTTCCTTTAGGTTTCCCCTTCCCAATCCTTTGGGGTGTCCTTTAGCCATCATGGCCTGACGAGTCATCCGTTCCCGTCGCACTTTCTCCGTCCTGGGAGGTGTCCTTTACCACATCCTGTGGTGAGTCCATTTGCCCAACCCTGGCAGCCAGTCTTCCTGACCGACTTCATTGCGTCCGTGCAGGAGTAACTATAAGGATTTCGCGCAGGGCGACAATGACATGCTGAAAAACGTTTTATTCAAACTGGTTTCTCGCGAAAGGATAATGAAGTTATCTTTTTTAAAATCATGGTGTTAATGATCTCTCATGCTGTTTTTTCACGCGCATCTTCCGACTATGGCGAGAATTTTGTTGGCACTTTGCTTACGTAGTCTATGGCGAATGTCTCACAAGGCGTTTAACTGCGGTTCAGAATCCGGGGAGGCCGGTCAGTGTCGATCGCAGATGAGGGTGGAGGAGGGCAACGGGCATGATGCAGGTGGCGTGGTCCGGATCCCATTCAGGAGATAAAGGAGGTAAAGCGGGGATGACCCAAGAGGAGATCGCCTCCCCTTGGGCGAGAGGGTCAGGGGTGCTGGCTGCCACCGTACCATTGGCATAGGTAGGCGGGTACCAGCATCTGGGGTGCCTGGTCAACGTGACAGACCACCAGCGGCATGGCGGGGGCTCCCTGGGCATGCACCAAGGCCGGTGTCATGGGCAGGACCAGGGCGACGAGCAGAAACAGCGACGGGATCTTCATGGTTATCTCCTTGGTGACGGGAACGAATGTGACAAGCATCACTTTTTGAGTTAAGGCGAACCCGAAATCGGCGCAAGGTGACTGAAAAAATTCAACTAATGAAAAAACTTTGAATCCCGGTTGCACTCCGGTCGATGAAAAAGGCGCCATCAGGATGCGTGCAAAATGCATATCCATATAAAAGAGATAGTGCACACGACTTGGCGATGAGGCTCGCCATCTGGCCCGGTTGGGCCGCCATGATCTGGGACAAGAGATGGATTATTCAGCGATAAAGGAGCAGGTGATTATTTATGTGAGAGCAAACGGGATGATAAGCGAGGATAAATTCAAAGTTGGGTGAGCTTTATTCAAAAAATGAGCATTTTGATTTTAATGTAATGATTTATTTGATGTTTTTTATTGGTGGCTATCCATTTCTGGATATCATGGATGAATGAAATTGCGCTCTTTGTGGAATATGTTGTGGCTTTATTGCGTATTTATGCCGGATGGAGGGTGAGGGAAATGTCAGATATGTAAACTCCATCATAAATTAACTTCTGAATTTATGCAGTCTCGGGTGAATGTGATCAATGTCCAAGTTTGGTGGAGTTGCCAGACCTAATCTCTGCGTCGAAAGGCAAGGGCAGGATAGAACACAAGCCGAGTACCCTACATAAAGAATATCCCGCCTTAGCCACGAGCCTGAATAGAAGGAATCTATTCAATCACTCGCAGGGACCACTGCTAGACGGAATATCATCATGAGCAAATTTTATGTAGGTTCTGAAGTTGGCCAGTTGCGCCGTGTCATGTTGCACCGCCCCAACCTCAGTCTGAAGCGTCTGACCCCTTCCAACTGCCAGGATCTGCTGTTTGACGACGTCCTGTCCGTGGAACGTGCCGGTCAGGAGCACGACAAATTCGCTCAGGTACTGCGCGATCAGAATGTCGAAGTCTTCCTCCTGACCAATCTGCTGGCGGAAACCCTGGACGTGCCGGAAGCCAAAGCCTGGCTGCTGCAACACCAGGTATCCGACTATCGCCTCGGCACTGCCCTGGCCAACGACGTGCGCTGCTTCCTGGCGGACATGCCTCACCGCGAGCTGGCCCGCATCCTCTCCGGCGGCCTCACCTACTCCGAGATGCCCTACAGCGGCGTCAACATGGTGGTCGGCATGCATGCACCGACCGATTTCATCATCGAACCGTTGCCCAACCACCTCTTCACCCGCGACACCTCCTGCTGGGTCTATGGCGGCGTCTCCATCAACCCCATGGCCAAGGCCGCCCGTCGTCGCGAGACCAACCACGTGAAGGCCATCTACCGCTGGCACCCGCAATTTGCCGGTCAGGAGTTCATCAAGTACTTCGGTGACGAGGAGCGCGACTACGACAACTCCACCATCGAAGGGGGCGACGTCCTGGTCATCGGCCGTGGTGCCGTGCTCATCGGCATGTCCGAGCGCACCACGCCACAAGGGGTGGAGCATCTGGCCCGCAGCCTGTTCAAGCACGGTCAGGCCAAGCAGGTCATCGCCATGGAGCTGCCGAAACACCGTAGCTGCATGCACCTCGACACCGTCATGACCCACATGGATGTCGACACCTTCTCCGTCTATCCGGAAGTCATCCGCAAGGATGTGAACTGCTGGAGCCTGACCCCGGGCGGTGCCACCGGGATGAACATCAAGGAAGAGGGTTACTTCGTGACCGCCATCGAGAAGGCGCTGGGGGTGGATCAGCTCAGGCTCATCACCACCGGCGGCGACAGCTTCGAGGCCGAGCGGGAGCAGTGGAACGACGCCAACAACGTGCTGACCGTGCGCCCCGGCGTGGTGGTGGGTTACGAGCGCAACACCTACACCAACGAGAAGTACGACAAGGCCGGCATCACTGTGCTGCCCATCCCGGGTGAAGAGCTGGGACGTGGTCGCGGCGGCGCCCGCTGCATGAGCTGCCCGATGGAACGTGACGGCATTTGACAAGACGGCGTGGCGCCGGCAGAGGCTGGCGCCACACACACCCGAATTCGAGAGTAACACCCATGAAAAAACCAACTGTCGTCGTCGCCCTGGGGGGCAATGCTCTGCTCCGCCGCGGTGAACCTCTGGAAGCCGACATCCAGCGCAAGAACATCGCCACTGCCGCCAAGACCATCGCCCTGATCGCTCAGGAGTACAACGTGGTGCTGGTGCATGGCAACGGCCCGCAAGTCGGCCTGCTGGCCCTGCAAAACAGCGCTTACACCAAGGTCTCCCCCTATCCCCTGGATGTGCTGGGTGCCGAGTCCCAGGGCATGATCGGCTACATGCTGATCCAGGAGTTGAAGAACCTGATGCCGAGCCGCAACGTCACCGCCCTGCTGACCCAGGTGCAGGTTGATCCCCAGGATCCGGCGTTTGCCAACCCGACCAAGTTTATCGGCCCGGTTTATGAAGAAGTGGAGGCCCGCGCCCTGGCTGCCGAGAAGCAGTGGTCGGTCAAGGCAGACGGCAAGTTCTTCCGCCGCGTGGTGCCGTCCCCGCTGCCCCAGCGCATCGTCGAAGGCGACGCCATCGAAACCCTGATCGCCCAGGGCCACCTCATCATCTGTACCGGTGGTGGTGGCATCCCGGTGACCTGGGATGGCCAGAGCCTGACCGGCATCGAAGCCGTCATCGACAAGGACATGTCTGCCGCCTATCTGGCCAAGCAGATCAAGGCCGACGCCCTGCTGATCCTGACCGATGCCGATGCCGTCTACCTGGACTGGGGCAAACCGACCCAGCGTCCGCTGCGGGTCACCAGCCCGGATGAGCTGGCTGGCGTCAAGTTCGATGCCGGCTCCATGGGGCCCAAGGTCGAAGCCTCCTGTGAATTCGTCAAGGCGACCGGCGGCATGGTCGGGATCGGCTCCCTAGAAGATGGCCTCGCCATCCTCAAGGGGGAAGCCGGCACCAACATCGTCGCCACCCATACCGTCAATGCCTGAGCCAAGGCTCTGGTCTGAACAACTGCGTAGTCAATGACACTGCCAAATTGGTCTGAACAAATATAGAGAGAACTCATCATGGCTTTTAATCTGCGTAACCGTAACTTCCTGAAACTGCTGGACTTCACCCCTCGCGAAATCCAATACATGATCGATCTGGCCATCGACCTGAAGAAAGCCAAATACGGTGGCTATGAGCGCAAGCATCTGGTCGGCAAGAACATTGCCCTGATCTTCGAGAAGACCTCCACCCGCACCCGCTGTGCGTTCGAAGTGGCGGCCTTCGACCAGGGCGCCCAGGTCTCCTACCTCGGCCCGAGCGGTTCCCAAATCGGTCACAAGGAGTCCATGAAGGACACCGCCCGGGTGCTGGGCCGCATGTATGACGGCATCGAATACCGCGGCTATGGCCAGGAGATCGTCGAAGAGCTGGGGGCCCACGCCGGTGTACCGGTCTGGAACGGCCTGACCAACGAATTCCACCCGACCCAGATCCTGGCGGACTTCATGACCATGCTGGAGCACGGCAAGGGCAAACGTCTGGATCAGATCAAGTTCGCCTACCTGGGTGACGCCCGCAACAACATGGGCAACTCCCTGATGGTGGGTGCCGCCAAGATGGGCATGGACATCCGTCTGGTCGCGCCGAAAGCCTTCTGGCCGGAAGAGGAGCTGGTTGCCACCTGCCGCCTCATCGCCGAAGAGACCGGTGCGCGCATCCACCTGACCGAAGACGTGAAAGAGGGTGTGCTGGGTGCCGACTTCCTCTACACCGACGTCTGGGTCTCCATGGGTGAAGCGAAGGAAGCCTGGGATCAACGGGTGAAGCTGATGACCCCGTATCAGGTCAACATGGACGTCATCAACGCCACCAAGAACCCGGATGTGAAGTTCATGCACTGCCTGCCGGCGTTCCACAACGACGAGACCACCATGGGCAAGGAAGTGGCCGACAAATATGGCATGAAGGGCCTGGAAGTGACCGAGGACGTGTTCGAATCCGAGCACAGCATCGTGTTCGACGAGGCGGAAAACCGGATGCACACCATCAAGGCAGTGATGGTGGCTACGCTGGGCGACTGACGTCGTCAGTGGTGCCGGGGGGGGACCCCCGGCTTTTCAACCATGTGACAGCGGCATAATACCTCCAACCCTACGACCCGCAGCCTGCATGGATACCACACCCACAGAAGGAAGCTGGACCATGACCAAATTCAAGTTCCCGTCAGCCTACACGATACTGTTTGTGCTGATCGCCCTGGTGGCCGCCCTGAGCTGGATAGTGCCGGCCGGCAAATACGAGATGACCATGAACGAGGCCCTCGGCAAGGAAGTGCCGGTGGCCGGTACCTACAAACTGGTGGATGCCAATCCCCAGGGGATCGTCGACGTGCTGCTGGCACCCATCGACGGTCTCTACAACCACGACACCTATGAGGCTGGCGCCATCGACGTCTCCCTCTTCATCCTGATCATCGGTGGCTTCCTTGGCATCGTGACCAAGACAGGTGCCATCGATGCAGGTATCGAGCGCGTCACCGATCGCCTGCGTGGCCGTGAAGAGTGGATGATCCCCATCCTGATGGCGCTGTTCGCCGCAGGGGGCACCATCTACGGCATGGCGGAAGAGTCCCTGCCGTTCTACACCCTGCTGGTGCCGGTGATGATGGCCGCCCGCTTCGACCCCGTGGTCGCTGCCGCGACCGTGCTGCTGGGGGCCGGTATCGGTACCCTGGGCTCCACCATCAACCCGTTCGCCACCGTGATCGCCGCCAACGCGGCCGGCATCTCCTTCACCGACGGCATCTGGTTGCGGGTCGCCATGCTGGTGGCCGGCTGGCTGATCTGCGTGGCCTATGTGATGCGTTACGCCAAGATGGTGCGAAGCGATCCCAGCAAGTCCCTGGTGGCCGACAAGTGGGAAGAGAACCGAGCCCACTTCCTCGGCAACAAGAGCGACCAGATGCTGGAGTTCACCACCACCCGCAAGATCGTGCTGGGTATCTTCGTCGCCGCCTTTGCCGTGATGATCTACGGGGTGGCCGTGCTGGGCTGGTGGATGGCGCAGATCTCCGGCGTCTTCCTGGCTGCCGCCATCATCGTCGGTGTCATCTCCCGCATGAGCGAGGAGGAGCTGACCTCCAACTTCATCGACGGTGCCCGCGATCTGCTCGGCGTGGCCCTCATCATCGGTATCGCCCGCGGTATCGTGGTGGTGATGGACAACGGCATGATCACCCACACCATTTTGCACAGCGCAGAGGGGATAGTGACCGGCCTCTCCACCATCGTCTTCATCAACGTGATGTTCGTGCTGGAAGTGGTGCTCTCCTTCCTGGTGCCCTCTTCCTCCGGTCTGGCGGTGCTGACCATGCCGATCATGGCGCCGCTCGCCGACTTCGCTAACGTGGGCCGCGAGCTGGTGGTCACCGCCTACCAGTCCGCCTCCGGTCTGGTGAACCTGGTGACCCCGACCTCCGCCGTGGTCATGGGGGGGCTGGCCATTGCCAAGGTGCCCTATGTGCGCTGGCTGAAGTGGGTGGCCCCGCTGCTCGGCATGCTGACCGTGCTGATCGTGCTCTGCCTGAGCCTGGGCGCCGTGCTGGCATGAATGCCGACAGACATAGGGACAACAACGGGAGCCTGGGGCTCCCGTTTTTTATGGCTGGCAAGGTGGGGCGCCCGGGCTCTCCCGTGGTCTGACTCCTTGCCGCGCGGGCAACAAGAAGGCGACCCCGGGGTCGCCTTCTGGCATCCAGCAGGGGTCAGCGGGCGTTTTCCAGGGTGCGCACCACGGCGGCGTGAGCCTGGCGGGTTCGGCTGATGTGGCGCGGGGCGATCAGTACCACGTCGTTGCCGGCCACGGCCCCCAGGATCTCGGGATTGGCGTTGCGATCCAGCAGGCGAGCCACCACGGTTGCGGCCCCCGGGGTGGTATGCACCAGCACCATCTGCTGGTTGTGGACCACGGCGCGCACCATGTCGTGGATGGAGCGGGTGCTGCCGGCGGGCTCCAGCTGCTCGTCCACCAGGGTGTAGACCTTCTTGCCGTTGGCGTTCTGGGCCTTGGCGACCCCGAGACGGCGCAGCAGGCGGGAGATGGTGGACTGGCTGATGTCCGCAAAACCGCGGGCGGAGAGCTCGCGGCGGATCTCCTCCTGGGTGCTGTAACAGTGCTGGCCGATGATCTGGCGGCAGGCGTCGAGCTGGGCCAGGTCGGACTCTGGTTCTGCTGGGCGGCTGAGGGTGTTGACCATGGCGACTTCCTTTGGCGATGAGCGATGGCGGTCTCGCCCAGTCTGTCGTTCCGGCTTTTCATAGCGAAAAACACTAATGAGGAGCACTCAAGCAGGGGATGAGCGAGGTATATCCATTACGGGATGGCAAATTATAACCAAAGGGGGAATAAGTGATGTGACAGGGTTCAAAAATGGGCCCGATGGGGCCCACATGGATATCTTTTGTCGGCAGGAAATCAGTAGCGTTCGCTGACGATGTCCTGGGTGAAGGACTTCTCGCAGTATTTGCACTTCATCCGCACCGCCCCTTTCACCTCGCGCACCCGGAAGTAGCTCTCCACCGGTTCGTTGTGGGAGATGCAGTTGGAGTTGGGGCAGTGGAAGACCCCTTCGATGAACTCCGGCAGCGCCAGCTGGTGCTTCTTCACCACCACGAAGTCTTCGATGATGTTGACGGTCGCCTTGGGGGCGAACAGGGCGAGCTGGTTGGCCTGCTGCTCGGTCAGACGGGTGTTCTCGATCTTGATGAGATCCTTCTTGCCGAGGGCGCCGGATTTGAGGTTGAAGCCGACGGTGATCCGCTCCTGGGTCTCGATCAGCTGGAACAGCTTGAGGATCTTGATGCCCTGGCCGGCGGGGACGTGGTCGATGACGGAGCCGTGACGGATGGCTTCGACTTGCAGTTGGTTCTTCTCGGACATGATGTTCCCCTTTCCCTTAGACGGTTTCGTTCAGTACCAGTGCCAGCAGTGCCTGGCGGGCATAGACCCCGTTCTCCGCCTGCTGGAAGTAGTAGGCGTGAGGGGTCTTGTCGACGGCGACCTCGATCTCGTCAACCCGGGGCAGGGGATGGAGGATCTTCATGGTGGGCTTGGCCCCTTCCAGGGTCGCCAGCTCCAGCACGAACTTGGCGGCCATGTGCTTGTACTCGGTCTCGTCGAAGCGCTCCTTCTGGACGCGGGTCATGTAGAGGATGTCGAGCTCCGGCATCACCTCTTCCATGGTCTCGTGCACGCTGAAGCGGATGCCCTTCTCTTCCAGCTCCTCGCAGAGGTAGTCCGGCATGGCCAGCGCCTCCGGGGAGATGAAGAAGAAGCGGCAGTTGAACAGGCTCAGGGCCTGGGCCAGGGAGTGGACGGTGCGGCCGTACTTCAGGTCACCGACGAAGGCGACGTTGAGGCCGTCCAGCTTGCCTTGGGTCTCGTGGATGGAGAAGAGGTCGAGCAGGGTCTGGGTGGGATGCTGGTTGGAGCCGTCACCGCCGTTGATGACCGGCACCCGGGAGAACTCGGAGGCCAGACGGGCTGCCCCTTCCTTCGGGTGGCGCATCACCACCGCATCGGTGTAGGAGCTGATGATCTTGATGGAGTCGGCCAGAGTCTCGCCCTTCTTGGCGCTGGTGTTGCCGCCGTCGGCGAAGCCGATGATGTTGCCGCCCAGGCGCTGGACCGCGGTCTCGAAGGAGAGACGGGTGCGGGTGGAGGCTTCGAAGAAGCAACTGGCGACCAGCTTGTCTTTCAGCAGGCGGCTGTCGGGTTCGGCCTTCAACCGCTGTGCGGTGGCGACCACCAGTTCCATGTCGGACCGGGTCAGATCCGAGATGGAGATGACGTGTTTGTTATAGAGTGGATTGGTCATCGTCTGCATTCCCTTTGGCATCAATGAAGGTTTTTCCGGCACAAAAAAAAGCCCCTGAAACAGGGGCTCTTTTCAAAAAAAACGGGGGATCTGTGGGACGGGAACCGGAAACAACGGGGCCGCTCTGGTGCGCTCCACCCGTCTGCAAGGCTGCTTTTTTCATCAAAAACGGCATTGTCCTGTCCCGACCTTTTTCAAAACCGCACCGATTATAGGGCTGGTTTTTGAATTGTCAAAAATTTATTTCAGAGGCAGGATTTGGTCGGGAAAACGTTTGAGTGTCGCGAACGGGTCGACAAATCCAGAGTGCGTGCTGCGCCTGCAAGGGGGCGCCATCGGCGGCCATGCTGCGCAGGTAGCCGAGCCTGTGGTGCCCCTCCAGCAGGCAGTAGGGATGGGGCAGGGGGTGACCGTCCGGGTAGCAGGTTCCCGGGGCGGTGGCGAGGACGATGACAGGCTCGGACCAGGTGCCCCGGTGCAGCATGTCATCGCCGAGCCAGGAGCGGCGCACGTAGCGGTTGCTGCGCAGCATCTCGCCCCAGCGATCGATCACCTCCATGTGGCGGGAGTCTATCTGCTCGATAATCTGCGCGGTGGGCCAGTGCTCGCACTCGAACTGGTGGCTGGCGAGATCGATAAAGCTCCAGTTGGATTCAAAACCGCGCCAATGACGGTAAATCCACTGGGCGAGCACATTGGAAGGAATGGAGGGCACCAGGGGAGAGACTCTGTCCAGATAGTCGGCCAGGGTCTCCGTCTTGCGCTCATCCCGGAAGTTGAGGGGCGCAAGCTGTTGCAGCAGTCGGTAATTGAGCATGGGCAGCCTCCCTGAGCCTGGTTTCACCCTACCCCCATTTGTGTCCCATTCCTACCCCGTCGGGGCTGCAAATACAGCAGCTTACCCCCGCTCCTTGTTGGAATTGCGGGGATCTGCTCGTCATTTGTTCGATCGCATCGAAAGTGAGAAAAAAAGCCTTTACCTTTGACCTCCGCTTTGTATACTACGCCTCGTTTGTTGCAGGGGCGTAGTTCCAATTGGTAGAACAGCGGTCTCCAAAACCGATGGTTGCGGGTTCGAGTCCTGCCGCCCCTGCCATTTTTCAGAAAGGCCAGTTCATTGAGCTGGCCTTTCGCATTTCCGGCGTTTGCCACCGCCTCCGTTAGCCTCTTTTTCCCCGCTTCGCCGCTGCCATTTCTGCCAATGGAGGCCGCTTTTCCCCTGTGCTACACCTTGCTTCCTGCCAGATGGCGCCCTCAGGCGCATCGCATCCGGCGGGCCCAAGGCGCTTCAACAAGGAGAGAGCGATGAACAAGGCAGTGGATACGCGTCACCCCCATGCCCATGCCGGTGGCTGGGTCCCCCGGGATCAGGCCCATGTGGCGCGCTGGGTACAGCGGCTGCGTCAGGCGGTCACCCGCCAGCCTCGCCCGCTGGTGGCCCCGATCGCCGGATTGAAGGCGCTGGTGGAGCAGGATCCTCTCCTGCATCAGCAGGCCCAGGGGATGTTTGACGAGGCGTGGCAGCACGAGCACAGCACGCCGCTCGGTCAGGTCCAGGTGCGCAGCTTCGATGAGTTCCTGCAGCTGCTCAACGGCATCATGACCACGGCCCCGGAAGCCTATCAGGATGTGCAGACCCAGGAGCCCGCCGGGCTGATCGGATTCCCCATCAATGCCCTGCTCAACTGGCCCATGGCGACGGCCGCCGGGTACGACTTCTTTGCCAATGCGCTGGTGAACCAGCAACTGCGCAAGATCCTCGGTTACTGGGCCGACTTCCTGCAAAGTCCCGCGTCCCGTTATGTGCTGACGGAGTCGGTGAGCCCCCTGGATCGCCAGACCCTGATCGTCCCCTGGCTCGGGGAGGTGGCGAAACGGGAGATGGTCAAGGTGGCGCTGGAGGCGCTCGGGGCCGGCGACAACCCCACCCCAGAGCGCTTCGAGGGGATCTTCCACACCGCGCCGGGAGAGGAATACGAGGGCTTCGCCAGCTGGGACGACTTCTTCACCCGCCGCTTCTGCCCCGGCGTGCGGCCGGTGACGGCCCCGGACGATGACAGCGTGATCGCCAACGCCTGCGAGTCGGCCCCGCTGCAGGTGGTGACCGGGGTAAGGCGGCAGGACGCCTTCTGGCTCAAGGGGCAGCCCTATTCCC
The DNA here is from genome assembly GCF_027705305.1 of Aeromonas sp. QDB17. Taxonomy (NCBI): domain Bacteria; kingdom Pseudomonadati; phylum Pseudomonadota; class Gammaproteobacteria; order Aeromonadales; family Aeromonadaceae; genus Aeromonas; species Aeromonas sp. QDB17. Next base: position 121,302 of record NZ_JAPDBP010000012.1, read on the forward strand.
TGGACAACCTGCTGGACTTCGACCCGCGCGCCGCCGCGTTCGAGGGGGGCACCCTCTATCAGGCCTTCCTCAGCGCCCTCAGCTATCACCGCTGGCACAGCCCGGTGAGCGGCACGGTGCGCTCGGTCAAGGTGGTCAACGGCAGCTACTACCTGGCCAACCGCCACCAGGGTTTCGACAGCCCGGCGGGGCCCGACCCCAGCGCCCCGAACCAGTCCCAGCCCTTCCTCACCGCAGTGGCGACCCGGGCACTCATCTTCATCGAGGCGGACAACCCCAAAATCGGCCTGATGTGCGTGGTGCCGGTGGGCATGGCGGAGGTGTCGAGCTGCGAGGTGACGGTGCAGCCGGGGCAGCGGATCGCGAAGGGGGAGCAGCTCGGCATGTTCCACTTCGGCGGCTCCACCCACTGCCTGCTGTTTCGCCCCGGGGTCGAGCTGGCGTTCGACTTCTACGGCCAGCAGCCGGGGCTGGAGGCGACCAACCTGAGGATCAACACGGCGCTGGCGCGGGTCAAATAACCCAGCCGCCGGACAGTAAAAGGCCGCCTTCGGGCGGCCTTGTTGTTGTGAATCCCTCAGGGTTGTCGTTGCAGCAGGAGATCCAGATAGGCGCCTTCGATAAACCGGGAGGGCTCGATACCGAGACGCGCCATGATGTCGTGAGCTTCCTGCATCCCCACCTCGAGCGGCTCGTCATCTTCCAGCACCACTTCCAGTTCGAGGAAGTGACCCAGCCCTTCAACCCGGTCGAGATGGATCCGGGTTCTGCCCACCAGAAACAGGGTCCGCTGTTTTCGCACTCTGCCAATCTGGCCGCAAGCCAGGGTGAGCGTTTCCCGCAGCTTGTCCGGCTCGTTCGTTGGCGTGATGTGGTAGTAGCTCTCCTTCGGACCCTGTTGATCAGGCCTGCGGTAGAAGATGAGCTGGCCTGCCGACGGGGAGAGCGTCCGCAATTTGAAGCGGCCCGATTCACAGCGAAAGAAGGTATCGTCCTGGGCGATGTCGACGGGGCCCTTGTCGGCGATGGCCGCGGCTTTGGGGATAAGGTCATCGACCCCGGCTATGCGGGCTTTGATCTCGATATTTCGTGGCATGGCAGCGGGCTCTCCTTGAAAACGGGATACCCAATCTAGCACAGTCCACGTTGTCGAGAGGGGGCAACAGGGGGAGCGCCAGTTCGGTTCCTGATGGATGCTCAACCCTGCCCGCCAACCCTCTTTTCAGACGCCCGAAACCGCCCTCAAGAGACAGGTCAGCGGGCGCTGACCTGCTCTGCCGGTGCCTGCCCGTCATCCGCGACCTGACCTCATGGCCGCCTTCGGGCGGCCTTGTGGTGCCTGCGGGCTGTCAGCATGGAATAGTGAGCAGTCTGTTGCTGGTAGTGCGTTCTGTTGTTGATAGATGAAAAAATATCAGGATTCACTAAAGACCGTTCATCATTGTGCCGATAGAACTACCAAGATGGGGGTATTCCCGGCCCCCGGCTACCACAAGGATTCGTTGTCATGACTCTCTCGTTGCGCGGCAAGCTGCTCGCGGCCAGCCTGGGGGTAGTGCTGCTGATGGCAGCCCTGCTCGGTATTGTCGCCTTCCACACCCTCAAATCCCGCACCCTTGACGCCATCCAGAGCGAGGCGGTCAACTACGGCCACGCCCACTCGGTGGCCATCGGCAACTGGCTTGAGGATCGCAAGCACGCGGTCGACGCCCTGGCCGCCGTCATTGCGCGCGACCCCGACACGGCCCTGGTGCCCCACCTGTTGCAGACCCGCACCTCCGGCGGTTTCGGCCTCACCTATTTTGGTTCGGCGCAGGGGGAGATGACCCGCCACGATCCCGCCCTCAACACCGCCAACTATGACCCCAGGGCCCGCCCCTGGTACCAGAACGCCGACAAGGCGGGCAAGCTCATCGTCACGCCGCCCTATGTCAGCGTGACCATGCAGCAGATGGTGGTGACCCTGGCCGAGCCGGTGAGCCACCAGGGCCGGGTGATCGGGGTGGTCGGGGCGGATCTCTCCCTCGACGCCCTCATCGACGAGGTGCTGGCCATGAAGGTGCAGGGAGAGGGCTACGCCATGCTGCTCGATCGCACCGGCCTCATCGTCGGCCACCCGAACAAGGAGCTGGCGCTCAAGCAGGTGGCGGAGCTGGATCCCGGTCTCACCGGGGCGGCGCTGGATGCGTGGAGCCGCGATGGCGAACTGCACGGCGCCAACCTGAATGGGCGCGAGGTGCTGCTCTCGGTGCAGGGTGTGCCCGGCACCGACTGGCTGCTCGCCATGGTGATGTACAAGGAGGTGCTGGAGGCGCCGCTCGCCTCCCTGCTGTGGCAACTGGTGGGGCTGACCCTGGTACTGCTGCTGGTGTTCGGTGCCCTGCTCATCGCCATGTTCAACTACCTGTTCGCGGATCTGGGACGGGTCTCCAGGGCGCTTGCCGACATCGCCCACGGGGAGGGGGATCTCACGGTGCAGATCGCCACCCGCAGCCAGGATGAGGTTGGGCAGCTGGCCCAGAACTTCAACCAGTTCGTGGCGCGACTGCACGGCATCGTCAGCCGCTTGCGGGACGCCACCGTCGAGCTGGCGGCCCAGTCCCGCACCCAGGCGGCGGGGGCCGAGGCCCGCAGCCAGCGGGTGCGCCAGCAGCAGGACGAGATCGTCATGGTGGCGACCGCGGTGACCGAGATGGCCTCCGCCACCCAGGAGATCGCCGGCAACGCCGAGTTTGCCGCCAACACCGCCGGCGATGCGGTGCGCCTCGCGGTGGCCGGCCAGTCCCAGGTCGGCCAGAGCCAGCGCAGTATCACGGGGCTGGCGGGGGAGGTCTCCGACGCCAGCCAGACCATCCACGAGCTGGATGGCCACGCCCAGCAGATCAGCGGCATTCTGGCCACCATCAGCGGCATCGCCGAGCAGACCAACCTGCTGGCCCTGAACGCCGCCATCGAGGCGGCCCGGGCCGGGGAGCAGGGACGCGGCTTTGCCGTGGTGGCGGACGAGGTGCGGGTGCTGTCGCGCCGCACCCACGACTCCACCGCCGAGATCCAGCAGATGATCGAGGCGCTGCAGCAGACCACCCGCAAGGCGGTGGGCGGCATGGAGACCAGCCGCCAGCTGGCGGGCACCAGCGTGGAGGACGCCGAAGCGGCGAATCTCAGCCTGGGCAGGATCAACGAGGCCATCGGCGCCATCAGCGACATGGCGACCCAGATCGCGGCGGCGGCCGAGGAGCAGACCTCGGTGACCGGCGAGATCAGCCGCAACACCGAGAATATCCGCCACGTCTCCCAGGCGCTGGCGGCCCAGGCTGGCGAAGAGGCCGCCCAGGCGGCCCAGCTCAAGTCTCTCACCGAGCGGCTGGAGCAGGAGATCGGGCGCTTCCGGCTCTAGGCTGGGACCCGGATGTGACAAAGGCGACCCCGGGGTCGCCTTTATTCATCCTGTGTATGGATATTATTTCACCATGCACCCGCTGAATAATACCGGGTCCTGGCCCTGCAACGGGCGCAGGCAGAGGCTCAGAGAGGCTTGATGTAGCTGTAGAACTCGTTGTCCCGCTGGTAGCCGTGCCCTTCGTAGAGGGCCTGAGCCTGCCGGTTGTCGGTGGCGGTGCTCAGCATCAGGAAGGCGGCGCCCGTCTCCTGGCCGTGGCGATCGGCCCGCGCCAGCAGCGCCTGGGCCACCCCCTGCTGGCGGGCCGCCGGCGCCACGAACAGATCGTACAGCAGCCAGACGGGCTTCAGGGCGAGGGAGCAGAACAGGGGATAGAGGTGGGCAAATCCCAGCACCTCTCCCTCCTCGCTCTGGGCCACGAAGAGCACCGACTCCCCGGCGGTGCAGCGCTCCAGCAGGAAGGCTTCGGCGGCCTCGGGCCGGGCAGGCAGCCGGTAGAACGCCCGGTATTCCACGAACAGGGGGGTGACCCGGGGAATGTCCCCGGGGGTGGCCTGGAAGATCCTCATGGGGCGTTCCCCGCCGGATCCTGGCTGACCCAGATCAGTCGGTCGGTGGCAAAGCCGAGCCCCCGGGCCCGCTCGACCAGGGCCTCTACCTTCTCTTTGGGGGGATGGGGCGTGCGGGAGAGGATCCAGAGGTACTGGAGGTTGTAACTGCTCACCAGGGAGAGGTCATAGTCCGTCGCCAGCACGTTGTAGCTGCCGTAGAAGGGGCCGAAGAAGCTCACCTTGAGGCGCCCCTCGTCGCTGTCGCCCACGAAGTAGGCGCGCCCCTCGGCCTCGCGCCATTCCCCCTGTTCGTCCTGCCCCCGGTTGATCACCCTGACACCGCCGTCATCCCGCAGGCTGTAGGTGGCGGTGACCCGGTTCAGGCCGCGCTCGAAACCGTGATCGAGGCGGGCCACCTCGTACCAGGTGCCCAGGTAGCGGTCGAGCTGGAAGGGCTTGACCACCTGGTGTCCCGGTGGAATGCCGGTGCAGGCGGTGGCCAGCAGGGTCAGAACGAGCAGGATCAGTGTGCGCATGTCATCCCTCCACGATACGCAGTTGTCCCGAGCGGAAGCGTGCCGCGTGTTCGCTCGGGGTGTTGCCAAAGAAGCGTTTGTATTCGCGACTGAACTGGGAGCCGCTCTCGTAGCCTACCTTGTCCGCCGCCACCCCGGCCTTGAGGCCGTCGTGCAGCATCATCAGCCGCGCCCGGTGCAGGCGCAGGGTCTTGATGTACTGCAGGGGCGAGGTGGCGGTGGCCGCCTTGAAGTGGTGGTGGAAGGCCGAGACGCTCATGTTTGCCTCCCGGGCCAGCTCCTCCACCGTCAGGTTCTCGGTAAAGCGCTGCTCCATGATACGCAGCACCCGGGCTATCTGGCTCACCTGGCTGTGACGGCTGGCCATGGCCAGCAGGGCGGGGGCGCCCCCTTCGTGCAGGGCGTGGAACAGGATCTCGCGCACGATCTGGGGCCCCAGCACCCGGGCGTGGAGCGGCTTGTCCATCACGTCGATGAGGCGCTCCACCGCGCAGAGCATGGTCTCGGAGAGGGGCACGGAGACGACGCCGCGACCCGGTTCCGCCGGGGCGGGGGCCGCGTCCCCCATCTCCAGCAGCAGGGCCTGCAGCGCCGCCACGTCGATCTCCACCGAGAGCCCCACCAGAGGGGATTCGGGGGAGGCGAAGCACTCGCACTCGCAGGGCAGCGGCAGGGTCATCATCAGGTAGTGCTCGGGGTCGTAGCGGAAGGTGAAGTCCGAGAGATAGCCCACCTTGTGCCCCTGCAGGATGATGATCATGCGCGGGCGGTAGAGCACCGGGATGCGGTCATGATGCTCCGTGGTGTAGATGAGGTGCACGCCGGGCACGGGGGCGGCGGTGATCCCCGGGTGGGGTGCCAGGGCGGCGAGTCGGCTGGCGAGGGCGGACTGGTGGGTCGCCGCGATGGGCTGATTTGTACTCATTTATCCAGGCTCAGTAGAAATAGGCAAGAAATCGGCAGAAAGCTCCCTTGATGGTAGGAGGTTATAAGAGAAAAATGCAATCCATACCTTACCGACTACGACCACCCCGGGAGATCCCATGAACAACTTCATCCTGCACACCCCCACCAAGGTGCTGTTCGGCAAGGGCCAGGTGGCCCAGCTGCGCGGCCAGATCCCCAGCGACGCCCGCATCCTCGTCACCTACGGCGGTGGCAGCGTGGTGCGCAGCGGCCTGCTGGACCAGATCCGCCGCGAGCTGGCCGGCCTGACCCTGTTTGAATTTGGCGGCATCGAGCCCAACCCCACCTACGAGACCCTGATGGGTGCCGTCGAACTGGCCCGCGCCGAGAAGATCGACTTCCTGCTCGCGGTGGGTGGCGGCTCCGTGCTGGACGGCTCCAAGTTCATCGCCGCGGCCGCTCACTACGATCCGGCCAGGGATCCCTGGCACATCCTCGAGACCGTCGGGGGCGAGGTGGCCTCCGCCATTCCTCTGGGCAGCGTGCTGACCCTGCCGGCCACCGGTTCCGAGATGAACATGGGCGCCGTCATCACCCGCAAGAGCACAGGGGACAAGCAGCACTTCTTCTCGCCCTTCGTAATGCCGCGCTTCGCCGTGCTCGACCCCGTGCTCACCTACACCCTGCCCGCCCGTCAGGTGGCCAATGGGGTGGTGGATGCCTTCATCCACACCCTGGAGCAGTACCTCACCTACCCGGTGGATGCCAAGGTGCAGGATCGCTTCGCAGAAGGGCTGCTGCTGACCTTGGCGGAAGAGGGGCCCAAGGCGCTGGTGGAGCCGGAAAACTACGACGTGCGTGCCAACATCATGTGGAGCGCCACCCTGGCGTTGAACGGCCTGATCGGAGCCGGCGTGCCCCAGGACTGGGCCACCCACATGCTGGGCCACGAGATCACCGCCCTGCACGGTCTGGACCACGCCCAGACCCTGGCGGTGGTGCTGCCCGCCCTGCTGCAGGCCAAGCGCGAGCAGAAGCGCGCCAAGCTGCTGCAATACGCCGAGCGGGTCTGGGATCTGCGCAGCGGCAGTGACGAGGCGCGTATCGACGGTGCCATCGCAGCCACCCGCGACTTCTTCGAGCGGATGGGGATCAAGACCCGGCTGCGGGATTACGTGGCCGACGCCCGGATCGACGCCCTGCTGGCCAAGCTCGAAGAGCACGGCATGACCGCCATGGGTGAGCACGGCGACATCGACCTGGCCCAGAGCCGGCATATTTATGAGGCGGCCTGGTAAGCAGAGCACGCCTGAACCGGGCCCAAGGCCCGGTTGCACCAGGGGGCCCGAACCCGCCAGCAGGCGGGGACGCGGCCCCCTGATCGTTGCAAAATGGTTACTTTTTCCCTTTTCATCTCATCAGATGAGCCAACGGCAGATTTCGTAAGAACAAAAAACGCTAAGGTAGAGGCCGGGTTAAACATTTTTTTTGACTGGTTGGATCACTTTTTTTAGCGCTTTTTGCTGGTATAAGCCCCTAATTTGGTTTGTTTTTTTTAATCATGGTCCGGGATGGGCTGAATTCTGTACCCGCCCGCCCGGGGCCGTGGTTGTAATAAAACTCCAAAATTTGATACTAATCACCCTCGCGCCTGAAAAGCGGGGGCCTGACCGTGACAGGAGGTCGAGGTGAAGCCTGCTGATTTTCATAACAAAGGGCCCGTGACCTGCACTTTGATCATGCCTTGTCCCCTCAGACATGAGAGACTTGGCGATGATTGTTTATTAACCATCAGGGAATAGTCATGCAGATTGGAATACCGAGAGAGAGTCTCGCCGGTGAGACCCGGGTCGCAGCGACCCCGGCCACTGTCGAGCAGCTGAAAAAGCTCGGCTTCGAGGTTGCCATCGAGGCCGGTGCCGGCCTGCGAGCCAGCTTCGATGATGCCGCCTTCGAGGCTGCCGGTGCCAGCGTGGTACCGAACGTCTGGCAAGCCGACCTTGTCTTCAAGGTCAACGCGCCGACCGAGGCCGAAATCGCACAAATTAAGGATGGTGCCACCCTGGTGAGCTTCATCTGGCCCGCCCAGAACCCCGAGCTGGTCAAGAAGCTTTCCGAGCGCAACATCAATGTGATGGCGATGGACATGGTGCCGCGGATCTCCCGTGCCCAGTCCCTCGACGCCCTCTCTTCCATGGCCAACATCGGTGGCTATCGCGCCGTCGTGGAAGCCGCGCACCAGTTCGGTCGCTTCTTCACCGGCCAGATCACCGCCGCCGGTAAAGTACCGCCCGCCAAGGTGCTTGTCATCGGTGCCGGTGTGGCCGGTCTGGCCGCCATCGGGACCGCCGGTTCCCTCGGTGCCATCGTGCGTGCCTTCGATACCCGTCTGGAAGTGGCCGAGCAGATCGAGTCCATGGGTGGGGAATTCCTCAAGCTGGACTTCGGCGGCGAAGATGGCGCATCCAGCGACGGTTACGCCAAGGTGATGAGCGAAGAGTTCATCAAGGCCGAGATGGAGCTGTTCGCCCAGCAGGCCAAGGAAGTGGACATCATCATCACTACCGCCCTGATCCCGGGCAAGCCGGCACCCAAGCTCATCACCAAGGAAATGGTGGACAGCATGAAGCCGGGCTCCGTCATCGTGGACATGGCGGCCCAGGCCGGCGGCAACTGCGAATACACGGTACCGGGTGAACTGCATGTCACCGACAACGGCGTCAAGGTGATCGGTTACACCGATCTGCCGGGCCGCCTGCCTGCCCAATCCTCCCAGCTCTACGGCACCAACCTGGTGAACCTGATGAAGCTGATGTGCAAGGAGAAGGACGGCAACGTCGCCATCGACTTCGAAGACGTGGTACAGCGCAACATGACGGTGGTCCAGGCCGGTGAAGTGACCTTCCCGCCCCCCGCCATCTCCGTCTCTGCCGCCCCGCAGAAACCCGCTGCCGCCAAACCGGCCGCCAAGAAGGAAGAGGCCAAGCCCTCCAACAAGAAGTTCGTGTTCGGTGCCCTCGGCATCGCCGCCTTCGGTTGGGTGGCCGCCGTGGCGCCTGCCGCCTTCCTCTCCCACTTCACCGTCTTCATCCTGGCCTGCGTGGTCGGTTACTACGTGGTGTGGAACGTCTCTCACGCCCTGCACACGCCGCTGATGTCGGTCACCAATGCCATCTCCGGCATCATCGTGGTCGGTGCGCTGTTGCAGATTGGGCAAGGGTCGACCCTGGTCACCGTGCTGGCCTTTGTCGCCGTGCTGATTGCCAGTATCAACATCTTCGGTGGCTTCACCGTCACTCAGCGCATGCTGAAGATGTTCCGTAAGGATTAAGGGGGTTTAACGTGTCTCAAGGACTGGTAACAGCATCCTATATCGTTGCCGCCGTGCTCTTCATCCTCAGTCTCGCGGGACTGTCGAAGCAAGAAACGGCCAAGCATGGCAACCTGTTCGGTATCGCGGGGATGGCCATCGCCCTGCTCGCCACCGTCTTCAACCCGGAAACCAGTGGCGTCCACTGGATCATCCTGGCCATGGCCATCGGTGGCGCCATCGGCGTGCGTCTGGCCCTCAAGGTCGAGATGACCGAGATGCCCGAGCTGGTGGCCGTGCTGCACAGCTTCGTGGGCATGGCAGCGGTGCTGGTGGGCTTCAACAGCTTCATCGATCTGCACCCCTCCGCCCCCGCTGAAGTGGTGGTCTCCGTCGGTTCCAACCTGGATGCGACCCTGGCAGCCGCCCGGGCGGCGTTCGAGCAGGCGGCAAGCGTCGCCCAGGTCGAGCACCTCTCCGGCGCCATGCTGAACATCCACCTGGTGGAAGTGTTTCTGGGCGTCTTCATCGGTGCCGTGACCTTCACCGGTTCCGTGGTGGCGTTCGGCAAGCTGCGTGGCCTCATCTCTTCCAAGCCGCTGATGCTGCCGCACCGCCACAAGCTGAACCTGCTGGCCGTGGTGGTCTCCATCGCGCTGATGATCCACTTCGTCAACGCCGGTGGCTCCACCTTCGCCCTGCTGGTGATGACCCTGATCGCCTTCGCCTTCGGCTGGCACCTGGTCGCCTCCATCGGCGGTGCGGACATGCCGGTGGTGGTCTCCATGCTGAACTCCTACTCCGGTTGGGCGGCAGCGGCGGCGGGCTTCATGCTCTCCAATGACCTGCTGATCGTCACCGGTGCCCTGGTGGGTTCCTCCGGTGCCATCCTCTCCTACATCATGTGCAAGGCGATGAACCGCTCCTTCATCTCCGTGATCGCAGGAGGCTTTGGCTCCGACGGCGTGGCCTCCACCGCCGAGCAGGAGCTGGGCGAATACCGCGAGACCAACGCCGAAGACGTGGCCGACATGCTGAAGAACGCCAGCTCCGTCATCATCACCCCGGGCTACGGCATGGCGGTGGCGCAGGCCCAGTACCCGGTGGCCGAGATCACCCAGAAGCTGCGTGATCGCGGCGTCAAGGTGCGCTTCGGCATCCACCCGGTGGCCGGTCGTCTGCCTGGTCACATGAACGTGCTGCTGGCGGAAGCGAAAGTCCCCTATGACATCGTGCTGGAAATGGACGAGATCAACGATGACTTCGCCGACACCGACGTGGTGCTGGTGATCGGTGCCAACGACACCGTCAACCCGGCCGCCATGGAAGATCCGGGCAGCCCCATCGCCGGCATGCCGGTGCTGGAAGTGTGGAAGGCGCAGAACGTCATCGGCTTCAAGCGCTCCATGAACACTGGCTACGCCGGTGTCCAGAACCCGCTGTTCTTCAAGGAGAACACCCAGATGCTGTTTGGCGATGCCAAGGCCAGCGTCGAGGCCATCCTGAAGGCGCTGTAAGCGTTGACCGGATGAGACAAAAAGGGGGCTTCGGCCCCCTTTTTTTATGACCAGAGTGGATGACCGTGGCAGGGAACAGACAGACGGTGGTGCCTGCCTGCCTGTCTGTCCGGACTGACTGACGAGCCCTGGCTCAATTAAAGTTGAGCAAAAGCACCAAAAAACCACCTTGAAGGCCTCTCATGGGGCCTTTTTGTCATTTCAGTCGTGATTTTGCTCACATTTTGTGGTGTTGTCACACCAGTCGGGCATAATGCCTGCGCAAAAAGCGGATTTGCTCAACTTTATTTGAGTCCGCTTTGATTATCCTTGCCCAACGTTGACCGGATGACCCCATGACCGAGGTAGCTCCCTTGCGCGACGCCAGCACACTGACCGATGAAGAGCGCCATCTGATCGCCAGCTTCGAGCCTGCGGTGGCGGCGCTGTCCGCCCTGTTTGGCCCGGGCTGCGAGGTGGTGCTGCACGCCTTTGACAGTCTGCACGCCTCCGTCATCAAGATTGCCAACGGCCACATCACCGGCCGCCAGGAGGGAGCGCCGGTCACCGATTTTGCGCTCGACAAGTTGCACAGTGCCGCCGGCAGCCAGTGGAGCAGCTATTTCTCCCGCTCCCGGGAGGGCACCCTGCTGAAGTCTTCGTCCATCACCATCAGCAACCGCGAGGGCAAACCCATCGGCATGCTGTGCGTGAATTTCAGCCTGGACACGCCCCTTGGCAGCCTGCTCGACACCTTTGCCCCGCCCGCAGTGCCCCCTGCCCACGGCACCGAAACCTTCGCCAGCTCGGTGGATGATCTGGTGGCGCAGGTGATCGCCAAGGTGGACAGGGATCCCGGGCTGGGCAGCAGCGTGCGCAACAAGGCGATCGTGCACCGGCTCTACGACATGGGCATCTTCGAGATCAAGGATGCCGCCCAACTGGTGGCCGAGCTGCTCGGCATCTCCCGCCATACCGTTTACCTGCATATCCGCAATCACAAGGCGGAACTGGCCGAACAACAATGACGAGCCCGCACGCGGGCGCCATGAACATGAGACACATCGCAATGAACGCACAATGGACCGACTTTATTACCCTGCTCAAGCGTGAAGTGGTGCCGGCCCTCGGCTGCACCGAGCCCATGTCGGTCGCCCTGGCGGCGGCCAACTGCCGCAAGCTGCTGGGGCAGGTACCGACCCGCACCCGCGTCTGGGTCAGCGGCAATCTGTTCAAGAACGGCATGGGGGTCGGCGTGCCCGGCACCGGCATGATCGGCCTGCCGGTGGCGGCCGCAGTGGGCATCACCGGTGGCAACCCGGATGCCGGGCTGGAGGTGCTCAAGAGCCTCACGCCGGATCAGGTCGAGGCAGCCAAGGGGCTGCTGCCCACCATAGAGGTGGATGTGAAGGATGTGCCCGACGTGCTCTACGCCGAGGTGCTGGCCGAAGTGGAGGGGCACAGCGCCCGGGTGGTGATCTGTACCGACCACACCCGCATCGTGCTGATGGAGAAGGATGGCGAGGTGTTGATGGTGCAGGACAACGCCCCCGGGGTGCAGATCCAGCCAGCCAAGGCCGGCAAGCCCGCCATGACCCTGAAGGAGATCGTGGCCTTCGCCCTGGAGGTGCCGCTGGCCGAGATCGACTTCATCCGCGAGGCGGCCACCATGAACCAGGCGCTGGCGGACGAAGGGCTGCAGGGCTATGGCCTGCGCATCGGCAAGATCCTCACCGACCAGGTGGAACGCAAGCTGCTTTCCGACGATCTGATGACCCTGGCCATGCGCCTGTCGTCTGCCGCCTCCGATGCGCGGATGGATGGCGCCATGCTGCCCGCCATGTCCAACTCCGGTTCCGGCAACCAGGGCATTGCCGCCACCATGCCGGTGGTCGCCGCCGCCCGCTTCCTCAAGGCCGATGACGAGCAGCTGGCCCGTGCCCTGGTGATGAGCCACCTGGTGGCCATCTATATCAAGGCCTACCAGAACAAGCTCTCCGCCCTGTGTGCAGCCAGTACCGCCGCCATGGGATCGGGGGCCGCCATCACCTGGCTGCTGGGGGGCCAGTTCGAGCAGATCAGCCACTGCATCAACAACATGATTGGGGATGTTTCCGGCATCATCTGCGACGGCGCTGGCAGCGCCTGCTCCATGAAGGTCTCCACCTCCACCTCGGCGGCGGTGAAATCCTCGCTGATGGCCATCAACAACCTGCGCGTGCCCCAGAGCGAGGGGATCGTCTCGGACGATGTGGATCAGACCATCGCCAACCTGGGTCGTCTCTCCAAGGAGGGGATGCTGGATACCGACATCGAGATCATCAACATCATGCGGGCCAAGCAGCAGGGTAAGCACCAGTGACCCTGGAGTGCCGCCGTCGGCCATAAAAAAACCGGAGCCAGTGGCTCCGGTTTTTCATTGTCCGTTCGCTACTCAGCCGCGACCGAGACGGTTGTCCGGGTAGTTCTTGGCCAGCACTTCTCGGGCATGCTGGGCCAGGGTCGGCATCTTCAGGGTGTCATAGGCGTTGACCATGATTTCCAGTGCCTTCTCGGTTTCCACCGTGTCGGGATAGGTCTCGACGATCAGCTTGGCGCGGTTGGCGGCGGCGATCAGGGCGTCACGCTTGACGTAGTACTCGGCTACCCCCAGGTCATAGCGGGCAAGACGGTTCTTCAGGCCGATCATGCGGGCACGGGCATCGGCTGCATAGCTGCTGTTGGGGTAGTTCTGCAGCAGGGTCTTGAAGTCCTGGAAGGCCTGACGGGCGTAGGAGGGGTCCTTGTCATCCCGATTGATGCCGAGGAAATCCTGGAAGAAGTTGTAATCCGCCGCCATGTTGGTCAGGCCGCGCATATAGAAGACGTAATCGATGTTCTTGTGCGCCGGGTTCAGGCGGATAAAACGGTCGATGTTGGCGATCGCCTGGGCGGTATCATCCTGCTTGTAGTAGGCATAGATGAGATCGAGCTGAACCTGGTTTGAGTAGGCACCGAACGGGTAACGAGAGTCCAGCGCTTCCAGCAGTTCGATGGCATTGAGGTAGTTGCCGGTATCCAGTTTGATGCGGGCTTTCTGGTACAGAACTTCCGGCGGTTCGTCGGGAACCTTGGGTTTGGTGCTGGAACAGCCAGTGATCAGAGTAGCGACCAAGGCGAGCGACATCAGCAGGTGAGACTTCTTTCCCATCAACAACATCCGGTCCATTTCCACGAAATTGGCAAAGTATCCGTTATGCTTGGCTAAAAGAAAAGCTAGAATACCCGGATTATTTCGAATTGATACCCCCGCTCAAGAGACCATACATGAGCCAGCATATTGAACTGACAGGCGAATTTCAGGATCACCAATTCGGGCAACGACTCGACCAGGCCCTGGCCGAATTGTTTCCCGACTACTCCCGGACCCGCATCAAGGAGTGGATTTTACAGGACAGAGTGACCCTGGACGGTCAGGTTGCCAATACCCCGCGCGAGAAAGTGGTGGCCGGGCAGCAGGTACATGTGAATGTGGAACTGGCAGACGACACCCGCTGGGATGCCCAGAACATCGAGCTGAACATCGTCTATGAAGATGAACACATCCTGGTGATCGACAAGCCGGCCGGCCTGGTGGTTCACCCGGGCGCCGGTACGCCGGACGGCACCGTGCTCAACGCCCTGCTGCACCGCTACCCCGGCATCGCCGAGGTCCCCCGTGCCGGTATCGTGCACCGTCTGGACAAAGACACCACGGGGTTGATGGTGGTGGCCAAGACCATTCCCGCCCAGACCCACCTGGTGGAAGCCCTGCAGGCACGCCAGATCACCCGTGAGTACGAGGCGATTGCCATCGGTCACATGACCGCCGGCGGCACCGTCGATGCCCCCATCGGTCGTCACCCGACCCAGCGTACCCACATGGCCGTGGTGCCCAACGGGCGCGAGTCCGTCACCCACTACCGGGTGCACGAGAAGTTCCGTGGTCACACCCGTCTGCGGTTGCGGCTGGAGACCGGCCGTACCCACCAGATCCGTGTCCACATGGCCCACATCAAGCATCCGCTGGTGGGGGATCCCGCCTACGGCGGTCGTCTGCGTCTGCTGCGCAACGCCACCCCCGAACTGACCGAGGCCCTGCGCGCTTTCCACCGTCAGGCGCTGCACGCCACCATGCTGAAGCTGGCGCACCCCATCACGGGTGAAGTGATGGAGTGGCACTCCCCCACGCCGCAGGATATGGTGGCGCTGATGGAAGTGCTGCGGGCGGATACCCTGGCCAATCCTGACGATCTGGTCTGGAACTGATCCCGAGGGCGGCCTTGCGACGATTCCTGCCGTAACCGGCCCTCCATGATCTGATGCGGGGCCCCTTGACTGGTTGCAGCCAAGGGGCCCCGCTTTCATATGAACGAAAGGAGCCACAGATGAACTGGATCGCACCCGACTGGCCCGCACCGGGCAATGTCAGGGCTCTCTCGACCACCCGGGACGGCGGCATCAGCGAAGGGGTCTTTGCTGGTCTGAACCTCGGGGCCCATGTAGGCGATGCACCGGCCAGGGTCGAGGCCAACCGCGCCCGACTGCAGCAGGTGGCGGGGATCCCCGGCACTCTCAACTGGCTCAACCAGGTACATGGCATCGCCGTCCATCCGGTGAGCGACCGTTATGAGCGCGTACCGGATGCCGATGCCGCCTGTGCCCGTGAGGCGGGGCAGGCCTGCATCGTGATGACTGCCGACTGCCTGCCGGTGCTGTTCTGCGATCGGGCAGGCACCGTAGTGGCGGCGGCCCATGCCGGCTGGCGCGGACTGCAGGGGGGCGTATTGGAGGCAAGCATCGCCGCCATGGGCTGCGAGCCTGGCGAGATCCTGGCCTGGCTGGGCCCGGCCATCGGTCCCGCCGCGTTCGAAGTGGGTGGCGAGGTGCGCGATGCCTTCATGGCGGAGCAGGCGGAAGCGGCGACTGCATTCGTGCCATCCCTCAACGAAGGGAAATGGCTGGCGGATATCTATCAGCTGGCCCGACTGCGCCTCGCCCGCGCCGGCGTCACCGCCATCTATGGCGGCGAATACTGCACCTTCAGCGACAGCGAGCGCTTCTACTCCTATCGCCGCGACGGGCAGACGGGTCGCATGGCCTCCCTTGTATGGCTGGAAAAATAGCCGAAGGGGCGCTCGCGAGTGGCCGCAAGCGCCTCTTCACTCCCTGGTGATGGCCCTCCGGTGGCTATGTCTTGCTGCCGAGCAGGCTCAGGGTACAGGCTGCCATTGCGAGGTCGTTTTCCCCCGGTCATTGCTATTGAGGAAAAAATAAACAGCCACCCCTTGAAATTGCCCTTCAAGACCACATCTTCCTTGTCAGAAAGCGATGTTGTTGCCGCGCATGCGGCGTCTGTCTTGAAGGGGGAGTGCAATGCGCCTCGATCGCCTGACCAGCAAATTCCAGATTGCCATTTCCGATGCCCAGTCTCTTGCACTGGGTCGTGACCACCAATTCATCGAACCCGTCCATCTGATGAGCGCCTTGCTCAATCAGGACGGCGGATCCATTCGTCCGCTGCTCACCCTGACCGGGCTCGACATCAATACCCTGCGCTCGCGCCTCGGCGAGGAGCTGGATCGCCTGCCCCGCGTCAGCGGGGTGGAAGGGGACGTACAGCTCTCCAACGGCCTCGGCCGCCTGCTCAACGTCTGCGACAAGCTGGCCCAGCAGCGCAAGGATCAGTTCATCTCGTCCGAGCTGTTCGTGCTGGCGGCCCTGGACGAGAAGGGGACGCTGGGCGAGCTGCTGCGTGCCCAGGGGCTGACCAAGGAAAAACTCGAGGCAGCCATCGATAAGGTCCGTGGCGGCAAGAAGGTGGAGGATGCCAACGCCGAGGAGAATCGCCAGGCGCTGGAGAAGTACACCATCGACCTCACCGAGCGGGCCGAACTCGGCAAGCTCGACCCGGTGATCGGCCGGGATGACGAAATTCGCCGCACCATCCAGGTGCTGCAACGCCGCACCAAGAACAACCCGGTGCTGATCGGTGCCCCCGGCGTCGGCAAGACCGCCATCGTCGAGGGGCTGGCCCAGCGCATCATCAATGGCGAAGTGCCGGAAGGGCTCAAGAACAAGCGGGTGCTGTCGCTCGACATGGGGGCCCTGGTGGCCGGAGCCAAGTATCGCGGTGAGTTCGAGGAGCGGCTCAAAGCGGTTCTGAACGATCTGGCCAAGGAGGAGGGCAGCGTCATCCTCTTCGTGGACGAGCTGCACACCATGGTCGGCGCCGGCAAGGGCGAGGGTGCCATGGATGCGGGCAACATGCTCAAGCCCGCCCTGGCCCGCGGCGAGCTGCACTGCGTCGGGGCCACCACCCTCGATGAGTACAGGCAGTACGTGGAGAAGGATGCCGCGCTGGAGCGCCGTTTCCAGAAGGTGCTGGTGGAGGAGCCCTCGGTGGAGGACACCATCGCCATCCTGCGTGGCCTGAAGGAGCGCTACGAGCTGCACCACCATGTGCAGATCACCGACCCCGCCATCGTCGCGGCGGCCCAGCTCTCCCACCGCTACATCGCGGATCGCCAGCTGCCTGACAAGGCCATCGACCTTATCGACGAGGCGGCGGCCAGCATCCGGCTCCAGATCGACTCCAAGCCGGAATCCCTGGACCGGCTCGAGCGGCGCATCATCCAGCTCAAACTGGAGCAGCAGGCGCTGATGAAGGAGGACGATGACGCCAGCCGCAAGCGCCTCGATCTGCTCAATCAGGAGCTGACGGAAAAAGAGCGGGAATACAACGAGCTGGAAGAGGTGTGGAAGGCCGAGAAGGCTGCCCTCGCCGGGACTCAGCACATCAAGGCGGCGCTGGAGCAGGCCCGTCAGGATCTCGAGGTGGCGCGCCGCGCAGGGGACTTGGGCCGCATGTCCGAGTTGCAGTACGGCCGCATCCCTGAACTGGAGAAACAGCTGGATCTCGCCACCCAGGCCGAGATGCAGGAGACCAGCCTGCTGCGCAACCGGGTCACCGACGTGGAGATCGCCGACGTCCTGGCCCGCTGGACCGGCATTCCGGTGGCCCGCATGCTGGAAGGGGAACGGGAGAAGTTGCTGCGGATGGAGGATCAGCTGCACAGCCGGGTGATCGGCCAGGAAGAGGCGGTGGACGCCGTCTCCAACGCCATTCGCCGCTCTCGTGCCGGGCTGTCCGATCCGAACCGGCCGATCGGTTCTTTCCTGTTCCTCGGTCCGACCGGGGTGGGCAAGACCGAGCTGTGCAAGGCGCTGGCGGAGTTCCTGTTCGATACCCAGGACGCCATGGTGCGGATCGACATGTCCGAGTTCATGGAGAAACACAGCGTGGCCCGTTTGGTGGGGGCGCCTCCGGGATACGTGGGTTACGAGGAAGGGGGGTATCTCACCGAGGCGGTGCGCCGTCGCCCCTATTCGGTGATCCTGCTGGACGAGGTGGAGAAGGCCCACCCGGACGTGTTCAACATCCTGTTGCAGGTGCTGGACGATGGCCGCCTGACCGACGGTCAGGGGCGTACCGTGGACTTCCGCAACACCGTGGTGATCATGACCTCCAACCTAGGGTCTGATCTCATTCAGGAGCACCACTCCGAGAAGGATTACGACGAGATGAAGGCCATGTTGATGGAGGTGCTGACCCGCAGCTTCCGGCCGGAATTCATCAACCGGATCGACGAGACCGTGGTGTTCCACCCGCTCGGTGAGGAGCACATCAAGTCCATCGCCCGTATCCAGCTCAAGAGCCTGATGAGCCGTCTGGAGTCCCAGGGCTTCGAGGTGGAGGTGAGCGAGGAGCTGCTGACCAAGCTGGTTCATGCCGGGTTCGATCCCGTCTACGGGGCGCGCCCCCTCAAGCGGGCGATCCAGCAGAAGGTGGAGAACCCGCTGGCCCAGGCCCTGCTCAGTGGTCGGGTCATCCCGGGCAAGACACTGCGGCTGGGGGCCGACAGCAACGGCCTCACCATGACCCAGTAATGGGATTGTCGATGAAAAACGCAGGCCTCGTGCCTGCGTTTTTTTATGGGCGTTCGCAACCCGTCAGGGGGGATCCTGTGCCCTGTTGCGGCATGTCACCCGACCCATTCAATGTGCTCCAGCCTGTTGTGTGGCACGGCGTCGGTCAGCCAGCGGCGCAGGCTGTCGATATGCTTACGCCGGGTGCTGTGTCTGGGCCACACCAGGTAGTATCCATCCGTGGTGGCGACGGCTTGGTGAAAGGGCAGTGCCAGCAGCCCGTTTGCGATGGCCTCCTGGCTCAGCAGCAGATCCCCGACCGAGACGCCGTGGCCGCTGATGGCGGCCATGTTGCCCTGCTCCAGGGTGTCGAACACCTTGCCACTGGCCAGATTGAGCCCTGGCCTGGCGCCGGTTCCCTTGAGCCACCGCCGCCAGTCACGGCGATCCGGCGAGGGGTGGATCAGTTCGCACGCCGCCAAATCCGTGCGGGCGGTTTCCACCAGGGCCGGGGCACAGAGGGGGATCAGCCACTCTTCGAACAGCAGGTGACACTCGGTGTCATCCCCGAAATGGCCGTTCCCCAGCAAGATGGCGCAGTCATAGGGCTCACGGTGAAAATCGACGCCGTCTATGTCCATCCAGACGCTGGAGGCAAGGATCCTGGGAGTGGGGTGATGTTCACGGAACGTGCCGAGCACATCCAGCAGCCAGCGCATGGTCAGGGTCGAGGGCGCCTTGAGTCGCAGCTCCTGGCCGTTGCGGCGAAAGGTCTGACACGCCATCGCCAGGCTCTGGAACCCCTCCGTCAACTGTTCTGCCAGGGCGCGGCCGGCTTCCGTCACCTCGACCCTGGGGCCATGACGGTGAAAGAGTTCGCACTCGAACCAGGCCTCCAGGGTCTGGACATGGCGACTGACGGCGCCCGGCGTCACGTGCAGGGAGGCTGCCGCCTTGCTGAAGGAGCCGAGCCGGGCCGCGGCTTCAAACGCACGCAGCGCGTAGAGAGGAGGAAGGGTCATCGTTCGATATCAATGTGAGCTTTACTCACATTCAATGGGAGTTTTATCCGTTTTTCAAGGGCTGAGTCCCGTTGAATAATGCAGCCAACCCCGGGGCTGGTTGAGCATGACTCATCATGCCAGTCTTGGCTAAAGGCGGACATGGCGGTATCAACGAAGGAGGAAAGACGGAATGAACATGATGTTGCTGGGGGCCTACACCTTGTCGGTCGTGCTCCTGTTGTTGACTCCGGGGCCCGTCGTGGCACTCGTCACCGGCACGGCGGTTCGTCATGGTTATCGCCAGGCCTGGATGACCCTGCTCGGCACCAACGGGGCCTCCCTGGTGCTGATCCTGATGGCGACCCTGATCCTGGCCGGCGTGATCTCTCTGCCACCCTTGTGGCTCTATCTGCTGGGCGGGGCGGGGTCACTCTACATCGGTTATGCGGCCGTGGGCGGCTTGATGGCAGGGGTGAGCCAGGATACCGGATCCGGTGCGCCTGTCCTTGCAGGTGGTGGCTTTACGCAGGGTTTCATGACCGGCGTGGCCAATCCCAAGGACATTCTCTTCTTCGTCGCCTTCTTCCCGCAGTTCATCGCGGTGACACCGCACTTTGGCACCAGCATTCTGACCCTCTCCATGGTATGGATCTTCTTCGATCTGCTGGTGCTGAGTCTCTATGTCCTGCTGGTGAAGCGTTGGATGCCGGCCCGGCACAGCAAGCATATCGCGTTGATTTCATCTTTGTTTTTGCTCGCAGTTTCACTGTTCGGGGTTATGTACAATGGGGTGAAAGTCACCCTGATGCTGGCGTGACCAGGGGTGAGACAAGGGAGTCAGGCATGTTTCTATTCGTGTTCTATCTGGGCGGCAACGCCGGCCAATCCAATATCGAGGTCCACGACATCCAGTTTGTGGCGGCGCAGACCCCCGAGGAGGCCTGGCCTGTACTGCGGGAGGCCTGGTTCGGCGATCCCGACAAGGTGCATATCGACGGTTACGCCAGGCTGCTCTGGGCGGATGGCTATTCGGTGCATCTGCGGGAGACGCCTCCTGAGAAAGAGGCTCCCCGCCTCTACTTTGTGAACATGGGTGGCTATCACCCAGACTCCCTCGCGGAGCTGCATGCCTTCGATTTCTTTGTGGCAAAGGATGCAAAGGAAGCAAAAGCCAGGGGGCTCGCATCCTTGCTAAAGGGGGTCAGGCACCAGCACAAGGACAACCTGAAAGAGGTGGACGACTGCCTGCTGCTGGAGACGGTGAGCGGTCTGTACGTGCACCTTGTGCCCGACTCCGAAGGGAGCCCCTTCAGGCCGCAATGGCAGGGATATCAGCCCATCGGCCGCTGAGCGTGACGGTTGCAGGTGGGAGATAAAAAAACGGCAATCCGAAGATTGCCGGGAGGAATGTATTCGATGCGATCTGACGTGGGTTGAGCGGATCGCAGGAGCAAGCCCCAGGGTCGGCAGGCACAGTCAGCGACCATGCCCGCCTTACAGTCAGTCGGGATACGCTCTCCACCCCGGCTGACCAGCTTCGCTATCGCGTCTGTCCCGCGCCGTGTTGCCGCGATAGGAGGACAGAGGCAATCAAATCAATTCGTTACAGCATGTCCGCAATGGCGGCCTTCATCTCGGCCGGCCAGACGCCGACCTGGACCTGACCGATGTGCTCTTTTTGCAGCAGCAGCATGGCCAGACGGGATTGGCCGATGCCGCCGCCGATGGTTTGCGGCATCCGTGCTGCCAGCAGATCCTGATGCCAGTCGTACTGCAGGCGATCCTCGTCCCCGGTGATGGCGAGCTGGCGGCGCAGGGCCTCTGCGTCCACCCGGATCCCCATTGAGGAGATCTCGAAGCTGTCTTCCAGCACCGGGTTCCACACCAGGATGTCACCGTTCAGACCCGCCAGCCCGAGCTCGCTCTCGCTGCTCCAGTCGTCGTAGTCCGGGGCTCGCACGTCGTGGCGTTCGCCGTGGGAGAGGGCGCCACCGATACCGATGAGGAAGACCGCTCCCAGCTCTTTTGCGATGGCGCGCTCGCGTCCCTTGGCATCGAGGTCCGGGTAGCGGGTCAGCAGCTCTTCACTGTGCAGGAACTGGATATCCGCCGGCAGGAAGGGGGTCAGCTCATGCTCGGCACAGACCGCGCGCTCGGTGGCCTTGATGGCGGCCCAGATGCCGCGCACCGTCTCCTGCAGATAGGCCAGATCCCGGCGCTCGCCCGGCATCACCTTCTCCCAGTCCCACTGGTCGACGTAGACGGAGTGAATGGGGCTGAGACGATCTTCGTCCGGACGCAGTGCCTTCATGTGGGTGTAGATGCCTTCACCCGGGCCGAAACCGAAGCGGCCCAGGGTCTGGCGCTTCCACTTGGCCAGGGAGTGGACCACCTCATAGCTGTGCTCCGGCAGGGTTTTCACCTTGACCTGCACTGCATGCTCGCAGCCGGAGAGGTTGTCCTGGGTGCCGTCACCGACCCGGCTCAGAATGGGGGCTTGTACCTCCATCAGGCCGAGTTGCAGTGCGAGTTGGCGGGAGAACATCTCTTTGACGAAGCTGATCTGCTGTTGGCTGCGGATGTAGTGCTGTTTCATGCTGAATTACCTGTCGTGAATCCGTTGAATGCGGTGATTCTTCAACAGAATGCCAACTAAATTCAATATTCGATAATTGAAATAGGCTTTGTGTGTTTTTTTCTTCAAAATAAGCCATCAATTAATGATGAATCATTAAAAGGAGCGCAAAAAAGTGTCAGAAAATTATCGGATCGATAATCTCGATCAGGCCATCCTTACCGCCCTGATGGAGAATGCGCGCCTGCCTTACGCCGAGCTGGCCAAACAACTGCTGGTGAGCCCGGGCACCATCCACGTGCGGGTAGAGAAGATGAAGCAGGCGGGCATCATCGAGGGAACGCGGGTGCAGGTGAACCCCAAGAAGCTGGGCTACGACGTCTGCTGCTTCATCGGGATCAACCTCAAGAGCGCCAAGGATTACCCGTCGGCCCTGGCCAAGCTGCAGGCGCTGGACGAGGTGGTGGAGGCCTACTACACCACGGGCCACTACAGCATCTTCATGAAGGTGATGACCCGCTCCATCGACGAGTTGCAGACGGTACTGATCCACAAGATCCAGACCATCGACGAGATCCAGTCCACCGAGACGCTGATTTCGCTGCAAAACCCGATCCTGCGGGATGTGAAGCCTTGAGTCGGGTGGTCTGAGGGGGGCGTAGAGACCCCTATCCCGTGATAGACCCTGTCCGCGCAGCAGAATTCGACCCTGCGGGAGATGACACCCTGAACGGTGGATCAGGGTTCGATATAGGGGATGCCGTATTTGTCGTAGAGGGCCTTGAGCCGGCCGTCCCGCTTCATGTGCAGCAGTTCGGCATCATAGGCAGCCATCAGGGCCGGGGTGTCGGCATCGGCCCGGGAACGGGTCCAGACATTGAAGTAGGGGCTGGTCTTGAGGGGTTTTGGCAGGTAGTCGAGCTTGCCCTCCAGTCCCTCCTCTCTTATCTGGGTGAAGGCGGTGACCAGGGACATGGGCACCACGTCGATGCGACCGGCGATGAGTTTGCGCAGTTGCAGCTGGTTGATGGGGATCTCCTGGAAGTGATAGCTCGGGTCTGTCATGGCCGCCGCGAGCTCGGGGGTATAGGAGAAATCCCGGGTGACACCGATACGCCAGGGTTTGAGATCCGTCAGATGGTCATAATGGATCCGGCCTGCGGACTCCTTGCGTATGAAGAAGTGCCAGCTATGGAGCATATGGGCCTGTTTGGGGTAGAGCAGATAGGCCTCCCGCTCCGGTTTGTAGGAGTGGGTCAGCAGCAGGTCATAGAAGCCGCTTTCGGCATTGCGGGTGAGCCTGGCCCCCGAATCGATGAGCTCAATCCTGATGGGGGTATGGAGCGTGCCGAAGATGGCGGTGACGAGATCCACATCCAGCCCGCGAGGGTGTCCCTGTGCATCCAGCCACTTGAGAGGGGGCTCCAGGATGCCACCAATGACCAGCTCCCTGGCTGACAGCCAGCAGGGCAGCAGCAAGCAGAATACGAGCAAGCGTCGCACGTTACATCTCCTGAGCACTCGGGACGGGGTCGCATCCGGCAGGGACTGTGACCGGCACCTATCTAACTAGAGACAACCACGGATGGCAAACCCTGAAATGGGGAGGGGACAAACGAACGGTGCCGGTGGGAGGGGGGCGGCGCTGCATCGACAGGTCGCCCCGTGGCTGAGTCGGGCGGGATGGACCAGCCACTCGCCGGCTGTGGGCGGGAGGGTGGTCGGCATGAAACGTGTGCGAGGTGGCCTGCCTCAGGTTGCCTGACACTGTTTCATCTGGGTGTTGAGGGCCTGCATCACCTGACGACGGCTGATGATGCCCGTCACCTTGCCTCCCTCCATTACCGGATAGACCTTGGGTCTGGCCCCGGCCATCTGGCGGGCGAGATCCACGATGTTGTCATCAGGAGAGACGAACAGCGGGGCCCGGCTCATCAGATCTTCGACCAGAGTACGGGTGTCGCAGTGATAGCTGCCCGTGAGCAGGGCGGGAATGCAATCCTGCTCGGAGAGAAATCCGACGAGGTGCTGATGGTCATCCAGTACCGGCAG
This sequence comes from Aeromonas sp. QDB17, assembly GCF_027705305.1. Taxonomy (NCBI): domain Bacteria; kingdom Pseudomonadati; phylum Pseudomonadota; class Gammaproteobacteria; order Aeromonadales; family Aeromonadaceae; genus Aeromonas; species Aeromonas sp. QDB17. The sequence goes on from NZ_JAPDBP010000012.1 coordinate 145,079, forward strand.
GCCCCCCAGGTTTGCCCGATGGAGTCTGTCCAGCGCCTCGGCCAGACCGAGGCCGGGGTGCAGTGAGTGGGTCAATGGCTGCATATGATCGCGAATTTGTAGCATGATGGTGGCTCTATGGGGGTCGATGGGGCCACTATGCCCGGTGGCCGTGACAGGGGGCCAATGGGTTTTGCCTCGGACATCGATAGGTCATGGCCGATGAATAGGCCCTCCGTGCGATCCTGCATGGATCGGGGAGGGCGACAACCACAAGGAGAGGGTATGCGTGCATTGGTAACGGGCTGTGGCCGTCGCCTGGGATTCTATCTGTGCGAGCAGCTGGTGGCCGCTGGCTGGCAGGTGACGGGCAGCTATCGCAGCGAACGGCCCGAGCTGGATCGTCTGCGAGATGTGGGCGTCGAGCTGGTACAGGCGGACTTCACCCGGGAAGAGGAGGTGGGCGCCGTGGTGACGGCGCTGGCGGCCCATGAGGATCTTACCCTGATCATCCACAATGCCTCCGCCTTCGAGCCCCAGGCTGCGGATCCTGCGGTGCAGCTGGCCCAGTTTGATCAGTTCTACCGGGTACACATGGCGGCTCCCTTCCAGCTCAACCGGGCGCTGGCCCCCGCCCTTGCTCGCCAGCCCAACGGGGGCATCATCCACATCACCGATATCTACATCCATGCCCCGGCGCCCCAGTTTGCCGCCTACGTGGCCACCAAGGCGGGAGCCCATTCCCTGGCCATGAGCTTTGCCCGCGAACTGGCACCCGCCGTGCGGGTCAACACCATAGAGCCTGGCCCCATCCTGTTTCTCGACGAGCACGGGGATGACTGGCGTCAGCAGGTGCTGGCGAAGACGCCGCTGGCGCGGGAAGGGGGCCTGGAGCCCATCTGGCAGGCGGTACAGATGCTGATGAAGAACGACTACATGACCGGGGCCAGCATCCGGGTGGACGGGGGGCGCGCCCTCGCCGTCATCTAGGGCAAGGCGGGCCGCCATGACATGAGGCGCCTTTGGGCGCCTCATGTGTGTGAACGGCTCAAGGGTGCCGGATGGCGGCGTGCCGGGAAGGGGGGCCGGGGTGGCCGTTGCCGGGAAGCAGGGCCTCGTCTTGCTGGCAGAGATGGATGGGGGCCTGGCCGATGCGCTGCTTCGCAAACACCTTGCTGCCCGGCAGGCCGAGGGTCACCTTGCCGGAGTCCACACTGCCGCCCTGATACATCTCCGCCAGCAGATCCCCCAGGTAGGCATCCACCCCGGCCTCGGCGAAGTCATCCCGTTCGCCGCAGGCCAGTATGTCGATGTCCAGTGGCCTGTCCGCCACCTTGCACAGGGGGTGGCTGCGATCCCGGCCATGGGCCAGCTCCATGGTGACAAACTCGGTCTTGAGCTGGACGGGGGAGAGGTCGCTCTGGACGACGAACAGGCAGTTGAGGAAGTCGTGGCGCGAATGCATGCCCACGGGCTTGGTCTGGATGACGGAACTCAGGTGAAGGCGACCAAAGCGGGCCAGCAATTCGGCGACGGCCTGACTGACGTGCAGGGCGGGGTCGAGATTGGATCCAATGCTACAGAGGTAAAACATGCTTTCCATTCCTTGGGTTGGGCTCGTCTGAAATATATACGCAGCTCACGGTTATGGGATTCACTATGAATTAACATGTCGTCATCTGTTGTGATCCAACGCTGATTGGCAGAAAGGAGGTTTGCATGAGCGTAGAAATGAAATGGGCACTGTTGGCCGCGTCAGGGGCCCTTGCCATGATCATTGTCATCTGTGTGGCGTCCGTCGGCCTGGCGTGAATCCGGCCTCGGTGAGCAATCAAACCGGCTTTATGGCCGGTTTTGCTTTTTGGGGCAGTGCGGATATGCTGGCTCCCCCATGACGAATCGAGACCGCAGAAGATGACCAAGGTTCGGCCCCGCTCCCTGCTCCAGGTAGTACTGATGGGCTTCGTGCTGGTGCTGATGCCCCTGGGGGGCATGATCTGGCACGACAGTCAGGCTCTCTCCCACCTGGGCCAGCTCACCAGCGACGAGATGGAACGTGCGGTGCGGGACACTCGCCGGGCGACGCTGCTCTCCACTCAGGCCATCGATCTGGAGCGCACCCTGCGCCGCTATGCGGTCCTGGGTGATGATCGCATCCTGGCCAGCTATCGGCAGCAGCTGGTGCGCTACCGGGAACTGCTCGCTACCCATCAGGACTCCATCCCGGATGCCGAGGTCTACGGGGATCTCGAGGCGGCGCTGGTCTGGCTCGACGGCCTGCAGGATCTGCGCAAGGCCAGGCAGGAGGCGACCAGCCCCCGTTTCACCGATTTCAACGAACTGAACCAGCAACTGGAGGTGGTCACCCGCAGCCAGGTGGATGATCACGTGACCCGCATGCGGGGCGCCATCGTGGAGCTGAAACAGCAGATCTGGTGGGTCAGCGGCTTCGTGGCCGGGCTCAGCCTGCTGCTGGTGTTGCTCTTTACCTACCTCATCATCCACCCGGTACGTCAGATTGAGTCGCGGATCCTGAGTCTGGGCGCAGGCGTCGAGCCGGATCAGCGCCCGGTGGATGGCCCGGCCGAACTGGTGCTGCTGGGGGAGCGGATCAGCTGGCTGCACGACAAGCTCAAGGAGCTGGAACAGCAGAAATACCAGTTCCTGCGCCACGTATCCCACGAGCTGAAAACCCCCCTTGCCGTGCTGCGGGAGGGGGCTGATCTGCTCTCGGAGCAGCTGGTGGGGCCCCTCAACGGGGATCAGCAGGAGATCTGCCAGATGCTGGAGGAGAACAGCCGCCGTCTGCAGACCCTGATCGAGCGGCTGCTCGACTTCAATCGCCTCAGCCAGCAGGAGGTGTTCACCCTGTCCGAGGTGCCCCTGGCGCCCTTGTTGTCAGACTTGTCCGAAGAGTACCGGCTCGCGCTGGAATCCAAGCAAATCAGTGTACACTTGCCGCCCGAGCCCATCAGCCTGCGGGCAGAGCCCTACCGCCTGCGACTCATCCTCGACAATCTCTTTTCCAACGCGGTCAGCTATGGCGCCAGGGGCGGACAGATCTGGATCCGCGCCGGGGCGGGAGCGGGCGGCGGCTGGCTGGAGGTGGCCAACGAAGGGCCTGTCATCCCGCCAGACGAGCGGGAGCGCATCTTCGAGCCCTTTGAACAGGGCAGCATAGTGCGCCAGGGATTGCTGAAAGGCTCCGGCATGGGCCTCTCCATTGCCCGGGAGTCTGCCATGAGTCTGGGCGGCGAGCTCAGGCTGATCGAGGATGCCCAGGCGGATGTCTGTTTCCGGCTGGATTTGAACGTGCGCCCGAGCTGACGGGCGTGGCGGCGACCCCGCAGGTGCGGGTGGCGCCTTGACACCGAATATTGAGAGGAGCGGGCAGGTGCCTGTTCCCCACCAGGATCTGAAGTGACATTCAAGATGAAACGATTTGTGATTCCCGTATTGATGATAGGCCTGCTCGCTGGCTGTTCCCTGCTGCCTTCTACCAGCCTCACCGAGCCTTCCCAGGAGGCGATCGCCAGGCGGATGGAGTTTGCCAACAAGGAGATGCAGGTGCGCCTGCAATACTCGGACTGGCTGCTGGCCAGCCATCCCCAGCAGCGGATGCAGGAGCGCCAGCGACTGGCCGGCGCCACCGACCTCGAGAGCCGGGTCAGCCTGGCCATGGTCAACACCCACCCGTCCGAATCGGTGGCCAGTCGCCGGGCCGGGCTGGATCAGCTGAAGGCTCTGTTGCCGGAGCTCGGTCTCGATGCCCAGGCCTTCCTGCGCAGCTGGATCGCCCTCGGGGAGGAGCTGCTGGTGCGAGACAGCCGCCGCGACGATCAGAGTCAGGAGGTGAAGCGTCTGCGCCAGCAGATAGAGCAGCTCTCCGCCATCGACGAGCAGCTCAACCAGCGTAAGCTCAATGGGGGAGGTCAGCCATGACAGCTCCGGACCGCGCCGTAATGACCGCGTTTTTCGCCAAGAGGGGGTGAGAGCATGAGCCGTATTCTGCTGGTGGACGATGATGCCAGCCTGCTCAAGCTGATGAGCATGCGCCTGCGCAGCCAGGGTTACGAGGTGGATACCGCCGACAGCGCCGAAGGAGCGCTGGACAGGCTGCGCCAGCAACGGGCCGACCTGGTGCTGAGCGATCTGCGCATGGGGGGCATGGACGGGCTGGCGCTGTTCGAGCGGATTCAGTCCCAGTGGCTCGGCATGCCGGTGATCATCATGACCGCCCACGGCACCATTCCCGATGCCATCCAGGCGACCCGCTCCGGGGTGTTCAGCTTCCTGACCAAGCCCATCGACAAGGACGAGCTGCTGGTCACCATAGAACATGCTCTCAGCCTGACCCGTCCGAAGCAGCAGCAGGAGTGGCAGTCCCTCATCCAGACCCGCAACCCGCAGATGGAGCAGTTGCTGATCCAGGCGAGCAGCATCGCCACCATGGACGTGCCCGTGCTGATCCTGGGCCCCTCCGGCGCCGGCAAGGGGGTGATGACCCAGGCGCTGCACCAGGCCAGCCACCGCCGCGACAAGCCGCTGCATACCATCAACTGTGCGGCTCTGCCCTGGCCCGTGCTGGACTTGCAGCTGTTTGGCGAGGATGGCCAGTCCGGCCTGTTTGCCGAGGCCAAAGGTGGCACCCTCTTCCTCGACGAGATAGGGGATCTGTCGGAGTCACTCCAGGCCAAGTTGCTCCAGGTGCTGGCGGAGTATGGTCAGGGCACCCCCGAGGTGCGGGTCATCAGCTCCAGCCATCAGGATCTGGTGACCGCCATGGAAGAGGGGCGTTTTCGCGAGGATCTCTTCTACCGCCTCAACGTGGCCAACATCACCCTGCCGCCTCTGAGCGCCCGTAGCGAGGATATCCCCCTGCTGGCCCGTCAGGCGCTGGACGATTACCGCAACCGTCACCCCGATTGCGCCGCCCTCGGCTTCTCGCCGGAGGCGCTGGCCCTGCTGGCCGCGGCTGCCTGGCCGGGCAACGTGCGCCAGCTCTGCGGGGTGGTGGAGCAGCTCGCGAGCCTCTGCTGCAGCCCGGTGATAGGCGCGGCCATGGTGGAGTCGGCCCTGAGTGGCGGCGGTGGCGGCATTCCCTCGTTCAACGAGGCGCGGGCCGAGTTTGAAAAGGAGTACCTGATCCGGCTGCTGCGCACCACGGAAGGCAATGTGACCCTGGCGGCCAACATGGCGGGGAGAAACCGCACCGACTTCTACAAGCTATTGAATCGGCACGGCATCGAGGCGGCCAACTTCAAGTCGAAGGGATAAATGACAGAGGGGCGGGGGGGGGGGGGGGGGGGGGGCCCCCCCGCCCCCCCCCCCCCCCCCCCCCCCCCGCCCCCCCCCCCCCCCCCCCCCCCCCCCCCCCCCCCCCCCCCCCCCCCCCCCCCCCCCCCCCCCCCCCCCCCCCCCCC
>NZ_JAPDBP010000013.1:0-131721 GCF_027705305.1 Aeromonas sp. QDB17
ACCCTCGATACGTTGCCGTATACACACTTTCCAGGCGTGCTCCTTCAGCCACTCGGACACCTCACCAAATTTTTACTTCTTTGAAGTGGCTTTCGGAGCACGTAAACGTGCATCTTGCCGACTTCGTCGGTGGGCAGCCACTCGGACACCGCACCCAATTTTGGTCTGTGCTTTAACGTGTTCAGCCAACACGAATTCGCTGCGCCGTTGCGCTGGAACGGGGCGTAATGTAAGGGATAGGCGCGAGGCGGTCAATGCAATTTTTTATCTTTTGCCACTGTTTGCTCAATAAGCGAACCAAGTGACTAAAAATATGCCATTTCCTATCCCTTTCCATCAATTTTCAATCGCTTCGTGCAAATGTTCTCCTCGAATCGCCTCTTCCAGTGAGCCGTAGAACTCCAGCTCTCCCGCCACCGGACGCACCTTGGCCCGCGCCAGGGTCTTGAGGGGCTGGAATTGCAATTCAGCCACCTTGAGACGGACCCCCGCCTTGGCCATGCGTTTTGCGAACTGCTGGAAGGCGGTGAGACCGCCAGCATCCAGGATGGAGACCGCCTCCATTTGCAGGATCAACTCCTTGTGGTCCTTCACCTGGGCAAGCAACTCGTCAAAGACCCGCTCGGCGGCGGCAAAGAACAGTGGCCCGTTGATCTTGTAGACAAGGGTCGAGGGGGACACCTCGCTGGCATAGCGTTTGTGATCCGCCAGGTTGTGCAGCCTGGTCATCTTGGCTATCTCGCGCATGAACAGCAAAGAGGCCAGGATCACCCCGAAGGTGATGGCGATGACCATATCGAAGATGACGGTCAGCGACAGGCAGACCAGCAGCACCAGTACATCGGATTTGGGCGCCCGGCGCACCAGATCCACCACCTTGTGGGCCTCGCTCATGTTCCAGGCCACCAGCAGCAACAGGGCGGCCATGGCAGAGAGCGGCAACCAGGAGAGCCAGGGAGCCAGCACCAGGATGGCCGCCAGCACCACCAGCGCATGGACAATACCGGAAATGGGCGAGGTGGCACCGGCCCGCACGTTGGCGGCGGAGCGCGCGATGGCGGCCGTCGCCGTGATGCCGCCGAAGAAGGGGGCCAGGATGTTGCCAAGCCCCTGCCCCACCAGCTCGCCGTTGGAGCTGTGCTTGCGACCCGTCATACCATCGAGCACCACGGCGCAGAGCAGGGATTCGATGGCCCCCAGCATGGCCATGGAGAAGGCGGCGGGCAGCAGCCGCTCGATGGCGGCGAGGTTCCACTCCACCGGTGCCCCGTCCGGCCCCGGCAGCGCCCAGGGCATCACCAGGGTCGGGGCGATGGGGGGAATGCCCATGCCCTGACTGCCGTCGGCCAAGGTATAGCTGAACTTGCTGCCAATGGTGGCGACGTCCACCCCGAACTGGTGCAGACCAAACCCGAGTCCCACTCCCACCAGCACGGCGGGCAGATGGCCGGGTACCGGCAGGCGCAATCTCGGCCAGAGCAGCAGCACCGCCAGCGTCGTCACCCCGACGAGGGTGTCCCCCCACTGCCAGCTGGGCAGGGCATGGGCCAGCGCCTGTACCTTGCCCAGATAGGTTTCCGGCATCTCCAGGACCTGCAGGCCGAAGAAATCCTTGATCTGCAGGGTGGCGATGACGATGGCGATACCACCGGTGAACCCCAGGGTCACCGAGGGGGGAATGTACTCGATGAGGCGCCCAAGACGCGCCATGCCCATGGCCACCAGGAAACAGCCCGAGATGAGGGTGGCCATCAACAGGCCACCCACGCCGAATTGCTGGGCCACCGGGTAGAGGATCACCACGAAGGCGGCAGTGGGGCCCGAAATGGAGAAGCGGGATCCCCCGGTCACGGCGATGACGATGCCGGCGATGATGGCGGTATAGAGCCCGTGCTGGGGCGGCACCCCACTGGCGATGGCCAGCGCCATGGCAAGGGGAATGGCGATGATGCCGACCGTGATGCCGGCGATGAGGTCGCGGCCAAAGCGCGCCACGCTGTAGGGTTCGTCAATGCAGGATTGGCGCAATGCGATGGCCAGCTTCACGCCTTGTAAGGAAGCTTGATTGTGCATGTCTAGGGTAATACCAGAAGAGGGAGACAAAGGCCGGGGTGAACCGGCACCCGATCATCATCAAGGGCCGGCAGAGCTGTCGACGCGGCGATGGTATCGAAGGCAACCATACCCGACCCGGCCAGATAATTCGATGGGCGGGATCAAGAAATGGCCATGAGCGCGCAATATTGTCGGTGACACCCCGAATATCAACGCCGTTTCCCGCCACGGCAGGTTTCCCCGGTCACGGTACTCTGCGGATGAACGACACCACGCCTCCTCCTGGCAGTATGCGGGAATCAGGATACCAAGCAGGCACAACCCGGCCGAAGGCGCGATCTCAAGCTCCTGATTGTGCTGAAAATAGTCCGCGCTGCCCAAGTTTTGGGCAAACGGGCCAAAAAGCCATTTTTTACGCCGACAGGCGGGTTGACACCCGGGAGATGGGCCATTAATATCCGCCCCGTCTCGACGATACAGGCAATTCCTCCTTAGTTCAGTCGGTAGAACGGCGGACTGTTAATCCGTATGTCACTGGTTCAAGTCCAGTAGGAGGAGCCAATTCCCTCGTAGTTCAGTCGGTAGAACGGCGGACTGTTAATCCGTATGTCACAGGTTCAAGTCCTGTCGAGGGAGCCACATTTTAAAGCCCAGCCTTTTGGCTGGGCTTTTTCATATCTGCTCTTCCGGGTCTGTCCACGGCCCCCTGCACGATGGAGCGCCAAACCGCCACCTGCTTGCTTTCCTGATTCCCCATGGCCTTCGATGACGGCCCTTACTCGTCCCTAGGCGCGTCACCAGGGTGTCACAGAGATCCCAAAGACTATGATTGATTCGAAAAGGACCATTTGGAACTATCCAGTCAAGGAGCCATCATGTCACACCCTGCTTCACTGGCCAGTCGCCTGCATGCCCTGGCACTCAACAACACCCTGTTCCCCGATCTCCATCAACTCGAGAAGGCAGAACGGACCCGGGCCATCTACCGGATTTTCCACACTGTCGCCAGCACGGCTGCTCTCGGGCAAGAGGATATCGTTGACGACCTGGCCCCCCTCCTCACCCTGATGGAGTCTCCCTGCCTGACCCGGCAAGGGGGGCTCTGCCCCTTGCTGGCCAGTCATTACAATCTCTATCTCGGCACGCTGCTGGAGCTGGGGGATCGGCACCATCCGGAGATCATCGGCCAGATTGAGGAGGCCCTGGCCCTACGCACTCACGGGCTCTATCTGGTCACCGAGCTCGGTTGTGGCAACAATGCCATGAGCATGGCAACCGAAGTCCGCTACGACAGTGCCACTGACGGTTTTATCCTCCATACCCCCCATCGGCATGCCGCCAAGTTCATGCCCTACATCGCCCTGGAAGGGCAACCCAAGAGCAGCGTGGTGATGGCCAGATTGTGGGTCGGTGAGCAAGACTGTGGCATTCATCCCTTTCTGGTGCCCTGCCGGGACACCCGTGGCGCACTGTGTCAGGGGGTCAGCGTCTCCAGCCCGGACGTGCTCGATCTCCCCTACTTCGACGTGGTGGATCACGCCATCATCACCTTCGAGCAGGTGGCGCTCCCCCGCTGGGCATGGCTCAGGGGTCATGAGCACGACATCAGTGCTGGGGGCGTCTTTCACTCTCGTCTTGCCAGCCAACGCGACATTTTCTTCAGCTCCCTGCGCCGTGTTGAGTGGGGAAAACTGGTGCTGACCGCCTCCCTGATCCCCGGCTTGAAACTGAGCCTCGCACTGGCCATTCACTACGCGCAGCATCGACCGCTGCACGCCCACAACGGGCGGGTCATACCGCTGGCGCACCATGCCCTGCACCGCCGGATACTGACTCGTGCCTATGTGACGGGGCTGGCCGCCATGGCGCTGTATGAAGGGATAAAACAGCGACATTTGCCGGATGGACGGCACTCCTCCCGCTTTCAGACCGACGCAGGCCTGGTCAAGGCCGTCGCCGTCGAACTGATGCGAACCTCCCTGCAACATTGCATGCAGCGGTGTGGTGCCCAGGGAAAATTCCTGCGAAATCGCATCGCCCCTACCCTGCAACTGTGCGATCTGGTCGGCACCGCCGAGGGAGACAGCATGCCCGTCCTGATGAAGGTGGCGAAGGATATTCTGGCCTGGCCTGATGAATCCCTGGATGACGGCACACCCCTGGGCCAACTGCTGCTGCGGATGCGCCGACAGATGAATCAGCAACTGGCCGACGCGACGGACAAACTGGCCGCCTGGCACGACCTCGGCTGCGAGGCGGCCCGCCTCGGCTGGCTTGCTGGCAACCTGGAAGCCTTGCGTCACCTGGGGAGCAGGGACGACATCCGCACGGCCTGCCGGGAGCAGCTCATGCTCGATTATGCTCCCCAGCTCCTGCATCACGGGCTGTGCAGCCCCGCCGAGATTGCCGCCCTGCCCGCACGGCAGGAAGCCACGCTGGATCATGTCTGGGAACATCACGCCGCCCGCGTGCCGGACGAGTTTGACGTTCGTGACCTCATGGCCGCGACGCCGCTGGGCAGCCCGGACCTGGCTTCGGCCTGGTTTGCCCTGGCCCCGTCCCTGCATGATCCCCATCCAGAAGGTTGAACGTTGGGGCCAGCAGGCCGCCCCTCCACTCCCGGTGCCTGAATCACCCCAAGCCCGGCCATCGGTCGGGTTCTTTCTTATCCCCCTGCCCCACCTCGGGGCAAGGGCGCTCGCCTTCCGCCCCCGCATCCCGATGCGCCCGTCCCTTGCCCTCATGGCCTGTTGCCACAAGATGGCGCAGGCTTACCCTCTATGGGGTACCACTCTGGTGCGCCCTGCCTTGCCCCTTGATGACATAAAAGTCATCCATATGATTTTTCAATAAAAAATTACTGACACTGGCCTCGATAGCGACTCAATTGGCTGGCACAGCCCTTGCACTTTGTGATGTACGCAGGGACGTCACAAGGAGTTGCCTATGCTGCCTATCAAGCCCCCCGGACCCGGTTGTTACGACGAGATGCTGCTCACCGACAACCAGTTTCGCGATCATTACCACGCCTACCTCTCGTGGCTGCACCAGACCGACGAGAAGAGCATAGAGCGCAAGCGTGAAGAGGCCGACCTGCTGTTTCGCCGGGTCGGCATCACCTTCAACGTCTACGGGGATGGGGACGGCGCCGAGCGCCTCATCCCGTTCGACAGCATTCCCCGCATCATTCCCGCCCGGGAGTGGCAACATCTGGACAAGGGGATCCGCCAGCGCGTCACCGCCCTCAATACCTTTCTGCACGACATCTATCACGATCAGCGCATCCTGAAGGCGGGGGTGATCCCGGCTGCCCAGATCCTCACCAATGCCCAGTACCAGCCCTGCATGCAGGGGGTCGACCTGCACCGGGACACCTATGTCCACATCACCGGGGTCGACATCATCCGCAACCACGACGGTGAGTACTATGTGCTGGAGGACAACCTGCGCACCCCCTCCGGGGTCTCCTACATGCTGGAGAACCGCAAGATGATGATGCGCCTCTTCCCGGAGCTGTTTCACAACCAGCCCATCGCCCCGGTGGAGCGCTACCCGGCCCTGTTGCTGCAGACCCTGCGCGAGAGCAGCCCGGTGGACAACCCCTGCGTGGTGGTGATGACCCCGGGACGCTTCAACAGCGCCTACTTCGAGCACAGCTTCCTCGCCCAGCAGATGGGGGTGGAGCTGGTGGAGAGCGCGGATCTGGTGGTCAAGGATGGTCAGGTGCTGATGCGCACCACCACGGGGCTGAAAAGGGTGGATGTCATCTATCGCCGCATCGACGACGACTTCCTCGATCCCCTCGCCTTCAACCCGGACTCCCTCATCGGCGTGCCCGGGCTGCTCTCGGTCTACCGCGCCGGCGGCGTGGTGCTGGCCAATGCCATCGGCACCGGGGTGGCGGATGACAAGTCCATCTACCCCTATGTGCCGGAGATGATTCGCTTCTATCTGGAGGAAGATCCCATTCTCAACAACGTGCCCACCTGGCAGTGCCGCGAGCCGGCTGCCCTCTCCCACGTGCTGGCCAATCTGGAGGAGCTGGTGGTCAAGGAGGTCCATGGCGCCGGCGGCTACGGCATGCTTATCGGCCCCTGCGCCAGCCGCGAGGAGCTGGCTCGTTTTCGCGAGCTGCTCAAGGCGCGGCCGGACAACTACATCGCCCAGCCGACCCTCTCCCTCTCCACCTGCCCGACCTTCGTCGACGCCGGCATTGCCCCTCGCCACATCGACCTGCGCCCCTTCGTTCTCACGGGGCAGGAGCTGCGCCTGGTACCGGGCGGCCTGACCCGGGTCGCCCTCACCGAAGGCTCCCTGGTGGTCAACTCCTCCCAGGGCGGTGGCACCAAGGACACCTGGGTCATGGAGGGCAGCCCATGCTGAGCCGCACCGCAAGCGAACTTTACTGGATGTCCCGCCACCTGGAGCGGGCGGAGAACACGGCACGCATGCTGGACGTCACCCAGACCATGTCGCTGATGCCCTCCATCGACGCCGATCACAGCGAGCTGGTGGCGCCTCTCACCATCAGCGGCACCCATGAGCCCTTCCTGGCCCGTTACGGCCAGGTGAACATGGAGAACCTGCTGCAATTTTTCTGCTTCGACGAGGAGAACCCGAGCAGCATCTTCAGCTGTCTGCGCATGGCCAGGGACAACGCCCACGCCGTGCGGGGCAAGATCCCCGGTGAGGTGTGGGAGAGCATCAACGCCGCCTGGATAGAGATCCGCCGGCGCCGCCAGGCGGGCCTCTCCAGCGGCCAGGCCCAGGAGTTCTTCGACTGGATCAAGGAACGCTCCCACCAGTTTCGCGGCGCCACCTATGGCACCATCATGCGCGGTGACGTGCTCTGGTTCCTGCGCCTTGGCACCTTCATCGAGCGGGCCGACAACACGGCGCGCATCCTGACCGTGAAGTATCAGGTGATCCGGGAGGACGAGGACAGCGTGCGCGAGTTCTACCGCTGGAACGCCCTGTTGCGGTCAGTGGGCGCTTACGAGGCCCACCAGACCCTCTACAAGACGCTCTCCCATGCCTCCATCGCCGAGCTGCTGATCCTGCGCAATGAAGTGCCGCGTTCCCTGCGGGCCTGTCTCGACGAAATGGAGCTGATCCTGGCCCAGATCGAGGGCAACGCCGGTCAGACGCCCCGGCGCCTGACCACCATACTCAACGCCCATCTGACCTATGGCGCCATCGACGATGTCTTTGCCCTCGGCATGCAGGAGTACCTGAGTGATTTTCTCAGCGATATCGGCGCCATCGGCCAGAGCATCCACGCCGCCTACCTGGAGGTATTATGAGACTCATCATCGATCACCAGACCCGCTACCACTATGCCGACGTGGTCCGCCGCAGCACCCAGTACCTGCGCCTGACTCCCCACAGCACGGCCCGCCAGCAGATCCTCTCCTGGGAGCTGGAGCTGCCGGGGGAGGCCACCTGCACCACGGACGGTTACGGCAACATACTGCACGTGCTGAGCCTGGAGTCCCCCCACGAGGGGATCCTGATCCGCGCCCACGGGGAAGTGGAGATCTGCGACGACGCCCCGGAAGATGAGGAGTCCTCCCTCATCTCTCCCCTGAGCTACCTGAGGCCCACCCCCCTCACCCGCCCGACCCCGGCCCTGCAGGATCTAGCGAAGGCCTGCCTGCCAGAGGCTCCGACCCTGGCCGACTTGCAGAGCCTGATGGCACGCATCCTGGTGCTGATGCCCTATCAGCCCGGCAGCACGGATGCCACCTTCAGCGCCGACGAGGCACTTGCTTCGGGCAGTGGCGTCTGTCAGGACCACACCCATGTCTTCCTGACCTGCTGCCGCCACGCCGGCCTGCCGGCCCGGTACGTGAGCGGTTACCTTTACAGCCAGGACAACAGCCACGTGGCGATGCACGCCTGGGCCGAGGTGTGGATCGAGGAGCGCTGGCACACGTTCGACGTCACCAACCTCACCAGCTCCACCAGCGAGCACCTCAAGCTCGCAGTCGGCATGGATTATCTGGATGCCTGTCCGGTGCGCGGCGTGCGCTATGGCGGCGGGTGCGAACAGTTGCAGAGCCAGGCGCAGGTGACCCGCCTGGATGGACAGCAGCAATGAAGACCGGGAGAGTCCTGGCGGGAGTGCGGTCATGACCTATTGCGTCGCCATGTGCTTGCAAGACGGCATGGTGTTTGCGTCCGATTCGCGCACCAATGCGGGGGTGGATCACATCGCCACCTTTCGCAAATTGCACCTCTTCACCCGGGAGGACAGGGTGATAGTGCTGCAAAGCGCGGGCAATCTGGCCACCACCCAGAGCGTCATCAGCCTGCTGACGGAGGGGCAGGAGCTCCTTGCCCTCCCCAGCCTCTACGAGGCTGCCGCCCTCATCGGCCAGACCATACGCACCGTCATCAGCCGGGATGGGGGTCAGCAGCAGGGCCATATCAACTTCGGCTGCAACATCCTGCTGGGGGGGCAGATCCGGGGGGAGCGCCACCGCCTGTTCCACATCTATCCGGAGGGCAACTTCATCGAGGCGAGCGCCGACACCCCCTACTTCCAGATTGGTGAGAGCAAGTACGGCAAACCCATCATCGATCGCATCATCCACCATGAGACGCCGCTTCAGACCGCATTGCAGTGCGCCCTCATCTCCATCGACTCGACCCTGCGCAGCAATCTGTCGGTGGGCTTGCCCCTGGATGCCCTGGTCTATCACGAGGGCAGCTTCTCGGCGACGAACCAGCACCGCATCACCGAACAGAACCCCCATTTCGTGGCGCTGCGAAAGGCATGGGGCGAGGGGTTGCAGCAGTTGTTCCAGGGCCTGCCCACTTTCCCCCTCTAGGCCGGGCGGGAGGCGCCAAGGCGCTTTCCCGCTCCTTTCTTTCCGGATATTCTGGCTGCCTTCCTTTTCGATGGAGTTTCCCATGCGCCGCTTCAACGTCATGCTCAACGGCAGCCGGTTGATGATGTTCCCCTTCTATGTCTGCATCCTTATCTGTGTCGCCCTCCTGATGGTGAAGTTCGCCATGCAGCTCTATGTGCTGTGCCGCGACATCATCGACATCCACTATCTGGATCTCATCACGGGGGTACTCACCCTGGTGGACTTCGTGCTGGTGGCCCAGATGCTGATCCTGGTGGCTATCTGCGGCTACGTGCAGTTCATCAAGACCCCGGAGCAGCGAGCGGCCCTCGGCGACAACTGGCTCAGCAAGATCAACTTCGCGTCCCTCAAGCTCATCGTCATCAACTCTCTGGTGACCATCGCCGGCATCGAGGTGCTCAAAGCCTTCCTTGACGACGGCACCGGCAACGAGATCGAGATGAAGTGGTCGGTCATCGTCTTCCTCGCCTTCTCCACCGCGGCACTTATCTATGCGGTGACCGAGCGGCTGGCGGAGCACAAATAGGGCCCGGCGCCATTCAGGGTCTATTCATCAAGAGCCGAATTGATAACTCTTTTCATTACCCTTACTGCATTGTAAACTTGCTCGCCCCGGGCTGAACCGCCCGGGAGCTGGAGCACCCATGACGAGTCTTTCCCTCTCACCACGACACTGCTGGCAGTGGCTGGCCTATCACCATCAGGCGGCCGAGGGTGCCCTTTATCTGATGTTTTTCTCCGGTCTGCTGCTGTGGGAACCCCTGACACCGACCTGGTCCCTGGCGCGCTGGAACCTGTTTTTGCACGTCGCCCTCTCGCTCACCCTGTTCCCCCTGCTGTTTGGCGCCTTCTGGCTTTCCCATCGCAGCCTGCTGCGCAAGAGCCGCAAGCCTTTTTTGCGCACCACCGGCCGCATCATCGAAGCCTTGCTGCTGGTCTGTCTGGCAAGCGGAGTGGTGCTGGTGCTGCACGGCACCCCGGGGGACAGCCTCGGCAACCTTGCCAGCTGGGCCCACTGGCTGAGCGCCCTCGCGTTGACGCCCCTGGTGCTGCGCCACGCCTGGCGCTGGACCATCTTGAAATGGCGCACCTGATCTTATGTTGAAGTTGTTGTTATCCCTGATGTTGGCCGCCCTGCTGCTGGGGACCGCCTCGGCCCGGGAGATGGGCGCCGCCATGATTGCCTATGACGAGGGGAGCGCCCCGCGCCTCGTCACCGCCAACCAGAGTGCCGGCTCCGTCACCCTGCTCGAGCGGGGCACTGGCAAGCGCCTCAACGAGGCACAACTGGGGGGCGATCTGCGCCAACTGGCCCGCGCCGATGACGGCACCCTGCTGGTCACCGATTACAGCGGCGATCGCCTGCTGCTCTTGGATGATGAACTCGAGCTGGAAAAGGCGATCCCCACCGGCCATAGACCCTATGGCGTCATCTTCGATCCCAAGCGGCGCTGGTTCTGGGTCACGCTGTTCGAGGGAGGGCGCCTTCAGGCTTATGACCGCACGGGCAACCTCCAGCTGGATGCAAAAACCGCCGAGACTCCCCGCGGGCTGGCACTGACCAACGACGATCGCCTGCTGCTCACCCACGCCATGACAGGCCAGCTCGCCATCTATGATCTCGCCAAACTTGAGAAGGGCGCTACCCTCCCCAAGCCCAAGCTCATCACCCTGGCGGAAACCCACAGCGACACCCCGAGCGACTCCCAGGGATTGCCGCGCCTGCTGGACGGCATCGCCCTCTCCCCCGATGGCAGCGAAGCCTGGCTGCCCCACGTGCTCTGGAGTTTCGACCACCCCTTCCAGTTTCAGAGCACCGTCTTCCCGGCGGTTTCCATCATCGATCTCGATGAAGAGAAGGAGCGGGTCGATGAAAGAAAACAGCTCTTCTTGCAGATCAACCTGCCCAGCGTCGGCAACCGCAGCCAGATCGTCTCCAACCCGTTCGCGGCGCGCTTCGCCGCCGATGGCAAGCGGGTCTACCTGACCCTGGCGGGTTCCGAAGACTTGCTGGTGTTCGACCTGTCGCGCAGCGGCAAGCAGAACAGCAACCGCCACCGCCGCAAGAAGTTTCAGGGGGGCGCCAAGGCGACCCAGCTCTTGCGTCACCTGCCGGGCCAGAATCCGCGCGATCTGCTGATCGATGGCGACCACATCCTGATCCACAACGTCATGGGGCAGGATCTCACCCGCCTCAATAGCGGCGGCAGCGGCCCGTTTGCCCGGGTCACCGTGGATGTGCCCCACTTCGCCAAACTGGTAGAGACCGATCCCCGCCCCGAGCCGCTCAAGCGCGGTGAGCGGTTGTTCAACCTCGGCAACACTGCCGCCAACAGCCGCTTTCCCATGGCGGGGGACAACTGGATGAGCTGCAACTCCTGCCATCTGGACGGGTTCAACTTCACCAACCGCTATCTGATGGCGGCCCATCGCCAGCAGAGCGGCGACAACGCCATCAACGGCCACGCCAACCTCGCCAACATGGTGGCGGGGGACTTTATCGGCGAATACCTGCGCATGACCCAGCAGACCCAGGGCGGCATGGGCCATGACACCCGCGATGGGGCCGAGCCGGTCGACCCCGCGAGGCCCCATCCCGAGGTGCAGGTGATGATGGAGGATCTGCACGCTTTCGTGACCAGTGATGGCAACCTCCCCTATCTGGCCAACTGGCTTAGGCTCGATGCCCCGCGCAGGGATCCTGCCAAGGCGCCGACCACTCACCCGAAGGAGTGGCTCAACTCCGCCTCCTGCCAGAACTGCCACCAACAGGCGTTCCTGGACTGGAGCGAGAGCAACCACCGGCTGATGGGCAACTCCCACCCCTACTACAAGGTGGTGCAGGCATTGGCCCGCGAAACCGAGGGCGAAGCCTTCGGCCAGTGGTGCCAGGGCTGTCACATGCCCCAGCAGGTGATGAACGGCCAGACTGATCTGCCCAAGGGCTCCCACATGTTCGAGCAGGGCGGAGCCTCGCTCATTGCCGCCCACAAGGCGGGCGAACCTGTGGTTGAGGAAGGGACTGGCTGTGTGCTCTGTCATCGCATCACCAAGCTCGAGGATGCCGGCGGCAACAGCGCCTTTACGGTCAATTTGAAAGACCGCGAGAGCTATGTGTTCGAAGATGCCCCGGGAGGCAGCCTCCAGCACTGGCTGGCCGAGCGGCAGATCAACGCCCGCCCCGCCATGCACAAGGCCTCCTACCAGAAGGATTTCTACCGGGACGCGGCCCTGTGCAAGTCGTGCCACAACGAGTTTGCCCCGGGCACCGGCGCCAATATCGTCAACACCTGGGATGAGTGGGAAAAATCCAGCTTCGCCAAAGCCGAAGATCCTGCCAAACGGCGCACCTGCATCGACTGCCACATGAACCCTACACCTGGCAACGGCGGCGCGCCGGTGGCGGGCCAGTCCACCGAAAACGGCACCGTGAAAGAACGGCTCTATCGCCACAACTTTACCGGCGCCCAGCATCAGCTGGTGGGGCTGAGAAGTGCAACCCTCGAGCAGGAGAGCCTGGCGCTCTTGCGCTCCAGCGCCACCCTCTCGGCCCGCATTGAAAACCAGAGTGGCCAACCCGCGCTGGTGGTGAGAGTCGCCAATACCGGCGCCGGCCACGCCCTGCCCACCGGGGTCGCCGATTTCCGTGAACTCTGGCTGGAGCTGACCGTCACCGACGCCAGCGGCAAGCTGGTGCTCCAAAGCGGCCAGCCGGTGAACGGCGCCGTCCCTGAGGATGCGCGGCTATTTAGAAAAGTGTTTGGCGATGCCGAAGGCAAGCCGGTGGGGCTCAAGTTCTGGCGCTACGCCAAGCTCCTTGAAGACACCCGCATCCCGGCCGATGGCTGGCGCGATGAAGCCTGGCCACTGCCGGCGGATGCCCAGGGGCCCTTCAAGGCCGATATCAGACTCAATTTCCGCACCTACCCCAAGTGGGTCAGTGATGCGGTGCGCGCCGCCGAGCCGAGCTTGCCGGAGCCACCCATAGTGCAACTCAATCGGCTGCAACTGACCCTGCAGCCCCTCCCCGTCACGCCCGATACGGAGCCTCAATCCTGATGTTCGCAAGTTTTCTCATTACCCTGCGCGAAGGGCTGGAAGCCTTCCTGCTGGTCGGCATCTGCCTCTCCTACCTCGCCAAGCTGGGGGCGAGCCGCTACAACAAGTTCATCTATCTGGGGGTGGGCCTCGGTCTTGTCGCCTCCCTTGTCATCACCTTCCTGTTCCAGGTGGTGGTGAGCCAGTTCGAGAGCGAGCGCTACAACCATTTGCTGATGGCGGGGATCCTGATGTTCGCCACCCTGGTGCTCACCTATATGGCTATCTGGATGCAAAAACAGGCCAAATCCCAGGTGGGGGCCATGACGGCGCGCATCGATGCCGCCATCGACGGTGGCAACCTGTTTGGTCTGGTGCTGCTCGCCTTTCTGGCGGTGATGCGCGAAGGCTTTGAAACCGTGCTCTTCTTCTCGGCCCTGGTCTACTCCGGGCAAGGGGTGGATCTGCACCAGGGGCTGATGGGGGCGCTGGCGGGGCTGCTGGTCTCTGTGGTGCTGGTGTGGGGGCTGCTGCGCTCCACCCGCAAGGTGGCGCTGGCCCCCTTCTTCCGCTGGACCGGCCTGCTCATCATCATCATCGCCGCAGGCTTGCTCTCGTCCGCCGTCAACATGTTGCAGGCAGCGGACGTCATCACCTTCTGGACAACGCCCGTCTTCAACATCAGCCACATCCTCGACGATCAGGGGGTATTCGGCACCTTCCTGCGCGCCCTGTTTGGCTACAACGCCTCACCGGCCGGCCTGCAATTGCTGACCTGGGCCTGCTACCTCATGATCTTTGTCACCCTCTGGCATCGCAACTATCGCCCCCAGGGGAGCGCCGCCCCGACCAGGGGCTGAGCCCGGGGATCACACTCTGTTCGGGAGCCGCGCACAGGCGGGCTCCCCCAGCTATCACGCCGTTTCGGAACACTCATGAACGACAACAACAAGAAGCACATTGCGGTGCTGGGCGCCGGCCCTGCCGGTCTGATGGCCGCCTGGCGCCTGCGCCAGGCCGGTTTTGCGGTCACCCTGTTCGAGCAGGAGCCGGTCGTCGGCGGCATGTGCGCCACCCAGACCTTCAAGGGGCGCGACGGCGAGTATCGCTTCGACTACGGTGGCCACCGCTTCATCACCAAGAACCCCGAGCTGCTCGCCTTTATCGACGAGCTGATGGGGGACGACCTGCTCCACGCCGAGCGAAAGAGCGTCATCCGCTTTGGCGGGCGTACCTATGACTACCCCTTGAACCTGCTCAACCTGCTCAAGACGGCGCCGCTGGCCCTCATGGCCGGTGCGGTGAAGGATCTGCTGCTGTTGCCCTTTGCCAAGAAGCCCACCGATTTTGCCAAGGCGAGCTTTGCCGAGTGGATCCAGAGCCACTTCGGTCGCACCCTCTACCGCCAGTTCTTCGAGGGCTACACCGGCAAGTTGTGGGGCATCAACCCGGACCAGCTCTCCGCCGACTGGGCCGGCCAGCGCATCAGCCTGATCGATCTCAAAGACGTGGCGCGCCGCCTGCTGCCAAGGCGCAACGGCAGCATGTCGGTGCGCACCTATGCCCGCAAATACCGCTATCCCAAGTACGGCTTCGGCCAGATTTTCACCACCCTGGGGGAGCGGTTGGTGGCCGAAGGGGTTGAGCTGAAAACCGGCGCCACCATCACCCGCCTTGAGCAGACCGATGGCCGCATCGAACGGGTTTATTGGAAACAAGATCACGTTGAACAGAGCGAGCGCTTTGATCAGGTGATCTCCACCCTGCCGCTGCCGCTCACCTGCCAGCATCTGGGCTTGCCGTGCGATCTGCACTACCGGTCGCTTCGCTTCGTCAATATGCCCCTCAAACAGGAGAACCTGTCGGACAATACCTGGCAGTACCTCTCCGACCCCCATATTCTGGCGACCCGTCTGCAGGAGCCCCGCCGCCGCAGCCCCTTTATGGCGCCCCAAGGCCAGACCTCGGTGATGCTGGAGATCCCCTGCAATCCGGGCGATGCCACCTGGCAGGCACCGCTCTCTGATCTGCGCGGCCGGGTCACCGCCGATCTCGACAGCCTCGGCGTCGATACCCAGAAGCTCGGCGATGAGACATTCGAAGCGCGCAGTGAATACGCCTATCCGCTGATGGATCTGGGTTATCAGGCCCGCCGCAACGAAGCCATCAAGGCGCTGATGCCGATAGGCAACCTCATCATGACCGGCCGTCAGGGGACATTCCGCTACATCTTCACCGACACCGCCATGGAGATGGGGATGATGGCCGCAGACATGGTGATCGACGGGGTGGACAGACGTCACGCCATCTTCAATCATCGCAACGAAAATACCGTCATTGAAACCCAGAGCGTGGCGTGAGCACGATGACTGGTGTTCAACAGGCAGACAGACGCCGCAACACCTTCAATCATCGCAACGAAAATACCGTGATCGAGACCCAGAGCGTGGCCTGAGTGCCGCGCCATGGGCATAACCTCTTGGCATAAGTAAGGAGAACAGGATGACCATCCGCCCGGGTTTACTTGCCCTCACCCTGCTGCTGACCCTGAGCGGTCAGGCGCAGGCTTACTCCTACGCCGCCGCCGGCAAGGAGCCGCTGATCGATGCCCGCGAGGCACTGCTCGGTGCCGCCACCGACGGCAAGGATGCCAGCGCCACCTTGAACGACATCGCCGAGGAGCTGACCTATCTGGAAGAGCACCACAAGGTCGAGCTGCAGGCACCGCTGGCCGCCGCCATCAAGGCCAAAGACGCTGCAACCACCGCCGCCCTGCTCAACCGGGCCTACAAAGCGGAGATCGAGCGCCGCCTCGAGGGGGCCAGCCAGAACCTTGGCGACTACCAGACCGCCAAGGTGCTGGTGGTCAAGAGCAAGCGCTTCCTCGATTTGATCCTCCCCTCCCTCGACGAAGGGGATCGCAAGGCCGCCGAACAGGCGCTGGCCAAGGTACTGGACGCCATCGGCAACCCGGGAGTGTTCGGGGTGGGTGCCAAACCTGCCGATGCCGCTGCCTTCACCGAGGCCGAAAAAGCGCTGATGGCCGTGCTGGCGTCGCTTTGATGGCCACCAGCCCATCATTGCGCCAATTCGTTGTGACAAACGGTGGGTTTCGCTGCACTCTCCCCACCCTACGCACGGCCTGCCGATAGATGCACCCGGACGCCGGTTTGCCCCCTTCTCCCCTTGCGGGAGAAGGGCTGGGGATGAGGGGGAAGGCAACGTATCGGCGTTGGGCTTCCACCAGCTCAATCACCATGTGGCTGCTTGCCCTGCTGCAACTGGCCTGGCTTGGCTGGCTGCTGACCTTCCCCGTTGCGCTCGATTCCGACGATGCCCTGAACTTCGCCCACGGGGTGGTGCGCTTCAGCGTGCTGGAGTTCTCCCCCCACTTTCCGGGCTACCCCGCCTTTATCTGGCTGGCGCGGCTGATCAATCTGGCGGTGGACGAGCCGGCCCGCGCGGTGCAGTGGGCAAGCCTCTTGGGTAGCAGTTTGCTGGCACCGCTCGCCGCCTCCCTCGCGGTCAGGCTGTGGCAGCGGCCAAGCTTGCTGGCGCCGGTCTGGCTGCTGGTGTTGGCCCTGCCGCTCACCCCCACCCTGGCGCTCTCCGGCCTCTCGGACGGGCCGGCGCTGGCCGCCTGGCTGGGCGCGCTCCTGGCTTTGCAACAGCGAAAGATAGCGCTGGCGGGTCTGCTGCTGGGCCTCATGCTGGCGCTGCGTCCCTCCTACTTCGTGTTGGCCCTGTTGCCCCTTTGGCTGGGGATGGCGCAGCAGGGCGCGCGCGTCAGATTTGTGCTCCCCATCGCGCTGGTGGGGCTAGCCTGCCTGCTGTTTGTCTGGCAGGCCGATGGCTGGGCCTATTTCAGCGAGGGGCGGCGCTTTACCGACGGTCACTTTACCCTGTGGGGCAATACGGCGGCGGCCCACGGGGATCGGCTGCTGAGCTGGGCGAATACCTTCAACGAGCAGCTCACCCCGCTCTGGCCCCTCTTGATGGGAGCCTTGCTGATACTGCCACTCTGGCAACGGTCAAAAGATCACAATGCGACCCCCTCCGTGCTCTGGACCCTCTACTGGCTCGTTCTGCTGCTCTGGACCCTGGTTGGCCAGAATCCGGACAATCCCCGCCATCTGGCCCCCATCACCCTGCTTGGCCTGGCGCTGCTGGCAGACTGGCTGCCGCGCCGGGGCGAGCTGCCAGCCATGCTGGGAGCCCTGTTGCTGCTGCTCTGCACCCTCACCCCGCCGGCGGCGCCAGCCATGACCCGGGCCGCCAAGGTGGCCGAGCAGGCGTGCCCGGCGCTGGTGACCCAGTGGGGGGTGAGGCTGCTTAGGGAAACCACAACCCTGCCCGTCACCGACGGCTGGTACCGGGGGGATGCCGCCCTTGCGCTCACCCAGGGGGCCTGCCGCCTCAGCCGCCGCCCCCTGGGGGCAGAGGCGCTACCAGGGCCTTATGACACCCTCTGGTTTGCCCCCCGCTTTCACGCCGAACCCGGCCTCTGGCTCGCCCTGCCCCGCTGAACCGGGCGCTTGCGAGGGCATCGCACGACTCGTCTACACTCACAGCCGGGTCTGTCAGGAACCAGTGCAATGGAAAGAAACACGAGCGGAACCGGGGAGGGGATACGGGTCGCGCTGGCCCTGTTGCTGGCCTGCGCCCTGCTGATGCTGCCGCTCTGGTGGCAGGGGGGCAGCCAGGGACACGATCTGTTTCATCACCTGCTCTCCGGCCACTACTTTGCCCGCCAGCTCTGGCAGGGGGAACTCTATCCCCGCTGGCTGATGGCCATGAACGGCGGCTTCGGCAGCCCCACCTTCTTCTTCTATCCCCCGCTCCCCTACTACGTCAGCGCCCTCTTTGCCGGGCCCGGTGCCCACCCCCAGCAAGCCATCTACCCTTTGCTTGGCAGCGCCACCCTGGCCCTGCTGCTCTCCGGGGTGTTTGCCTATCTGTGGCTGCGTGCCACCACGCCCCCTGGCCGGGCCCTGGCCGCCAGCCTGCTCTATCTGGCGCTGCCCTATCATGTCGCCATGGATCTCTATGCCCGCTTCGCCCTGGCGGAGTTCTGGGCCTTCGCCTGGGCTCCCCTTATCCTGCTGGGGCAGGATCTCGCCCACCGCGGACGACCTCAGGGGTTGCCCCTGCTGATCCTGGGGCTGGCGCTGCTGGCCTTCTCCCACCTCCCCAGCCTCTTGCTCATGATGGGGCTGGTCACCTTGCGCGCCTTCTGGTTCGCCAGACGCACCCGCACTCTGACGCCCTGCTGGCAAGCCCTCGGCGCCCAGGGGGTGGGGCTTTGCATGGCAGCCGCCCTGCTGCTGCCCGCCCTGGCGGATCAGGGGGCCATCTCCATGGAGCTGATGCGCGGCGGCATGTTCGACTACAGGCGCAACTTTCTCGACCGCCTGCCCAGCGCCTGGGAGGACTGGCGTTTTCGCGGTCACCTGGCGTGGCAAAGCATGCTGACCCTGGCCCTGCTGCTCATCGCCTGGGCCGCCGCCCGGGAGCCGCGCCACCCCGAGCTGCTGTGCTGGGGGGCGATCGGCGTCGTCGCCTTCCTGATGATGCTGCCCCCGAGCCAGCCTCTCTGGAGCCTGCTCACCCCCTTGCAGCGGGTGCAGTTTCCCTGGCGGCTCAACCTGGTGCTCGCCCTTGCCACGGTCGCCGTGGTGGCGCTCGGCACCCAGCCCCATCGTCTCTGGCAGGGGCTCTGGTGGGGAGTATTTCTGCTGACCCTCCTCTCCACCCTGGCCTATGTGCGTCATGCCCCCCTGACCCAGGCCCCCGAACGGGAGGCCATGGCATTCGAGTTCGACAGCAAGCGCAGTGCCCGGGAATACAGGCCAAGGCAGGTGCCGGGGGGCATGTTCGCCCCGACCCTGCTCGCCTGGAAGGAGGAGTTCCAGCCGCCCGTCAGCGCCGAACCGCCAGGCGCGAGCTGGACCCTGACCCGCTGGCAACCCCGCGCCCTGGCGCTGGAGATCAAGGCCCGGGTGCCGACCCGGCTGGTCCTGCACCAATACCATTACCCCGGCTGGGAGGCCCGCCTCGACGGGCACCTGGCGCTGACGGTGAGCGCCAATCGCCAGGGGTTGATGCAACTCTGGGTTCCGGCGGGCCACCACAGCCTCACCCTGACCCTGGCGGCACGCTGGCCGGAGCGCACCGGCAATGCCCTCTCCCTGCTCGGATGGCTTGCCTGGCTCTGGCTGCTCTGGCGCCACACCAGACAAAAGGGCATCGGGCAGGATGCACCTGATCGCGCCCGCCAAAACTGATAGACTCAACACCTGCCTCTTAACCCGGCCCAGCCCACGACTCGGATACCCTATGCCCCAAGCCAGCTCCCTCTCCCCCCGTTTCCTCTTCATCCTGCTCGGTGCCCTGGCGGGCCTGACTCCCCTCGCGGTGGACATGTATCTGCCCGCCATTCCCGCCATCGCCCGGGATCTGGCTACCAGCATCGACGGCGCCCAGCTCACCATCAGCGCCTTCCTGGGGGGCTTTGCCATCGGTCAGCTCTTTTACGGGCCGCTCGCCGACAGCTTCGGCAGAAAGCCGGTGATCCTGGCGGGCCTGACGATGTTTGCCGTGGCCTCCGTGGGCTGCGCCATGGCGGACTCCCTGCCTGAGCTCCTCGCCTGGCGCATGTTGCAGGCCGCAGGGGGCGCCGCGGGTTCCGTGGTGGTCAACGCCCTGCTGCGCGACCTGTTCGAGAAGGATGCGTTTTCCCGCGCCATGTCCTTCGTCATCCTGGTGATGACCCTCGCCCCCCTGGTGGCCCCCGTGGTGGGGGGGTATATCAGCGCTCACAGCGACTGGCGGGTCATCTTCTGGCTGCTGGTGGCCATCAGCCTGCTCATCTGCCTGGTGATGCAGTGGAAGATTGAGGAGACCCTCAAACCCGAGCACAAGCAGCCCCTGCGACTCGGGCAGGTGCTTCGCAACTACTGGGGTGTGCTCTCCCACCGTGGTGCCATGGGCTATGTGCTGTGCGGCGCCCTGTCGAGCTCCGGCATGTTCGCCTTCCTGAGCGCCTCCCCCTATGTCTACATCGAGTATTTCAAGGTGCCGACCGAGCACTACGGCTGGCTCTTTGGCCTCAATATCCTGCTGATGATGGTGGTCACCTTCGCCAACAGCCGGCTGGTGAAAGGGGTGGGTGCCGAGCGCATGCTGCGATACGGCCTGACCGTGCTGCCGCTCGCCGGGGCCCTGCTCATCTACAACGCCTGGAGCCAGACCGGGGGCCTGTGGGGCATCGTCATCCCGGTCGTGCTCTTCGTCGGCCACATCAGCCTGGTGGGGGCCAACGCCATGACCGGCCTGATGGGCCACTTCCCTCAGTCCGCAGGCACCGCCTCGGCGCTGGCGGGTACCCTGCGCTTTGGCCTTGGGGCCCTGGTGGGGGTGCTGGTCAACCTCAATCCCCCCGAATCGCCGCTCCCCATGGCCATCGCCATCGCCGGCTGCGGCCTGGGGTCGGCCCTCAGTTACTGGCTGCTGAGCGGCAAGCGCGTCCCCTGATGCCCTGCAATGAAAAAGCCCTGTCCATGGACAGGGCTTTTTGCATCGGGGCGCAGGCCTCAGTCATCGGCCTGCAACCCGCTGCGCGCCAGGATCTCGCTCTCCAGCCCATCCAGGCTTAGCTGGTTCTTCTTGCGCCAGTAGGCCTCAATCCCCTCCTGCCCCTGGCGTGCCGACCAGTTGGCGAGATCCTCCCTGTCTCCCTGATAGTCAAACAGGGGCACCGACATGCCGCACGACGTCTGGACCCGTTCAATGTCCAGCAGGAAGATCTGGCGAGCCGCGACGCTTGGGGGGAACAGCGCCAGCAACGACGGCCACTGCGGATCAGTGCGGTGCAGCACCCGTGCCTGGCCATAGGCCCGCAGAATAAGCGGCGCCCCCTCGAAGGCGCAGAACATCACCGTCATGCGCGGCTGTTGCAGCACCTGGGCCGCGGACTCGTTGCCGCTGCCGGTCAGGTTGAGCCAGGCCAGGGTGTGGGCATCGAGGACGCGCAGCGAATCCCCGCCCTTGGGTGAGAGATTGACCGATCCCTTCGCGGCCGCCGTGCCGACAAAGAAGATCTTCTGCCCCTCGATAAAGGTGACATGGCGCGGCGAAAGCGCCTCGAACAGTTGTCCCATCCTGCCTCTCCCTGGTGCCTGGAACCGGATTCCCTAAAACAGGGCGCTGTTGAGCCACAGGTGCGCCCCTATGCCGACCATATAGCCAAGCAAAATGGCAGGCAACCACTTGAGGTGCCCGACGAAGGTATACATGCCCCTGGCCTGTCCCATCAGGGCCACCCCGGCGGCGGAGCCGACCGAGAGCAGACTGCCCCCCACCCCGGTGGTCAATGTCACCAGCAGCCACTGCCCCGTGCTCATCTGCGGCTCCATGGAGAGCACGGCGAACATCACCGGAATGTTGTCGATCAGGGCGGAGAGCAGGCCGATGGCGACGTTGGCCAGGGTCGGATCGCCGCCGTCGTAGAGGAAATGGGAGGCAAGTGCCAGATACCCCATAAACCCGAGGCCGCCGACGCACATCACCACCCCGTAGAAGAAGAGCAGGGTGTCCCACTCCGCCTTGGCAATCTTGTTGAACACATCGAACGGCACCACCGAGCCCAGACGCAGCAGCCTGGTCTCGTCCCCGGTGCGCTCATACAGCGCCCGTGCCCGGGCCAGGGTGACGGGCTGGGTCTTTCGCAGATAGAAACTGAAAAATTGCAGGTAGCCCAGCCCCATCATCATGCCGAGCACGGGGGGCAACCCCAGGAAGTGATGGCAGGCGACGGCGGTCACTATGGTGAGCACAAAGAGCAGCACGATGACAACGGCGCCGCGCCTTGGCACCACCATCTCGCCCGGCATGGCGGGCACCAGACGGGGCACCATCAGGCTCATCAGGGTGGCCGGCACCAGGAAGTTGAGCAGGGCGGGGATGAAGAGCAGCAAGAACTGCTGGAACGGCACCTTGCCCGCCTGCCACACCATCAGGGTGGTGATGTCGCCAAAGGGGCTGAAGGCGCCGCCCGCATTGGCCGCCACGACGATGTTGATGCAGGCCAGGTTGATGAAACGGCGCTCCCCGTTGGCCACGTTGAGCACCACTGAACACATCAGCAGCGCCGTGGTGAGGTTGTCCACCACGGGGGAGATGAAAAAGGCGAGAAAACCGGTGAGCCAGAAGAGCGTGCGCAGGCTGAAGCCCGCCTGCACCAGTCGTACCCGCAGCACGGCGAACAGCAGCCTGTCCTCCATGGCGCTTACATAGGTCATGGCCACCAGCAAGAAGAGCATCAGCTCGGCATACTCCAGCAGGTTGTGGCGAAAACCGGCCTGAACCAGCTCGCTGTGCCCCTGCCCCGTATAGACCAGGCCGATGGCTATCCAGATGATGCCGGCGGCCACCAGCACCGGCTTGGATTTTCGCAGCTTCAGGTACTCTTCGGCCATCACCAGGGCATAAGCCAGGGCGAAGATGGCGAGGGCAAAGAGCCCGACCCCGCTGTGGGTCAGATCGAGGGGGCCGTTGCCCGCAGCGGCGGGGGCACTGAGCAGGGCCGCCCCGGGCACGAGGCGAAGGAGTCCAGACATGGCGGCATCTCCTGGCAGGCGTCTGGCATTGAGGCTAGCAGCGCAAAGGGAAGCCGCCTCTTTGTCATCCTGATGAGCGGCCCGCCGCGGGCACTCAGGCAAACATGAGCGAGGCCCGTTGCCGGGCCCCGTCATCAGGAGGTCTTCTTGCCAAAACCCGATTGCTTGAGGGTGTAGCCTGCGCTGTTTTGCCAGGCATCCAGCCCGCTTCGGTTGTTGCCCGCCACCAGGCTCGCGGCCAGGCTCGGGCTGTTGAAGAGCTGATCAGCGGTAAAGATGAAGCCCCCTTCGGGGTGGGGAACGAGCACCCCCTTGCCCAGCAGCTCCTGGCGCAGCTCGATCACCGCCTCGCGCAGGGAGGCCGCATCCTCGCCGTTGGCGGTGGAGCCCGCCTGGACCATGAAACCGGGGTTCTGCCGCTTGCCCACCGGATAACCATGGGCCTCTGCCCCCTTGCCGTTGAAGTGGTAGAGCTCTCGCTCCCCCGGCTTGTTGTCGGAGAGGGCCTTTTGCAGGGTCATCAGCTCGTTGTAGATATCGATGGGGACCACGGCAGCCTGCTTGACGCCCTTGCTGTCGACGATAAAACTGACTTGCTTGTGTAACATCCTTGCTCATCCTGTGACCCATGGAAGACCCTATTCTAACCACCTCAGGCGAGCGGGATCCAGCGAGGATCCCCATCCCTTTTGCAGGCGCGATCACTAACTGGCATAGTGACGGACATTGTGAAAGCCATTGACCATCAAACGGTTATCCCATGCTTAGCCTGCGCAACCTCAGTAAACGCTTCGCCAACGGCGGCGAGACGCTCCCCCTGTTCGAGGGGCTGGATCTCGCCCTCACCCCGGGGGAAACCTGCCTGCTGCTGGGGCAAAGCGGCTGTGGCAAGTCCACCCTGCTCAACCTCATCGCCGGTCTCATCGCCCCGGACGAGGGGGAGATCTGGCTGGAAGAGACCCGCCTCGACACCCTGCCGACAGACGAGCGTGCCCGGCTTCGCGGGCGCCATTTCGGCATCGTCTATCAGGATTTCAACCTGCTGCCGACCCTGACCGTGGCCGAGAACCTCGCCCTGCCCCTTCAGATAAACAACCTGCCCCAGGACGATGGGCGCCTCGATGCCCTGCTCGCGCGCCTTGGCATGAGCCACAAGCGCCACGCCTGGCCGGAGCAGCTCTCCGGCGGCCAGCGCCAGCGGGTGGCGCTGGCCCGCGCCCTCATTCATCAGCCCCGTTGGCTGCTTGCCGACGAGCCCACCGGGAGCCTTGATGAACACAACGCCGAGCAGGTGATGGCCCTGATGATGGCGGCGGTGCGCGATACCGGCGCCGGTCTCTTGCTGGTGAGCCACAACCCGGGCTATGGCGACCTGGCGGATCGGGTGCTGCGCCTTGAAGGGGGGCAACTGGTCGAGCTCAAGGGGCGCCGCCATGGCTGACGTTTGCCGGGGGGCCTGCTGATGTTGCCCCTCAAGGCGCTGCTGCGCCTCTATCGCGCTTACCCCTGGTTGCTTTTGATGAGCCTGGCCGGGCTCACCCTCGGGGTCACCCTGGTGGTGGCCATCGAGCTCTTGAACCACAGCGCCCGCACCAACTTCGTCGCCGCCCGCAGCCAGCTCGCCGGGGAGGCCAACTACCGCCTGGCCCCCCAGGGTGGCCTGGATGAGCAAGTCTACGTGAGGCTGGTGCGAAGCCAGCCGAACCTTGACGCCATGCCAGAGCTTCACGCCTGGCTCAAGGACGAGCAGGGGCGCAGCTTCCAGATGCTGGGGATGGATCTCTTCAACCCCGGCCCCCTGCGCCGCCTCTTTGGCGATGCGCCAGACAGCCAACCCGATGTCTCGTTGAATCGCGCCGACAGCGTCTGGCTGGCCGCCCCCGAGGCGAGGCGCCTTGACTGGCAACCGGGCCAGTCGCGAACCTTTGTGCTGGGGGATGAGGGGCAACGCCCCCTGACCCTGACCCTGGCGGGCACCTTCGAGCCCGGCGCCGTCCCCATGGAGCGGCTGCTGGTGACCGACATCGGCCTCGCCCAGCCCCTGCTTGGCAAGGAAGGCAGACTGGATCGCATCGTCTTCAAGCTCAGCGAGCAAGAGGCCAATACCTTGCAAAGAGCCTTGCAGGCGGCCCTGCAATCCTATGCCCCCCATCAACCCCTCTGGCTTGAGCCCATCAGCCCGGCGCTCGATGCCAGCCAGCTCGGGGATGCGCTGGCCCTGAACCTTACCGCCCTCTCCCTGCTCGCCATGGCGGTGGGATTGTTTTTGGTGTTCAACGCCCAGCGCTTCGTGCAGAGCGTGCGCCGCCCCCTGCTCGCCCAGCTCATCATTCTCGGGATGCCGCCGCGCCGGGTGCTGCGCTGGCTGACCCTGGAGATCCTGATCCTCGCCAGCATCGGCACCCTGCTCGGGCTGCTGCTGGGCAGCCTGTTGGCCCTCGCCCTGATGGGGCAGCTCACCCAGGCGCTGGCCGATCTTTATGGCCCCAACCCCATCGACCTGCTGCGCCTCTCCCCGACGAGCCTTGGCAAGGCGCTGGTGATTGGCCTTCTGGGGATGCTTGCCGCCAACCTGTCCGGCTGGTGGCAACTGCTGCGCCAATCCCCCCTTGCGCTGCGAGAGGGCAACAGTCGCCCACCGGCTCACCCCTGGCAACGCCGGGGCCTTGCCATCGCCATCCTGCTGCTGTGCGCCCTGTGTCTATGGCGGCCAGAAACCGGCCTTGGCGGCGCCCTCTTCGTGGCCGGAGGCTGGCTGCTCGCCATGGCCCTCCTGCTGCCCGATGCCCTTCGCTCCTTGCTGGGGCGGCTGAGTGCACGCGGCCCCCTCACCGCCCGGCTCGGGGTGGCCGAAACCCTCTATCACCTGGATCGCACCGCCATTGCGGTGATGGCGCTGCAACTGGCCATCGCCGCGGCCATTGGCATCGGGGTCATGGTGTCGAGCTTTCGCTCGAGCGTGGAGATCTGGCTCGGCCAGCGCCTGGCCGCCGATCTCTACGTCACCGCCCCCAAGGGGGTGGCAGGCAGCAGGGGCGCCCTGGGCGAGCAGACCCTCAACACCATCCTCGCCTCGCCGGATGTGCGCGCCGCCTCGCGCCGCTCGGTGCACCCGGCCCGCTGGCAGGGGCAGCCCATCGAGTGGGCGCAGATGGACTTTATCCCCGAGCTCAAAGCCGCCTATCCGCTGCTGGCCGGACGCTGGCCCGCCACCCCCGACGAGGTGCTGGCGAGCGAACCGCTGACGGTGCGCCTCGGGGTCAGGGTGGGCCAGCGCCTCGAGGTGAGCGGCGAGCAGGGGCCGCGAACGCTCACCGTCACCGGCGTCTATCAGGATTACGGCAGCGACAAGGGGCAGATACTGCACGCCTTCGAAGGGGGCAAGGTGCAATCCCTGGCCCTCTTCAGCCCGCACGTTGATCGCCTCGCCGATCGCCTGCGGGCCCAGTTTGGCGAGCGGGTGAACCTGTTGCCCGCCCCCGCCATCCACGCCGCCGCCCTCAGGGTGTTCGACCAGACCTTCGTAGTCACCGAGCTATTGAAGTTGCTGATCCTGGGGATCGCCTTCGTCGGCATCGGCTCGGCCTTTATGGTGCTGGGGCTGGCCCGGCGCGGCGAGTTGCAGACCCTGCAAAGCCTTGGCCTGAGCCCCCGCCACTGTCGCCGGTTGCTGGTGTGGCAGGGGGCGGGATTGGGACTGCTCACCGCGCTGTTGGCCCTGCCGGTGGGTTATGGCCTTGCCTGGGTGCTGATTGAGGTGGTCAATCCCCGCGCCTTCGGCTGGCGGCTGGCCTTCGAGGCTGCCCCCCTGCACGCCGTCACGGCGCTCCTGCTCGCCCCCGTCTGTGGCGCGCTTGCCTCCTGGTACGCCGCAAGGAGAGTGGTATGACATATTGGTTGGCGCTCTGGCTCGGCCATGGCTTGACGATCCCATTGACCAGATCCCTGTCACCGCACTTGATTCAGCGCAGAGAAGCGCACAGAGCTGCCGCGAACCATCCCCTCTCCCTTCGGGAGAGGGCCAGGGTGAGGGGAATCTTGTCCTCTTGGCTCGCAGCCCTCTTGATCCCGCTTATTGCCATAAGCGGCCACGCGCAGGCCAGCGATCTGGGGAGCATCCTTGGTGGTGGCAGCGATCACTTCAAAAAGGCCCTGCCGGGCCAGTCCATCAACCTGCCCGTGGATCACGGTGCCCACCCCGACTACCGCTCCGAGTGGTGGTATCTCACCGGCAATCTGAAAGACGAACAGGGGCGCGACTACGGCATGCAGTGGACCCTGTTTCGCCAGGGTATCGAGCAAGCAATTAAGTCGGACAACCCCTGGCTCACTCCCCAGCTCTGGCTGGCCCAATTCGCCATCACGGATGTGAGCAAAGGCAGCCACCAGCAGGACGAGCGCACCAGCCGCCAGGGGCCGGGGCTCGCCGGTGCCAGCGGCGGTGAGTATTGGCTCAAAGAGTGGGTGCTGGCTTCTCAAGGGGAAGCGCTCTTTCCCGCCACCCTCAAGGTGCAGAGCAAGGCGGGGGATCTTGATGTGAAGGTGAGTGCCGCCAAGCCAGCGGTGCTGCAAGGCAAAGCGGGTTACAGCGAGAAGAGCCCGGGCAACGCCTCCTTCTACTACTCCTACCCCCGCCTGATCATCAGCGGCACCCTGACCCTGGATGGCGAGACCCGCACCGTCAGCGGTGAGGGGTGGTTTGATCACGAGTGGAGCAGCTCGGTATTGGCCGAGTGGCAATCGGGCTGGGACTGGTTCTCCCTGCAACTTGATAACGGGCGCGAGCTGATGCTGTTTCGCCTGCGCACCAAAGCGGGCCACACTGAGCCTGAGAACCGCTACGGCATCCTGATCGAGCGGGATGGCAGCAGCCGGGTGCTGAGCCCAGATCACATCCACCTCACCCCCGGCAAGACCTGGCGCGGCCCCAAGGGGCAAGCCTACCCCATCGAGTGGCAGCTGGAAGCCGCCGATTTGAACCTGACGATCCGTGCCCGCCAAGCCAATCAGGCCATGACGGGACGCTTTGACTACTGGGAGGGGGCGGTATCCGTCTCGGGGGATGCCAAGGGCGTCGGCTATCTGGAGATGACGGGGTATTGAAACCTTGAAATCTGTTTCGCTTCAAGAAATTATCCATTCCCCACACCCTGAGTTGCATTTTAATTCAGTAGAGATGACAGGTTATGATAAAACCTCCATCTGCTCCTTGTTAATTTATCAACCTTTTGTAAAAGAACCCAATGCACACTTTCTATTATATTTTGCCAAAATAAAGTTCTGTATCACATTTCAATGTTAACGTTTTACGTATTATTATTTATTCAACAGCAAGTTGAGGAAAAAATGAAAGTTGAGGATTTAAAACCCAAAGAACGCCTGCGTATTATGGACCTAGTTTCTGAGGCGGGTATTGACGTAAGTGATTGGGCAAATTTCAAAGGTGGTGAGGGAAAGGCTGCATCTAACCCGAAGTATTGCTATGAATGGTCTTACGAGAACACGAATAAAAATATAATCGTGTTAAACCTTTGGTATGAAGACATTAAATTTTCAAATGGCAGCATTGTCCAGAGTTTGAACATGCGAAAGGTCGCCCAAAATGTCACAACTTCGCCACAATCAAGGCGAGCGATAAAAATGGATTTTTCCCTCCAAAAAGCAGCGCGTCTAAATTGGCCACTAAGGGTAATCATCTGTGATGGAGTCCAACACGAGCAAACAACGGGCCGTGTGAAGTCTACTGCAGAAACGCGCCTTCTTGATTCTGAACTTTGGTACGTTCAGTCTTATGATTCTGACAGCGGCGATTGCCTCCTTATTCGCAGTCAACCCGAGCCAAAATATGTTGACCAGTTCCAGCATTTGGAGTTACCTGAAGGTGAAGGGAAAAGAAAGGAAGTCACTGGAATGATCTTTCAACGGGACCCCAAAATCAGGAATTATGTGTTGACCAGGGCCAGGGGACTGTGTGAATGGTGTGGTGCCAAAGGCTTCGAGACACGGTCAGGCTCTATTTATCTGGAAACCCACCATATACAGCCACTCTCAGAGGGTGGAAGCGATGCAATCACTAATGTAATTGCACTCTGCCCGAATCATCATCGTGAAGCTCACTTCGGTAACAAGGCTGATGACTTAAGAAGTAATTTTTTAAAATGCATCATGAAAACAAGCACTCAAATGTAATCAACGGATAGATTAACTATACCGTAGGCTCGATTTAGCCACGCCAATCGAGCCTACTATATAACCCTAAACCGATGTCCTGTATTGAACCTCACCCAACTCTGTATAACTTATTATCAGCATCTTCCATTAAATAACTCACGCATCGACCATCTGGCTAGATACAGTCGTCAACAACGGTCAATTGAAGTGCTCCAGCATGTCGATTACAACCCTCTTTCGCTTTCTGCCTTGATGGCGCCCAGTATCCGGCGCCGGATCAGGCCGCTGACGGGGCGGATCAGATACCAGTAAGGTGCGAACTTGAGGCGGCAGGCCAGATCCGGGCAGAACACCCTTGTCTGGGTGGTCAACCGGGTGGTGCCGTTTGGCTGGCGGCTGGCCGAAAACCCCAGGGCGAGCTTGGCGACGCCTGGCGCCGCAAAGTCCAGATACGCCTGACTGTCCACCATGGTCACCAGACCAAAGTCCGGCCGCCAGAACCGGCCGACAAGGCCGTAGAGCAGCGTGTTGTCGTCATGGCTGTCGAGCGGCACGAATCTGTCCAAGCCAAAGGGAGGCGGGCTGGCGCTCTGTTGGCGACCGAGAAGATGCCCAAGGCGCATCGGCACTTCCCGCAAGCCGATCAGGTGGCGAAAGGCCGGATCCGCTTCCGGTCGATAGTTGGCCGCCGCCTGGATGACGGTGTGCGGGTCGGCGGCAATATCGCGGGCGTGCTCTTCACAGAAGTGATAGGCAGGCAGATAGTGGTTTAGCGGCGTAATCAATTTTTCCTTACCATCGTTCGTATCAGTATCGGCCCCTTTCATAGCACGTAGCACCAGACAAGTCCCGTTTTTAAGCCACCTTGTTCACCCCATTGAAAACGGCAGGATAGTTATCCTGCCGTTTTTTTCCCCTATCTCGCCGCCTGATCCACCAGATAGAGGATGCTGTGATAGGGAATGCCGGCGTGCTGGCTGAGCCCCATTTCGCAGGTGCGGCTGTTACTGAATCCCTGACGACAATCGTTGGGGACCTGGGCGGGCAGGCTGGCAAGCGCTGCGGCGTTGAGCTCCGGAGTCATCAGCCCCTTGTCGCCGGCAAAGCCGCAGCACTGGATATGCTCAGGGACTATCACCTCCCGGGCGCAGGCGCGGGCCACCGCCAGCACCTTATCCCCCAGCCCCATACGCCGGCTGCTGCAGGTGATATGGAGCATGACGGTCTCATCGATGGGGGTCAGCTCAAGGTGGGGCAGCAGGTGTTCCAGCACAAAAGCGGAGGGCTCGAACACCCGAAGGCCCTTGCCGAGTGCCCCCGAGAGCAGTCGCTGCACGCAGGGGCTGGTATCGAGCAGCACGGGCCAGCGCCCCTGCTCGCTTGCCTGCCACAGCGCCGCCGCCAGCTCACTGCGCTTGGCAGCTGCTACCTCGCTCATCCCCTTGCTGTCATAGGGCATGCCGCAACAGAGCCCCTCAATGCCTTGCGGCACTATCACCCGGCAACCCGCTTTATTGAGCAGGGATAACACCACGTCCGGCAGTGACGGGGCCTCCTCCTGCTGGCCGAACACCCGGCTCGCGCACGACGGCAGGTAGACCACAGCGCGATCCCTTGTTTCGTCATTGCTCCTCTCCCCTTGCGACCACTGGTAACGGCTCGGCCCCGGCAGGGTGGGCAACCAGGCGGGGGTGCGCTGGCCGCTCAGATGGCGAACCCCGTTCACCAATCCTGCCAGCGCCTTGTCTCCCAACACCTTGCCCGCTATGGCTTTGAGGCCCAGCGCACTGCGGGCGGTGCGGGTAACGCCAGCGAAATGATCGGCGCTCCATCGGGCAATGGGCACGAAGCGCTGGTACTTGTCAGTGCGCAGCTTCTTGATAAGGCTGCCGGTGTTGATGCCCACCGGGCAGCGATCGGCGCAGAGCCCGGTCGCGGCGCAGGTGTCGATGCCCTGATAGTCAAACAGCCGGGCAAGCTCGCGGGAGGGCTCATCGGCACGAGTGCGGCGGGCCAGTTCGCGGTAAAGCACGATGCGCTGGCGCGGCGAGAGCGACAGGGTGCGCGAGGGGCAGACCGCCTCGCAAAAACCGCACTCGATGCACGGATCCACGATGGCATCGCTCGCCGGCATGGGCTTGAGGTGGGCCAGGTGGGCCTTGGGGTCATCGTTGATGATGACGCCAGGATTGAGCAGGCCATCGGGGTCGAGCAGCGCCTTGATGCGCCGCATCAGCGCCATCCCCTCCGACCCCCATTCCAGCTCCACATAGGGGGCCATGTTGCGGCCGGTGCCGTGCTCGGCCTTGAGGGACCCGCCAAAACGCACCGCGACCAGCTCCGCCACCGCATCCATAAAGGCGCCGTAGCGGGCCACCTGCGCCGGATCGTCGAACCCCTGGGTAAAGACGAAGTGCAGGTTCCCCTCCAGCGCGTGGCCGAAGATGATGGCTTCACCGTATTCGAAGCGATCAAACAGGGCTTGCAGCCCCGCCACCCCTTGCGCCAGACGCTCGATGGGAAAGGCGACATCCTCGATGATGACGGTGGTGCCGGTGGTGCGCACCGCCCCCACCGCCGGGAAGAGCCCCTTGCGAATGGCCCAGAGGCCGGCGCTCTCGGTAGTAAAAGGCACAGAGGCGACCTGAGCGAACTCGGCCGCCATGGCCGTCACCTGCTCGCAGCGATCCACCAACTCCTCTTTCGATTCCCCATGCACCTCCACAAGCAGGGCGCAGGCGGCCAGATCCAGCGTCTTGATAAAGTCCGGCAGGCCGGGTTTGCCCGCCACCGAGCGCAGGGATCGCCCATCCATCAGCTCCACCGCCGCCACCGGCGCACTTTTCAGGCGCGAGGTGGCCAGACACGCCTGCTCGGCGTCCCGGAACACCAGCAGGGCCGAGGCCTTGTGGGGGTATTCGGGCACGGTATCGAGCACCACCTCGGCGATAAAGCCGAGGGTTCCCTCCGAGCCGATCATCAGGTGGGTGAGGATATCGACGGGATCCTCATGGTCGAGCAGGGCATTGATGGCGTAGCCGGTGGTGTTCTTGAGCCGGTACTTGTGGCGGATCTTGGCGGCAAGCTCGGCGTTCGCCAGCACCTCGGCGCGCAGGGCGGCAAGCCCCGTGAGCAGCTCCGGGCGCACAGCCGCCAAGGCGGCGCGGCTCTGGGGATCGCCACTCTCCAGCACGGTGCCATCGGCCAGCAGCAGGGTCATGGCGTGCAGGGTGTGATAGCTGTTATGGGCGGTGCCGCAGCACATGCCGCTCGCGTTGTTGGCGGCGATGCCACCGAGCTTGCAGGCGTTGATGGAGGCGGGATCCGGCCCAATCTTGCGCCCCAGGGGCGCCAGATAGCGGTTGGCATCGGCGCCGATCACCCCGGGTTGCAGGGCGATGCGCGCCCCCCCGTCCAGAATGCGGTGGCCGCGCCAGCTGTCGGTCAGGGTGATGAGCACCGAATCGCTCAGGGCCTGGCCCGAGAGGCTGGTGCCGGCGGCGCGAAAGGTGCACGGCAGGCCCAATTCGCGGCACACTCCGAGCACGAAGCGCACCTCCTCGAGGGAGTCGAGGCGCACGATGCGCTCGGGCACCAGGCGGTAGAAGCTGGCGTCCGTGCCGTGGGCCAGCCGTAAATCCGGATCGCTCACCAGCCGCTCCGGCGGAATACGCGAGAGCACGGCGGCGTCAAATTCATTCCAGCGCATCAGCAATCCTCCACCAGCACCACCAAGAGGCGGCTCGGGCCGTGGGCGCCGTAGGCCAGGGTCTGCTGGATGTCGGCGGTCTTGGAGGGGCCGGAGACCAGCAACAGGTTGGTGGGCATGGCCTGTTGCCAGCGCCCGGCCGCCACCAGCCCCGCCAGGTTGTCGGTTATGGTGGAGGCCGCCAGCAGGGCGATATGGCAGGGTGGCACAAGCGAGAGGGTGCGCGGCTCGCCGCCATCCGGCAGCAACACGAGCGTGCCGGTATCGGCGATGGCCCCCGCGCAGTGGGTGATGCCCGCCTGACAGACGTCGAACAGATCGTCCTTCCAGCTCGCGAACTCGCCTGCGGGGGTCAACACAGATCGCCCGGCGCAAGCCGCCGCGACCGCCGCCTGCCAGCGACCGCCCTGGCCACAGGCCAGATGCGTCACGCCTTCTTGATCCAACCAGGCGGCCAGATCCCGGGCCAGGTTTGCCTGTTGGACTGTGAGGATCTCGGCATGGCTGGCGCTGATCCCGGCAACAAAGCGCTCACGCCGCGCCTGAACATCCTCCCCGCGCCAGGGCTGCCAGCCATGGGGGGCGTGGGCCATGGGGGTGGCGGCGCCGCGCAGGCGGCTTAATATGGCCTCTTTGCTCGACATCTCAGGACTCCTTCTTCTTCTGGCGCAGCAGGGCGTGTAGGCTCTGGGGGGCGGGTTTGGGGGCTTCGCGGCACTGGGTCCAGGGGCCCAGGTGTTTGGGCATCAGCCCCCGCAGGCGACCGGCCACCCCGGTTGCGGCGTGGTAGAGGCGCGGGTGGGTGGCGGCAAAGGCAAAGCCCTGCATGGCAAGGGTTTCGAGCCGGCTCCTGGCCGCCCCCTGCCCCGCCAGCGGTTCGTGGCCGGGCTGTGCGTCGTGCTTGGCCTCCCGGCGCAGGCGCTGCAACAGGTCGGGAATGGGGATGCGCACCGGGCACACCTCGCCGCAGGCACCGCACAGGCTCGAGGCCGTCACCAGATCGCTCGTGCTCTCCAGCCCCAGCAGGTGGGGGGAGATGATTTTGCCGATGGGCCCCGGGTAGATGGTGCCGTAGGCGTGGCCGCCGATGCGGGTGTAGACCGGGCAGTGGTTCATGCAGGCGCCGCAGCGGATGCACTGCAAGGTCTTGCGCAGCTCCTCGTCCCGGTAAGCCTGGCTGCGGCCGTTGTCGAGCAGCACCAGGTGCACCTCGTCCGGGCCGTCCAGCTCCCCTGCCCGGCGCGGGCCGCTGATGACGTTGAAGTAAGTCGTGATGGCCTGTCCGGTGGCCGAGCGGGTCAGGGCGCTGTAAAGCGGCGGCACGTCGGATAGGCACTCCACCACCTTCTCGATGCCGGTGATGGCCACATGGACTTTCGGCACCGTGGTGCACATGCGCCCGTTGCCCTCGTTCTCCACCAGACACAGGCTGCCGGTCTCGGCCACCGCGAAGTTGACACCGGAGAGTCCCATGCCGGCGCGGCGAAACTCTTCGCGCAGGGCCCGCCGCCCGGTCTGGATCAGGGCGTCCACGTCCGTGGTGGGGGTGAAGCCTTCGAGGTTGCTTGCGAAGGTGTCGCTCACCTCCTGCTTGTTCTTGTGGATGGCGGGCATGATGATGTGGGACGGGGTGTCGCCGTCGAGCTGGACGATAAACTCCCCCATGTCGCTCTCAAGGCAGCGGATGCCGTGGCGCGCCATCTCGTGGTTGAAGCCTACCTCCTCGCTCACCATGGACTTGCCCTTGACGATGCTGCTCACCCCATGTTGCTGGGCGATGCGAAGGATGATGGCGTTGGCCTCGACCGGCGTCTGGGCCCAGTGCACCCGGATGCCGTTGCGCTCACAGTTGGCTTCGAGCTGCTCCAGCAGGTCCGGCAGACGCGAGAGACAGCGCTGGCGAATGTGCTCCGCCGCATCGCGCACCGCCGCTTCTTCCTGCGGGTCGGCGAAGGCATCCCGGCGCTTGGCGCGCAGGTAATCCATGGCGCCGCGAAAATTCTGGCGCAGCACGGGGTCGGCCAGGGCCGCCTCGGCCTGGGGATGGAAGCGGCGCGGCGAATACTTGGCGTGATCAGACATGGGGCTGGGCCTCTTTGGTATGAGCCAAATCGCTAACAGCGGCGCCGTTATGAGCTATTTCGTCACTGTCGGGGCGGCTATGGGCGAGCAGGAAGCTCGCCAGGTGGGTGGCAGGCAAGATCCTGCCCTGATAGGCCAAGGATCCCTTGATGTTCAAGAGGCACCCCCAGTCCGCGCTCACCAGGGTGTCGGCGCCGGTGGCCAGCAGGTGGCGGGTCTTGTCCTCCACCATGGCCTGGCTGATGTGGGGGTGGCGCACCGAGAAGGTGCCGCCAAAGCCGCAGCACTCGCTCTCGTAGGCCTGTTCATGCAAGGTGACGCCATCGAGCTGCCCCAGCAGGCTGCGGGCCGTGGTGTGTACCTGCATCTCGCGCCGGGCCGAGCAGGAGGTGTGCATGACGATGCTCGCCTCCCCTACCCCGTGCCAGCGCACCCGGCAGATCCGAGCCAGAAACTCGGTGAGCTCGAACACCCGATCGCAAAAATCGGCCACCTCGGGGCTCTCGGGGAAGAGGCGGCGGTAGTGGTGGTGCATCATGCCGCCGCAGGAGCCCGACAGCACCACCACCGGCCAGGGCTCGGGGAAGAGCGCCATCTGGCTTTGCGCCACCTTGCGCGCCTCCTCCTCGTGACCCGAGGTGTAGGCCGGCTGCCCGCAGCAGGTCTGTTTCTCGACAAAGTGCACCCTTATCCCTTCCCGCTCGATCAGGGCGATGGCATCGAGCCCCGCCACCGGGTCGAACAGGTCCACCAGACAGGTGGCGTAGAGATAGACATCGGCCGGCTTGGCCGGGTAGACCCGCATTACCTTCATCACTTGCTCTCCTTACTTGAGCTGCAGCAGTGCGTCCGAGATGTGGAAGCTGTACATGAGCGCCAGCCCGATAAGGCCGGTGACCAGCAGGTAGTAGAGGGTCGGCAGCGCGGTCTTGCGCAGCGTCGCCCCCTCACGACCGAGCAGCCCCACGGTGGCCGAGGCCGCCACCACGTTGTGAATGGCGATCATGTTGCCGGCCGCCGCACCGACAGCCTGCAGGGCCAGCATGGCGGCGGTGGAGACCCCCAGGGTCTGGGCCACTTCGAACTGGAACTGGCTGAACATCATGTTCGATACCGTGTTGGAGCCGGCGATAAAGGCCCCCAGCGCGCCGATGGTGGCGCTGAGCGCCGGGAAGAACTCCCCCACCAGCCCGGCGGCAAAGTTGGCGGTGGTCACCGGCATGCTGGCGAGATCCGCCCCGTTGACCCCGGAGTTGATGAAGATGCGCACCATGGGCACGGTGAAAATCAGCACGAAGCCGGCGCCGATCAGGGTACGGCTGGACTCCCCCAGTGCCCGCCCGAAGGGGGCGAGGGAGCGCGATTGCAGCCAGGTGGCGAGCAGGGCGCAGAGCACCAGCAGGCCCCCCGGCAGGTAGAGCGGCTCAATGGAGGCGCTGACCCCCTTCTCCCCCAAGAGGTCCGTGAAGGCGAGGCTCACCGACAGGAGGCTCGCCTTGAACTCCGGGCTCACCCGGCTCGCCACCAGCAGGAGCGCCAGCGCCACATAGGGAAACCAGGCCAGCATGAGCGACATGGGGCGGCCGGCGGCCTCTTTGAGATCGAGCTTCAAGGAGCCCAGCCACTCGGCGGGCCACTCGTTCTCGGGGGCGAAATCCCAGGAGTTCTTGGGCACCAGAAAACCGGCTCGCGCCGCCGTCACCACCAGGGCCAGCCCCACCAGGCCGCCGATGAGGGACGGGAACTCGGGGCCGAGCAGCATGCCGGTGAGGGCATAGGGGACGGTGAAGGCGAGCCCGGCGAAAATCGCAAACGGCAGGATGGAGAGCCCCTCGGTCCAGCTGCGGTTGCGGCCGAAGAAGCGGGTCAGCATCATCACCATCAGCACCGGCATCAGGGTGCCGACGGTGGCGTGAATGAGGGCCACGTTGGTGGTCACCTGTTGCAGGTAGATGTCCCAGCTGCTGCCACCGGCGCTCAGGGTCTGGCCGATGGCCTGGTTATCCAGCCCCTTGTTGATGCCCACCAGGATGGGGGTGCCCACCGCGCCGAACGACACCGGGGTGGACTGGATCATCATGCCGAGCAGCACGGCGGCGAGCGCCGGAAAGCCGATGGCCACCAGCAGCGGCGCCGCGATGGCGGCCGGAGTGCCAAAGCCCGAGGCCCCTTCGATAAAGGCGCCGAAGCACCAGGCGATGATGATGGCCTGGATGCGCCTGTCCGGCGAGATGTTGGTAAAACCGCCGCGAATGGCGGTGATGGCACCGGTGTGTTTGAGGGTGTTGAGCATCAGGATGGCGCCGAACACGATCCAGAGCACGGTCACCGTGATCACCAGCCCCTGCAGGGTGGAGGCGAAGACCCGGGTCGGGCTCATCTGCCAGCCCCAGAGGGCGATGAACACGGTCAACAGGAAGGCGACGGGCATGGCGCGCTTGGCGGGCCAGTTGAGGCCGACCAGCAGCACGGCGGCCACCAGGATCGGCGAGAAGGCCACCAGGGCCAGCAGGGTGTCTGTCATCATTGCGTCCTTGTCCAGAGGGGTGCAGAGGCGCACCTTGTTGTTGTTTTGTTAAGCGGACGTGACCTTACCCTGTTCCTTTTTCGCGATATATGGAAATAATGAACAACATTCGTTCCAAAAGTTGATCAATATGGCCAGTACCGACGACCTCATCCTCTTCGCCCAGGTGGTGGAGGCCGGCTCCTTCAGCAAGGTAGCGGAACAAAATTCCCTGACAAATTCAGTTGTTAGCAAGCGGATCGGGCGTCTTGAGGAGGAGCTCGGGGTCCAGCTCCTCTATCGCACCACCCGCCGGCTCACCCTGAGCGAGGCGGGCAAGGCGCTCTATCAAGGTGCCAAAAATGTGAAGGCCGCCGCACTGGACGCCTTCGACGCGGTGGCGGGATTTGGTGAAAAGGTGAGCGGTCATGTGCGGATGTCGGTACCCACCATCTCCGGCGAGCTGCTGCTGGCCGATGCGGTGGCCGATTTTTGCCAGCAGCACCCGGGGCTCACGGTGGAGATGTCGCTCGACAACCGCTTCGTCAACCTGGTGGAAGAGGGGTTCGATCTGGTCATTCGCACCGGCTATCTGGATGACTCGAGCCTGATTGCCCGCCACATTCTCGACTCCCAGTGGGTGATCTGCGCCGCCCCCGCCTATGTGCGCCGCTTCGGGGCACCGCGGGAGCCGTCGGATTTGCTCACCCACAACTGCCTGCGCTACGCCTACCAGAGCACGGGGGCCTCGGAGTGGGCTTTCAAGGGGGAAGAGGGAAACTATCTGGTGTCGGTGTCGGGGAGCTTTTCAACCGACAACGCCGGGGCCCTGCGCAAGGCGGCGCTGGGAGGACGCGGTATCGTCTATGTGCCGCGTTGCCTGGTCTATCACGATCTGATGAACGGCGAGCTGGTGGATCTCTTCCCCGATCAGGTGGGCAAGAAGCTCGGCATCTACGCCGTCTACCCCTTCACCCGCCAGCCGCCGCGCAAGATAAGGCTGCTCATCGAGCACATCCGCCAGCGCTATCTGGAGATTGGCCACTACTTCCTCTGAGGCCCTTGTCGGGCTTCAAAGAGCGGATGACGCCGCCTGACGGGAGAGAAACGCCAGGGACTGGCGGTTGAAGTGATCCGGCTGCTCCACGTTGCAGACATGGCCGCACTTTTCGATGATTTCGAGGCGGCTGTAAGGGTCGCGGGCCACCTGCTCACGCACCGGGGCGAGGAACATGTGATCCTCCTCCCCCATCACGTAGAGGGTGGGAATCGGCAGGGCCCGCTCGCGAAAGTAGCGCATCAGGGGGTTCACCTCGGTGGCGAGACGGAACCAGCGCTTGAACTCCTTCTGGCACAGCTTTCTGGCCTCGCGCACGAAGAGGTTGCGGGACTCCTGATGGTGCTGGCGCGGCATGATGATGAAGGCGAACAGGCGGTAGAG
The DNA here is from genome assembly GCF_027705305.1 of Aeromonas sp. QDB17. Lineage (NCBI taxonomy): Bacteria > Pseudomonadati > Pseudomonadota > Gammaproteobacteria > Aeromonadales > Aeromonadaceae > Aeromonas > Aeromonas sp. QDB17. The sequence goes on from NZ_JAPDBP010000013.1 coordinate 38,495, forward strand.
CCACATGTAGGGCAGGAAGTGCTGGCCGAGGCGGCCAAGCTGCACCAGCACCCGGGAGCGGATGTCGAGACGCAGGATGGCGCCGCCGAGCACCATGCTCTTGACCCGCTCGGGGCGAAGCTCCGCCAGGTGGCGGATGAGGATGGTGCCAAGGGAGATGCCGACAAAATGGGCGTGGGGGATGCGCAGGTGATCCAGCAGGCGCAGGATGTCCTCGGTCACGGCCCGAAAGCTGTAGTGCCCCTTTACCACCTGCTGCAGCTGGTTGGACTGGCCGTGACCGCGAAGGTCCAGCAGCAGCACGTTGAAGTGCTCCCGGTAGGCCCGCAACTGCTTGAACCAGATGGAGGAGCTGCCGCCCGCACCGTGCACGAACACCACCCAATCCCGATCGGGACCCAGTTCAAAGGTCTTGTGGTACAACATCTCATGGGCTCCCGGGGTGATGGGGGGTATACTCGGCGCGCATATTAACAGAAGGCTCACCCCGGTGAACATGCTTCCACCATGATCGGACCAGCCTGGAGTCCCCATGACCCTCGTTCAATTGCGTGAATTTTTGCTCAGCCAGCCCGGCGCCACCGAGGACACCCCCTTCGGCCCGGAGATCCTGGTCTACCGCATCGCCGGCAAGATGTTTGCCCTGGTGGACTGGCAGGCGGAGCCCCTCTCCATCAACCTGAAGTGCGAACCCGAGCTCGCCCTGCTGCTGCGGGAGATCCACCCCGAGGTGAAACCGGGCTGGCACATGAACAAGCAGCACTGGAACACGGTGACCCTGAGTGAAGGCCTGTCTGACGATCTCTGGCAGGGCTGGGTAGTCCACTCCTATGAGCGGGTGGTGGCGGGTCTGCCCAGGGCGAAGCGGCCCCAGGCTCCCCGCGCGACCATCAGGGAGGATTGACCCATGCCGTCTCCTTCTTCTCCCCGCATCGTTCCCCTCGAGAAGGCGCACATACCAAGGCTGCTGGATCTGTTCGAGCAGTCGGTACGCCGCCTGGGGCCTGCACACTACAGCCCGGAGCAGGTGGAGCAGTGGGCCAGGGGCGCCCATCACCCGGGGCTTGCCAGCCAGTTGCGCGAGCACCATGGCTGGGTCATCGAGCAAGACGATGTGCCCCTTGGCTTTGCCACCCTGAGCGATGACGGTCATCTCAGCCTGCTCTACGTGAGCGCGGATCATCCGCGCCAGGGGTTCGGCACCCTGCTGCTGGAGCGGGTGCTGGCAGCCGCCAGCCAGATGGGGCTTGGCAGCCTCACCACGGAGGCGAGCGCCTTCAGCCTCGCCCTCTTCCTGCGTCACGGCTTCCTGTTGACCGGATTGGAGACGGTGGAGCGCGGCGGTGTCCAATTTATCCGCCATCGGCTCCACTGCCGCTTGCCATGACGGGTTCAGCCACTAAAATACGCACCATTTCCCCAAGGCAATGAAGAAAGGGCAGCCATCATGGTGGTAGAGAGCGACGGTTACATTGCGCTGATCGAGTATCTGGTAGAGAGTCTGGGTCTGTTCGAGAGCCAGCAACAGGGCGGCGGCGCCCAGACCATCGAGGATCTGGTGAGCAGCCGGGTGGCCGACAACCTGATGGCCATCTGCGAGCAGAACCCCCAGCTCGACCCCAAGGTGCGCTTCCTGATCATGCAGGAGGCCGATGCCGTGGTCGCCGACCTGGAAGAGGTGCTCTCCGCCGTCTGGTTGTCCGCCCCCAGCGAAGCCCAGCAAGCCTTCCTCATCGAGTTCATCGACCTCATCAAGAACCTGTTCGACAGCACCATCAGCTGACCCCACCCTGCCGTGACGGCAAGGGGACGAGATGCAATGAGGCGAGGAGTGAGGCGGGACGCCCAATGAAAAGGGCCGCCTCATCGGGCAGCCCTGCTTGCTAGCATTGTCAATTCATCGCGCTTGTCAGAGTAATGAATTTCGGGGCAAAAAAATGTGTCTGGTCTTGGCAACCATCCGTGGTCGCTACCCTGTTGGTCAGCCAGGGTTCAGTTTAGTTCCCCACCTGACGCATTTTTTTCAATTATTTTTCATCACAATGACACGGGGGCCTGATGGCCCCCGTGGTATGCAATGACGCCTCAGCGATTCAGGCTGGGAGGCAGGCAGACACCGATGCCCCCCAGGCCGCAATACCCCTCGGGATTCTTCTCCAGATATTGCTGGTGATAATCCTCGGCATAGTAGAAGGGGGCCAGCGGCAGGATGCGGGTGGTGATGGTGCGCCCGTCACCGCTCGCCGTCATGGCCTGCTGGTAGGCGGCCAGGCTCTGCTGGGCAATCGCCTCCTGGGTGTCGTCCCCGACGAAGATGACGGAGCGATACTGGGTGCCGATGTCGCCACCCTGGCGCATCCCCTGGGCCGGATCATGGTGTTCCCAGAACAGCTTGACGAGATCCCCATAGCTGATGACCTTGGGATCGAACACCACCTGCACCGTCTCGGCGTGGCCGGTCAGGCCACTGCACACCTCCTTGTAGGTGGGATTGGGGGTCAGCCCCCCCTGATACCCGGCGGCGGTGGAATAGACCCCGGGCTGCTGCCAGAACAGACGCTCCACACCCCAGAAACAGCCCATGCCGAACCAGGCAAGCTCCATCCCCTCGGGCCAGGGCCCCTGGGTCGGGTGGCCGTTTACTGCGTGCACCTGGCCAATCTCCAGCGCTTCCCGCCGTCCCGGCAGCGCCTCTGCCGGTGAAATAATCTGCTCCATATGCCCTGTCCTTGTATAAAACCCCGCGCAATGCGGCTGACGAAAAGGAACACCGAAGATATCAGGTTATTAGCCCGGATCAACCAGGGAGCGGCCCCCGGGGCGACCCTCCCGCCCTCGCCTGCGTCTTCCCCTCCCCACCCACACTGGTCAAAATGGCGACAAAAAAACACCAAGTCGATATTTAGTCTTGATTTGTGAATTTATTTTCATATATTGGGCGAATTGCTGCTTTTTTATGGAATGAAACACGTGCGTGAACGCGAACCCAGCCTGGTCCATGCCTTTCGGCAATCCACCCCCTATGTCAATGTGCACCGGGGTGCCACCTTCGTCCTGATGATCGGCGGGGAAGCCATTTGTCACCCCAATTTCGCCAACATCGTCAGCGACATCGCCCTGCTGCAGACCTTGGGGATCCGCCTGGTGCTGGTGTTTGGTTCGCGTCCGCAAAATGACGAGGCCCTGGCCCGCGCCGGCATCCAGGCCCAGTATCACAAGCGGATCCGGGTCACCGACGATGCCAGTTTCGCCATCATCAAGCAGGTGTGCGGGGGTCTGCAATACGACATCACCGCCCAGCTCTCCATGGGCCTCGCCAACACCCCCATGCAGGGGGCCCGCATCAGCGTGGTGAGCGGCAACTTCGTCACCGCCCAGCCGCTGGGTGTGGATGACGGCATCGACTTCTGCCACAGCGGCCGGGTGCGTCGCATCGATGTGGAGGGGATCACCCGCCAGCTGGATCAGCACGGCCTGGTGCTCATCTCCCCCATCGGCTGCTCGGTCACCGGCGAGAGCTTCAACTTGAGCTCGGAAGAGGTAGCCCGCCGGGTGGCGGTGGATCTCAAAGCCGACAAGCTCATCTGCTTCAGCAGCACCCAGGGGGTAATGGACAGGCACGGGGAGGCCATCTCCGAGCTCTTCCCCGAGCAGGCCGAAGAGCTGCTGGTGGCGCTGGAGCAGGCGGGGGAAGAGATGTCAGGCACCGCCCGCTACCTGCGCGCGGCCATCGCCTCCTGCCGGGGTGGCGTGCCCCGCTCCCACCTGGTGAGCTATCAGGACGACGGCGCCATGCTGCAGGAGCTGTTCAGCCGCGAGGGGCTGGGTACCCAGATCGTGCGCGAAAGCGCCGAGCGGGCGAGGGCCGCCACCATTGAGGACATCGGCGGCATCCTGGATCTCATCCGTCCGCTGGAGGAGGAAGGGATCCTGGTGCGCCGCTCCCGGGAGCAGCTGGAGATGGAGATAGACAAGTTCACCATCATCGAGCGGGACGGCCTCATCATCGGCTGCGCCGCGCTCTATTGCTTCATGGAAGAAGCCATGGCCGAGATGGCCTGCGTCGCCATCCACCCGGAGTATCGCAACTCCAACCGGGGAGATACCCTGATCGCCAAGGTGGCCGAGCGGGCCAAGCGGCTCGGCATCCGTCGCCTGTTCGTGCTCACCACCCGCTCCATCCACTGGTTCCGGGAGCGGGGCTTCGATCCCCTGGAAGTCGAAGATCTGCCGGTGGAGCGCCAGCGCTTCTACAACTGGCAGCGTCGCTCCAAGGTTTTGTCCAAGACCATTTCGTAACTGATTGATCTTGTGCCTGGTTACCGTCAATTTTGTTCTTTTTTACGAACTCGATTGACAGTGCAATCCAGACCAAGGTATTTGTACATGCACGCCACCTGTCACAGGTGGCACCAGAAGAGGAGCGCTGCCCAGGCAGCCCAGGGGAGGACACCAGTGTCCGGTGAACTTGGGTCAGGGGGAGCAGCGCCGAGACGAGGCGAGTGACTGGACACCGCCACGTCGGCTGCGGGGGCTGAATCCCCCGGGTTGTCATCGGTAGTGGTCATCCCACACCGCGCCCCACCTTGGGGCGGGTACGGGATGGGCTCTGCAGGTGGAGTGCTTCTGGCCGGGATCCTCGCGTTTTCCTGCCATTTTTTGCCTCCTCCTCTCTATTTGCCCGATGAAACCGGATTTTCACCTTGAGACAGGAGTATGCAATGAACCCGATCAATGTCGCCAAGTTTGGCGGAACCAGCGTCGCCAATGCCGCGGCCATGAACCACTGCGCCGACGTGGTGCTGGCCAATCCGGCGACCCGGGTGGTGGTGCTGAGCGCCAGCGCCGGCGTCACCAACCTGCTGGTGAGCCTGGCTCAGGGTGAACTGGACGAAGCCGGACAGGATGCCCAGCTTGCCAGGCTTGCCGACATCCAGCTGGCCATTCTGGCCGCCCTTGGCAACCCGAGCGACGTGAGCGCCCTCATCCATGCCCAGCTCGGCGACATTCGCACCATGGCCCGTCAGGCCAGTCAGCACACCGACGCCGAACTCGCCGATCGCCTCATCGCCTGCGGCGAGCTGATGTCCACCCGTCTCTTTACCGAACTCCTGCACCAGCGCGGGGTCAAGGCCCAGTGGCAGGATGCGCGCCAACTGCTGCGCACCGACAGCCGCTTTGGCAAGGCCACCGTGGATCTCGCGGCAACCCGCGCCTTCTGCCAGCAGGCGGTGGGCCCGTTGCTGGGTGACAGCCTGGTCATCACCCAGGGCTTCATCGGTGCCGACGGCGATGGCCGCACCACCACCCTCGGCCGTGGCGGCTCCGACTACAGCGCGGCCCTCCTGGCCGAGGCACTGGACGCAGGCAGCATCGAGATCTGGACCGACGTGCCCGGCATCTACACCACGGATCCCCGCCTGGTCACCCGCGCCCGCCCCATCCCCGAAATCAGCTTCGTGGAGGCGGCGGAGATGGCCACCTTCGGCGCCAAGGTGCTGCACCCGGCCACCCTGCAACCCGCGCTGCGCCAGGATATCCCGGTGTTCGTGGGCTCCGCCAAGGATCCCGCCGCCGGTGGCACCTGGATCCGCGCCACCACCCGCAGCAACCCGCTGTTCCGGGCCGTGGCCCTGCGCCGCCAACAGGTGCTGGTGACCCTGCACAGCCTCAACATGTTCCACGCCTACGGCTTCCTGGCCGAGGTGTTCGGCATCCTGGCCCGTCACCGCATCTCGGTGGATCTCATCACCACCTCCGAGGTGAGCGTCTCCCTGACCCTGGATCACACCGGCAGCCAGAGCAACGGCGAACCCATCCTGAACGACAAGGTGCTGGCGGAGCTCGGCCAGCTGTGCAAGGTGGAAGTGGAGACCGGTTTCGCCCTGGTGGCCCTCATCGGCAACCGCATGAGCGAGGCGGCCGGGGTGGGCAGCCAGGTGTTCGACGCCATCCGCGAGCACAACATCCGGATGATCTGCTACGGCGCCAGCGCCCACAACCTCTGCTTCCTGGTCAAAGAGGACGAGGCGGGCCACATCGTCAACTGCCTGCACCGGGAACTGCTCGACTGAGTCGCCCCGGCTCTGGCACACCACAAGCCTCCTCCGCCCCATCACACCCGGGGCGGCCTTCCCCACTCAGCAAAGAGGGGCGCCGCGGCGCCCCTCTTGTCACTCTTCTTCCACCATCAGCTGGTGACCAGGGTGGCCCGGGTGGGCAGCAGATTGGCCCGGATCTGCTCGCGCAGCCCCCCCAGCCGTTGCAGCAACCCGGCCTGACCGAGCCCCGCTTCGTCAGGAGCCAGATTGTCCACCAGGGCCGGGAAGTGCTCCCGTACCGCCTGCTCCAGCCAGTCGAGGCGGCGCAGGGTGAGCGGGCCGCAGCTCTTGCCGCTGAGGTCGTCCAGGATGTCGAGCCGATGGCTGCGGTACATGTCGCGCCACCAGTTGGCCGCCAGCGCCTCGTCGCTTGCCAGCGCCGCGCTCCACTCCCCCACCAGTCCCTGCATCCGCGCCAGCACGGGGGCGCTCGCCCCCTCCCGCGACAGGTATTGCAGCTCTCCCCTGGCCCAGGCGAGGCAGAGCTCGCGCCAGCGGCGAAACAGCGGCAAGGGATCTGCCTCGTCCAGCCAGAGCCCGGAGAGGGTGCGGGTTTCCAGCCGCTCAGGCACATGGAAGTCGGGATCGGTGAGGCCGTTGGAGTTGAACTCGTGCAGGGGATCGAAGGGCCACATGTAGCCAAAATCGAACACCGAGATATGCTGGCCGTCATCCAGCAGGTTGCCCGGGCTCGGATCCCAGTCAAACCAGCCCCAGCGGGCCAGCTCCGCCTCCACCGCCAGCATCTGCGCCAGGTTGCGCTCGCAGAGCGTGCGCACCGGCTCCCCCCGCAGCCAGGGGGAGACCAGCACCCCGGCCCGGGCGGAGCCGAAACTGGTGCAGACCACGTTGGAGAGGATGGTGGGGTGCAGCTCCCGCAGGCTCTCTATCTCCCGACGCCGCTCCAGCTCGGTGAGAAAGGCGGTCTTGCCGTCCACATTGGCCACCAGAGAGTCCTGGCGGCAGCGTTTCAGGCACCAGTGGTGCCCCTCCACCTTGAGATGGAACACCTCGGCGGTGAGCCCGTGACCGTAGACCTTGACGACGTCCGGGTGATCCTCGGTCAGCCGGACGAGCTGGGGCAGCGGCAGGGGGCAGTCCCGCTCCCGCCCGATCCGGATCTCTTCTTTGCTCTCCAGCATCTGGAGCAATCTGGCCTGACGCGCCGCAACTTTGGGATTCATACATGTACCTCCAACCGTTACTGAGAGACTAAACAGCGCCCCCCTCCCAGACCAGCGGCAAAGGCTCATGATGACGCTTTCATCACAGAATGAGTGCCCCTGGCGGATCGGGATCACAAATTGCTTCACAGTGCTCATCACGGAATATTCATCTTGTTGTCATTAAATTGACATCAAGGAACAAGCCACGCACCATCGGGTCAAAATAGAGGCAGTCGTCGCTGCCATGACCGCTCCAAGGATGAGCCCTTATGAATGCCCCCGTCACCGGCCACCGCCCCGCCTCCCAGCCCCTGGCCGGGCTGTTGCTGGGTCTGCTGACCGCCCTGCTGCTGCTGACCCTCGCCCTGCCGCTGCTCAACCCCGTCAGCTGGCTCGGGCGTGCCGCCCCCCTCATTCTGGGCCCGGCGGATCAGCCCATCGCGACCCTCAATCGCTACAGCCTGCTCTACAAAAGTGACAACCGGGGCTTCTATCTGGTGGTGCGCAGCCAGTGGCAACTGCTCAAACCCCTGCAGGAGGGGGACAAGGTGCGGGTGGAGCTGCTCAACGACAAAGGGGTGCGCATCGATCAGCTGAGCCAGGCGGTGGACAAGCGCCAGAAGTGCCGCAAGGAGCGCTGCACCCTGAGCCTCAACAGCGCCCTGCGCGCCCCCGACGACGCCCTGGACAGCCGCTACCAGCTGCGCATCGGGCTGCTGCTGGCAGACAGGCCGGAGAGCGCTGAATACAGCCAGATCCTCCAGACCCTGCCGGAGCGCGGTTTCAACCTCCTCTACCTGATGACCAGCCTGCTGCTGGTGCTGCTGGTGAGCGCCGCCGTGCTCAAGGCCCTGCTGCCGCGGCTGCGCCGAAGCTACCGCGCCCGGGTGGCAGGCAGCCTGCTGCTCGGCAACCTCACCTTCGTGCTGCTGCACGGCTTCGTGGTGTTCAAGTTGGGGGAATTCCTGTTCTGGTCGGGCTTTCGGCCCGAGCACTACTACCTCGCCTGGGGCAGCATGGTGCTGGGCTGGAGCCTCTGCGCCCTCGCGGGCTTCAGTCTCTATATGGGGCTGCTCTTCACCGCCCTCTCAGGCATCGGGCTGCTCGCCAACTTCATGAAGATCGCCATCTACGGGGTGCCGCTTGGGGGGGACGATCTGGGCAACCTGCTGGCCCTGCTGCACATCCTGCTCGATCAGCACCCTGTGGTGCCGGTGCTCGTCGTGCTGGGGCTCCTCTTTCTGGTGTGGCGCTTCGCCCTCTCCCGCTGGATCCTGCGGGGCTTGCTGCGCACCGCTGCCGCCACCGCCGCCTTCTTCGCCCTCTGCGTGTTCGCCACCCAGACCGGCAACAAGCTGCTCGGGGCCAACATCCGCTACGTGGACAGGGCGGTGAACTACCACAGGGACATCATCCGCGCCGGCCCCGGCCTCTACCTGTTCAACCTGGTGGACGAGATGCTGCAAAGCGGCAACGTGTTTCGCTACCCCTTGCAGATCAACGAGCGCACCCCGGAGCTGAGCCTGCCCGCCCTGCCCAGAGCTCCCCGCTTCGATCTGGTGATCGTGCTGCAATACGAGTCACTCTGGCTTGACTGGCAGGGCCGTCTCTGCGCCCCCGCCCCCACCTTGAGCCTGCCCGCCAGCGTGGCCCAATGGCGCAAGACCATCCACTCCCCCACCACGGGGGGCATGACGGTGCTGGCGGAGTTCGAGATGAACACCGGCCTGCCGGTGGGCCTGCTCAAACAGGGGGTGGTGCCCTACTACTACCTCTCGGACAAGGTGCCCGGCCTTGCGCGCAGCGCAGCCCAAAGCGGCTACCAGACCCTGTTCGCCCACCCCTATGTGGAGAAGTTCTGGGGCCGCGCCAAGGCGATCCCGGCCCTCGGCTACCAGGAGCGCTGGTTCGATACCCGCTTCACCGCCCTCGAACACAAGGGGCTCTACATCTCCGACGATGCCCTCATCGATCACCTGCTCAAACGCAGCAACCAGGACGATCAGCCCCTGTTCGCCTACGCGGTCACCATGCAGGGGCACGGCCCCTTCGACGGGGATCGCTACCGGGCCCAGCAGCGCAGCGGCGCCTGCCCGGATCAGAGCCCGGCGGATACCCAGTTGCTCAACACCTACTACACCGGGGTGGTAGATGCCATGGCCTCCCTGGAGCGGCTGCTCAAGACCCTGGACAACTCCGGCAAGCGCTACCTGGTGGTGGCCTTCGGGGACCACCAGCCCTTCTTGATGTCGGCGGGCAAGGGTATCCACGGCGCCAAACCGCCACGGGATGCCAGCTACCAGATCCCCATGATGGCCTTCACCCGGGCCGGGGACGGGCTGGATCTCGCCCGCCAGTTCGACCCGGTGCGCCAGCTCTACCAGATGGGCCAGGCCACAAGGCAGCTGCTGGCGGGGGACCTCACCCCCATCCGTGACCAACCCCTGCTCCACCCGGTGCTCGGGGAGGAGAAAGGCTTCGACCCCTCTCCCCTGGTGCCGCAGATCCGCGCCAGCTTCCGGCCCGATGCATTGCCCTGATCGATTGAGACACGAGGGACACAGATCCTTGCAACACCTTCCGGCCCGATGCCCTGCCCTGATCCGCAGCGAACTAGCAGACGACAAAGAGGTCGCCCGGGCGACCTCTTTGTCTCTGTGCCGATGCAACTATGGCAGGCAGTGCAGTGACTCACTCCCCAAGCCAGGACTCGCACAGGGTGAGGCTCTGGGCATCGAGATCCAGTTCGGCCTTGATGCCAAGGGGCAGGGTCAGCATGGGGTGGGTGTGGGCACAGTCATACTCCGCCAGAATGGGGAAGGTCGGCTCCCCCACGACCTCCAGCAGGATGTCGAGGGGCCGCTTGCCGCTGCCCTGAGCATTGAACAGCTCGTGCTTGCCGAGCACCAGGGCACCGATGCGATCAAACATCCCGCACAGCTTGAGGTGGGTGAAGGCGCGCTCCACCGTCTCGGCGGTTTTGAGGCTGTCTTCCAGCAGCAGAATGTCGCCCCGCTCGATGGACGGCATAAAGGGGGAACCCCAGATCCCCGCCAGGGTATTGAGGTTGCCGCCAATGAGCCGACCCCGCACCCGGCCAGTGCCCACCGAGATCAGCCGGTTTGGCCAGCACTGCTTGGCCCGGGTCTGATGCTCCCAGTCGAGCCGCTCCTCGGTCCATTGCGTCGGAGTCGGCAACCGATGGGGTAGGCTGGCACCACCGGCCATGCAAACGGACAGGAAGCCGGCCAGGGTCTCGTCCACCAGCGGCGAGAGCTCGCCAAAGGAAGCCACCAGCGCCGGGCCATAGAAGGTGACGAGGCCGGTCTGGGCATGAATGCCGAGCAGCAGGGCCGTTACATCGGAGTAGCCGATGACTATCTTGGGATCCCGCTTCAACGCATCAAAATCGAGGTAGGGCAGCAGGGAGTTGGAGTTGCTGCCGCCAATCACCGACATGATTGCTCGCACTTGCGGATCGCGAATGAGGGCATTGAGCTCGTCAGCCCGCGCCGCGATGGAGCCGGAGCGCCAGTGATCCTGTTCGCCGGTCAGGCTGCCCGCCTTGAGTTCGAAGCCCTGCGCCGCCAGATAAGCCTTGGCGCGAGCAAAGCGGTTCGGCGCCCAGGCGGTGGCTGCGCTGGAGGGAGAGAAGAAACCTATGGTGTCGCCGGGATTGAGCCCCGGCGGTTTGAGTAAGGTCATGGATGCAGCCCTGCCATATGAGATGAACGCCGCCGGGAAATGCGAGCCCGGCGCCAGACTGCATCCTACTGCGGCCTTTGAACGCCCGGCAAGGGCGAAAAATCGCACTCACAGTGCTCGTTTTTGTTTAGAAAAATTAAATGACTTTCGCTACATGCACACAAAAGATGAACAACAACAGCACAGATCGCGCCCTTTTCCCGGCTTTAAGGTGCCTATCACGCGCTGATACATGGCCGCGAGGTCAGTCCCCACCTCTCCCGACGACATCCCGCCGCCGTTCCCCAATAAAAAAGCCGATCTCGCGATCGGCTTGGCATTGGCTTCTAACGGCGTGAGCGCAGGCTCACACCACCACGGCGGTGCCGCTGATGCTGACCATCAGCATGCTGCCGTTCTGGCCCACCACCTCGTAGTCGATGTCGATGCCCACCACGGCGTTGGCCCCCAGCGCCTGGGCACGCTCCTTGAGCTCCTCGAAGGCGATCTCCCGGGCCCGGGCCAGCTCTTTTTCGTAGGCGCCGGAGCGACCGCCGATGATGTCGCGGATGCCGGCGAACAGATCCTTGAAAATGTTGGCGCCGAGGATGGCTTCGCCCACGACGATGCCACGGTACTCGCGAATGGTCTTGCCTTCCAGGGTGGGGGTGGTTGAGAGGATCATGAGGTCTCCTGTGAGTTGGGCTGGGTGCGCGAAGCACCGTTGCCGTCATGGTAGCAAGGCGCTGGCCAAAGCATAAGCCCGGCGTGGCGGGGCGCCCCGAGCATCGTGCCCGCCACGCTCATCAAGGTGCCATCTATACTGCCTGTGTCGTGCCACTTTCCCCGGGAATGCAAGGATGGGCACCGACGCTGGGGAGAGGGCTTCTCAGCCACGATGAAAGAGGGACCTTGATGAAACGGACACTGCTGCTGTTGCCCCTGACCACCATGTTGAACGCCCCCGCCGAGGGGGCCGGTCTCTACCTGTACGAAACCGGCACCAATGATCTCGGCCTGGCCGCCGCCGGCATGGCCGCCAGGGCCCAGGATGCCACCGTGCAACTGGTGAACCCCGCCGGCCTGACCCGGCTGGGGGGGCGCCACCTCACCCTCGGCGGGCAACTGCTCTACGGGGACCTGCCCTACGATCTGGACGATCCCGCGAAGGGGGATGTCGATACCGTCGTCGGCTGGTTCCCCGCGGCCTCCGCCTACTACAGCCAGCAGCTCGATGATCGCTGGTCGGCGGGCCTGGCGCTCTATGGCAACTTCGGGCTGGGGCTCGATTTTGGCGACTGGGCTGGCAAGCAGCTCATCAAGAAGGCCACCCTGATCGGCCTCACCCTGCAACCATCCATCGCCTATCGCCTCGACGAGCACTGGTCACTCGGGGCCGGGATCGGCATCAACTACGGCCTGTTCTCCCTCACCCGGGAGGGCAGTGGCGGGGAGCAGAAGCAGGACGACGGAGACTGGGCCCTCAATGCCAAGCTGGGGCTCCTCTATGAGCACAATCCAGAGACCCGATTCGGGCTCGGCTATGCCAGCGAGGTGGCCTACCACTTCGCCATCGACCGCACCATCACCTTCTCGCGCCCCAACCTGCCCGGCATCAGCGCCACCCTGCCCCTGTCCGGCATGGTCAACAGCCCCCAGCAGCTGATGGTGAGCGCCTTTCATACTCTGGCCCACGACTGGGCCATCATGGGCAATCTGGGCTGGCAGGACTGGAGCCGCTACAACGACAACGAAGTCACCATCTTTGACCGCACCGCCCCGCAGAAGGGGCTCTATCAGGACAGTTACCACCTGGCGCTCGGGCTCCAGCACGCGCTGACGCCCCAATGGACCCTCAATGGCGGCGTAGCGTACGACACCAGTGCCTACCGGGATCAAGATCACACCTCCCTCACGGCGCCAAGCGGCAGCGCGTTGCGGCTCGGCACCGGTGTCACCTATGCGCTCACCCCTCAGGAGACCCTGGGAGCCGGGTTTGAGTACATCCACATGGAGAGCGCCAGCGTCGATGAGCGGGATCTCTCGGGCCGCTACCCCACTCCGGCCCTCTACTTCTTCGCCCTCAACTACGGCAGACGTTTCTTGCGTCGCCCTGCGTCGGCCATAAAAAAAGGAGAGGCAAGCCTCTCCTTTTTGATGTTCGCAGCGGCAGCCGCCATGCACTCAGTGCAGCTTCATGCTCGGGCGCAGCACCCGGTTGATGCGGCCCACCAGCATGATGAGGCCGGTCTTGATGTAGCCGTGCAGGGCGACCTGGTGCATCCGGTAGAGGGAGATGTAGACGATGCGCGCGATGTAGCCTTCTACCATCATGGAGCCGCGCATCAGGTTACCCATCAGGCTGCCCACGGTGGAGAAGCGGCTCAAGGAGACCAGGGAGCCGTGATCGTGATAGCGGTAGGGCTTCATCTCGCCGCCGTTCATCTTGGCCAGGATGTTCTTGAACGCCTGGGTCGCCATCTGGTGGGCGGACTGGGCGCGGGGCGGCACGAACTTGCCGTCCGGCTGCGGGCAGGCGGCGCAGTCGCCGATGACGAAGATGTTCTCGTCCCGGGTGGTCTGCAGGGTCTCGTGGACCACCAGCTGGTTGATGCGGTTGGTTTCCAGGCCCGCGATCTCCTTCATGAAGTCCGGCGCCTTGATGCCCGCGGCCCACACCATGAGGTCTGCTTCAATCAGCTCCCCATCCTTGGTGTGCAGACCATCGCTGGTCGCCTCGGTGATCATGGTGGCGGTACGCACGTCCACGCCCAGTTTCACCAGCTCCTGATGGGCGGAGCCGCTGATGCGCTCCGGCAGGGCCGGCAGGATACGGGGGCCCGCTTCCACCAGGGTCACCTTGAGGCTGTCGGTGGTGAGGTTCTTGAAGCCGTAGGCGTAGAGCTGTTCCACCGCGTTGTAGAGCTCGGCAGAGAGTTCGACGCCGGTGGCGCCGCCGCCAACGATGGCGATCTTCACCTTGTCACCGGGCTGGTATTCGGTGGCGAACTGCAGGAAGCGGTTCATCATGCTGTTGTAGAAGCGGTGCGCCTGGGAGGGGCTGTCCAGGAAGATGCAGTGATCCTTGATGCCCTTGGTGTTGAAGTCGTTGGAGACGGAGCCGATGGCCATCACCAGGATGTCGTAAGCCACTTCCCGCTCGTTGACCACCAGGGCGCCGCTCTCGTCGTGGATCGGCGCCAGCACGATGCGTTTCTCGTCGCGCTTGATGTCGGTCAGGCTGCCGAGCTGGAATTCGAAGCCGTGGTTCTTGGCGTGGGACTGGTAGCTCAGGGCGTCGATGCCCGCATCCATGGAGCCGGTGGCCACTTCGTGCAGCAGGGGTTTCCACAGGTGGGTGCGATTGCGATCCACCAGGGTGATCCTGGCCTTGTTCTTCTTGCCCAGCTTGCGGCCCAGGCTGGTCGCAAGCTCGAGACCACCGGCGCCACCGCCTACAACGACAATATTCATCATGATGATTTTCCTTGGTTCCTCAAAACGAAAGGGAGCCATTGGCTCCCTAAAACGAAATCGGTTGACGTGATGGCTCAGGCTTCTTTGAAGGCCTTCATCCGTTGCAGATGGTGCGAGATGTTCTTGAACTTATGGGTCTCGCGCTCATCCCATACGATGTCGTAATAGTTCTTCAATTCACGTTCAGTGTCCCGATTATCGCGGATTTCATCCTGAACGGAAAGGATGCACAGGCAGTTTCCTGAATTTTTATTACGAAATTCGGTTACACACTTGGTGCCGATGTCCTCGTACTCCTCCGGCCGGTCGATCTTGCCCTGCATGTTCTCTTCCGGGTGCAGATTGGGGTTGAAGACCACCTGCTTGATGCCGCACAGAAACCCGATCCGCTCGCTCCAGTAGCCACCCAGGCCCACGCCGCAGATGAGAGGTTTGGGATCGGTGCTCATGTCGAGCTGCTTCTTCACTTCCTTGAGCAGATGGCTCATGTCGTGGCGAGGGTGAACCGTGCTGTAGTGCACGAAACGCACATCATCATCGATAAACTGCAACTGCAGCACTTTTTCATGATTGCCGGGGCTGGTGGCATCAAAGCCATGCAGATAGATGATCATGGACAAGACCTCAAAAACTGTGTCGGTTCTATCGAAACTACCCCAGCGACAGGGCCTTGCGCCACCAAAACATCCCACTTTCTTGCTTTGGATCACGCCCCTTCGGGCCACCGAACCGCGCGCCGGGGCCGCTGTGGCAGCGCCATGCCCCGGCGGGACATGGCGCAAACCGGGTCTGGCGAGGTTAACTGCCGCACTGGGCGAAGCGCGCCACCGCCGCTTCCACCAGGGCCAGGCTCCCCTGCCAGAAGGCGGGTTTTCGAATGTCCTGCCCCAAATGCCGTTCGACCAGTTCTTCGGCGCTCATGCGACCTGTGTCTCGCAGCAGAGCGCGGTAGGCCTTCGCCACCCCCTCCTCCCCTGCGGCCTGGCGGCTCATCAGCTGCTGATAGACCCCGAGGCTGAACAGATAGCCAAAGAGGTAGGGGTAGTTGTAAAAACCGAAGCCCGCGATGGAGAAGTGCGCCTTGGCGGCCCAGAACAAGGGGTGATAGCGGTCAAGGCTCTGCTCGTACCAGCGCCCCCAGGCCTCGTCGGTGAGCCCCTTGAGCCGGGCCGACGACACATAGCCCTGCTCGCGCTCGGCCACCAGGGCCCGCTCGAAGTCGAAGCGGGCCGGGATGTTGACCAGGAAGGTGGCGGCGCCGTCGGCATCCGCCCAGGCGATGGCCAGACGCTCCTCGGCGCTTCGGGCCTGCTCGTAGAGGGCGCTGCGCACCAGGGTCTCGGCGAAGATGGAGGCGGTCTCCGCGAGCGTCATGGGGTAGCTGCGCTGGCTCATGGGCAAGTCGCGGATGAGCCAGTTGTGCCAGGCGTGACCGAGCTCGTGGGCCAGCGTGATGACGTTGTCCATGGTGCCCGCATAGGTGATGAAGACCCGCGGCTCCACCGGCTCGGCAAACTTGGTGCAATAGGCCCCGGTGCGCCGGTTGGGGGTGGGGGCGGCATCAATCCAGCCGCGCTCGGCCATCATGCGGGCAAAGTCCCCCATCTCGGGGTCAAAGCGCGCGAAGGCCTGGACGATGATGTCGACCGCCTCCTCGAAGGGGATCTCCCGGCGGCTGGCGGCAGGGGGCGGCGCAAAGAGATCCTCCGGCCCCAGCACCTCGAGGCCGAGGTGACCGGCCATCAGCCCCAGGGCCCGCTGGCCCAGATGACGGGCCTGCCAGGTCTCCGCCATCAGGGTATCCAGGGTCGCCCGCTCGATGTGGCTCTGGTGGCAGGAAACGTCCAGGGCATCGAGGCGCCGGTGTTTGCCGCGCTGGCGCGAGAGCTCCAGGCGCCAGCCGTTGAGGGCGTTGAGGATGGCCGCCACCGTCTCCTGCTCCCCTTCCCAGCCAGCGCTGATGGCATCGAAGGCCTCTTTGCGCAGGGCCCGATCCGGGCTGGAGAGCAGGTTGCTCGCCTCTGCCAGCCCCATCTCGCGACCCGCGATCACCAGCCTTATCTTGCCCACCAGATCGTTGTAGAGGTTGCCCCAGGCGTGCAGGCCGTCGGTGCCAAGGCCGATGACCAGCTGCTCCGCCTCCACCGGCAGCCGCTGATCCTGCAGGCGACGCTCGTGGCGCAGCCGGTACTCCTCCTCCCCGAGCAGGGGGTCGGCCATCAGCTGTTCAAACTCGGGCGCAGGCAGCCCCAGCATCAGATCTTCGATGGGGGCAAGCGTCTTGAACAGATCCGCATTGAGGGCACGGGCCCGGGAGGCAACCTGCTTGGCGAGGGGATCCCGGGCGTCCTGGCTCCCCTTGCAGGCTGCCAGCACGGCGATGTTCCAGCCGATGTCGCGAATGCGCCGGGCCCGCAGGCGTACCTCCCTGAGGAAGTCCTGCAAGGTGCCTGGGGTGCGAGGAACCTGGGCCAGTCCCTCGATAAAACCGCTCAGCTCGGCCAGGCTGGCGCGGGCCAGACTCATGTCCGCCTCGAGGACACAGCTGTCGAGGGAGGGGTAGATGTGATCATTTTGCCACTGCTGTGGATAGACTCGTTGTTGCATCGAACGCTCATCGTCAGGGACGGGCATCGCCCGTCGTGAAATCCAGGTGGCCAGAGCCACCACCTTCGCGGGCAGGCATCACACCAGCCGCTCGAGGCGCACCACCGCCTCTTCCACATAGCGCAGGCTCTCCTGCCAGAACCCGGGTTCGCGGATGTCGACCCCCAGGTGCTTCTCCACCAGCGCCTCGGCGCTCATGCGGCCGGTATCTCGCAGCAGGGCGCGATAGGCGGGCACAAACTCGCCCCCGGCCCGCGCATGCTGGGCATAGAGCCCCAGGCTGAAGAGATAGCCAAACAGATAGGGGTAGTTGTAGAACCCGGACTCGGCGATGGAGAAGTGGCCCTTGCTGGCCCAGAACAGCTCGTCATACTGGCTGAGGGCGTCACCATAGCACTGCTGCTGCGCCGATTTCATCATCTCCCGCATCTGGCTCGCCCCCACGTAACCCGCCTCCCGCGCCGTCACCAGGGCGCGCTCGAAGGCAAAGCGGGCGGGGATGTCGAGCAGCAGGCTCGCGGCCCGCTCCCCGTCCAGCCAGGCGATGGCCCGGCGCTGCTCCACCTTGTCGGTGGCGGCCAGCAGGGCATCGCGCACCAGGATCTCGGCAAAGAGGGAGGCGGTCTCCGCCAGCGTCTTGGGGTAGCCCCGCTGCTCGAAGGGAAGATCCCGCAGCAACCAGCTGTGCCAGGCGTGGCCGAGCTCATGGGCCAGGGTGATGACGTTGTCCATGGTCCCCTCGAAGGTGAGGAAGACCCTTGGCTCGGGCGGATCGGCATACTCGGTGCAATAGGCGCCGCTTCGCCTGTGCTCGCTCGGGGCCGCATCGATCCACCCCTTGTCGGCCATCATGCGGACAAACGCCCCCATCTCGGGGTCGAAGGCGGCAAAGGCCTCCATCACCAGATTCAGCGCCTGCTCGAAGCCGAACTTGCCGTGTACGGCCTGAGGCGCCGGAGCAAAGAGATCCCAGGGGGCGAAGTCGGTGATCTGCTGGGCACAGGCCATGGCCCGCAAGGCGCGGCGCCCGAGCTCCCTGTGCTCCCCGGCCGCCGCCATCAGGGTCTCCAGGGTCGCGCCCGTGATGTGCTCCTGATGGCAGGTAACCTCGAGGGCATCCAGCCTGCGCCCCTTGCCACGCTGGCGGCCGAGCTCGTTGCGCCAGCCGTTGATGGCGTTGAGAATGGCGGCCACCGTCTCCTGCTCCGCCTCCCAGGCGCCCTGGATGGCGTGCCAGGCACTGGCGCGCCGTGCCCTGTCCGGGTGGGCGAGCAGGTTGTCCGCCTGGGCAAGCCCCATGGGCACCCCCTCCACCACCGGCAGCAGCCGCCCCACCAGGTTGTCGTAGAGATCCCCCCACCCCTGCAGGCCGTCCACCGCCAACCCCTCGATGAGCTGCTCGCTCTCGAGCGAAAGCCACTGATCCTGCAGCGCTCTGTCGTGATGGATGTGGTAGGCCAGCTCGAAGAGTTCGGGATCTTGCAGCAGGGTGCGCACCAGTGACTCGGGGGCGCGAACCCAGAACAGGTCCACCGGCTTGCTGCGCTGGTCCAGGGTCGCCTCCAGCTGCTGGCCCCGGGAGAGCAGTACCCGGGCCTCCTCGTCGCGCCCGTTCTGGCTCAGCCGGTTGTAACCATAGACCTGGCTGTTCCAGGCCAGGGTCTTCACCCCGTTGGCCTCGCGGCGGATGGCCCGCAGCAGGTGGCGCAGGGCATTGGCATCCGCAACGGGATGGGCGGGATCCGGCAGGTCCGCCAGGAGGGCGTCAAGCCGGGTAAGGGCGCGGGCAGCCTCCTGGAAGGCGGCCTCGATGGCAGGATCGTCGGGGGCGGCATAGATGTGATCATCTCGCCAAACGGGTGGTTTCATGGTTGTCCTTGTCTGTTTGCGTCCATATCGGGTCACCCCGCCTCTGCGGGCGGGTGAAACCGGATAGTACGAAGGGGGCCAGGCACTTGCCTAGCCCCCATTCGAGGCAACCAGCAGAAGAGCGCCCCCGAGTGCGACGGCCCCTGTCGGCCCTCCCCCGACAAGCGACCTATTTGGCGGGCTGAAGCTTGCTCACCAGGGTCATGGCCACCACCAGCACCAGCCCCGCCACCACGCCGGCCAGGGCGCTCAGCAGGGTGGGCGTCACCACGGCCAGTACCCCGCCGACCCCGGGCAGGGCGGCCACCGTACCCGCAGTCCCTTCGATGAGGTGATGGAGGAAGGGCCAGCCATGGACCAGAATGCCGCCGCCGACCATGAACATGGCGATGGTGCCCACCAGGGCAAGCAGGTGCATCAGACGGGGCGCCGTCACCAGCAGCCCCTGCCCCACCGCCCGGCGCACGGCGCCGCCATCGGGCTTTTGCAGCAGGTGCAGACCGATGTCGTCGAGCTTGACGATGAGCCCCACCAGGCCATAGACCCCGACGGTCATCAGCAGGGCGATGCCCGCTACCACGGCGATCTGCAGGCCCAGGCTCGACCCCTGCACGGTACCGAGGGCGATGACGATGATCTCCGCCGAGAGGATGAAATCGGTGCGAATGGCCCCCTTCACCTTCTGGCGCTCATAGGCCGCCAGATCCTCGGGCACCGGCGCCGCCTGATGCGCCTCCTCCTCGTGGGGCAGGAACTTGTGGACCAGCTTCTCCGCCCCCTCGAAACAGAGGTAGGCCCCCCCCAGCATCAGGAGCGGGGTGATGAGCCAGGGGATAAGAGCACTGATGGCGATGGCGGCAGGCACCAGAATGAGCTTGTTGCGAAACGATCCCTTGGCCACCGCCCACACCACCGGCAGCTCACGCTCGGCCCGCACCCCGGAGACCTGTTCTGCATTGAGGGCGAGATCGTCCCCCAGCACCCCGGCCGTCTTCTTCGCCGCCACCTTGGTCATCAGGGCGACATCATCGAGCACGCTGGCAATATCATCGAGCAGGGTCAACAAACTGGCTCCGGCCATATCTGGCATTCCTTCTATTGAGTGGGACACATCCGGGCTGCCCCGGTCAGGGTGATGAGGGGGTCAGGGGATCACGGGCCCATCCGGGGATCACCCTTTGGGGCAAAAGATGGCACAGTGTAACGGGAAGCCGCCACGGCGGCAGCCCCCCATGGCAGATCCCCTGCTCCGTTTTCACTTCACGGCCACCGGCCCAAGGAGTTCCCATGCAACCCTGGCAACCTCTGCTCGATTTCTGGTTTGGCGATGACGCAGACGACGCTCCCCGTGCCGCCCGCCAGGCCCCCCTCTGGTGGGGCAAGAGCAGCGAGACCGATGCCCTGCTGGCCTCACGCTTCGGCGAACTGGCGGCCCGTGCCGCAGCGGGCGAGCTCGCCCATTGGGAGGGCGATCCCGCAGGGCGCCTGGCCCTCATCCTGCTGCTGGACCAGCTGCCGCGAAACCTTCACCGCCACACCCCCGCCGCCTTCGCCCAGGACGACAAGGCCAGGGCGCTGTGCCTCAAGGGGCTCACCCTCGGGGTCGACAAGGGGCTCTCGCCGCTGGCCCGGGTCTTCTTCTATCTGCCCCTCGAGCACGCGGAGTCCAGAGAGCAGCAGGCCAGAAGCGTCGCCCTGTTCGAGGCCCTGGCCGACGAGCAGGCCACAGGCCCGGCCCGGGCCACCTTCGAAGGCTTTGCCGACTTTGCTCGGCGCCACCAGGTGATCGTCGAGCGCTTTGGCCGCTTCCCCCACCGCAACGCCATCCTGGGCAGGGCGAGCACGGAGGAAGAGGCCGCCTTCCTGCAACAGCCCGGTTCGGGGTTCTGACATAAAAAAATCCCCGCCATGGGCATGGCGGGGAGAGAACAACCGATCCGCGCATCACTGGATGCGATAGCGGGAGATCTGCTGGTGGATATTCTCCGTGGTCACGTTCAGCTCCTCTGCGGCGGCGGAAGTCTCCTCCGCCGTGCTGCTGGTCTGCTGCACCACCTGGGCTATCTGCTCGACCTGGAGGGCGATGGATTCCGCCGCCGAGGTCTGCTCGCGGATGGCCAGGGTGATCTCGCCGACCTGATCCATGACGCGATGGGAGGCCTGGCGGATCTGGGTGATGATGGCCCCGCTTTCCGTCGCCATGGCCACCCCTTGCGCCACCTTCTCCTCCACCAGGACCATTCTGGCCACCGTGGCCTCGGACCCTTGCTGGATAGCCTCCACCGTCCTTGAGATCTCCTGGGTCGACTGGGCCGTCCGCTCCGCCAGCTTGCGCACCTCGTCGGCGACCACCGCAAAGCCGCGTCCCTGCTCACCGGCCCGCGCCGCCTCGATGGCGGCGTTGAGCGCCAGCAGGTTGGTCTGCCCCGCCACATCGTTGATGACGTTCACCACCCCACCGATGCGGGAGATCCCCTCCCCCAGCGCCGTCACATCGCGGGAGGCCTGACGAATGGCGTCGGCGATGTCGTTGATGGCGAGCACAGTGCGCTCTATGGTGGCCCCGCCGTCACTGGCGAGCTTGCCGGATTCATTGGTGATGCGGCTGGTCTCCTGGGTGCGCTGGGAGATGTCCGTGATGCTCACGCTCATCTCCTCCACCCCGGCGGCGATAAGGCTGGTGGCGTCATTGGCCTGACTCGCCGACTCCGCCATGTGCTGGGCCGCCTGGGAGAGGGACTCTGCCGTGCTCTTGATCTGCAGGCTGCCCACCGAGAACTCGGTGAAGGTCTGCTGCAAGGTGTCCAGCAGGCGGTTGACCGCCGTCAGCGTCTGGCCGATCTCGTCCTGCTGGCTCACATTGGCCCGCAGGGTGAAGTTCAGGTCGCGCTGGATCTCGGACAGGGTCGCCATGGCCAGACGGAGGGGATTGGCGACCTGCCTGAACAGCCAGAGAAAGAGCACCAGCGTGAGGGCACCCGCGCCCACCGAGATGAACAACAGGGCCTGCATGCTGCTATCGGCATTCTGCTCGCCTCGCAGCTTGACGGCGTCACCTTGCTGGATGTTGAAGTGGACGTGCTTGTCGATGGCCTGGGAAAGCTGCTCAAACAAGGGGGCAAGCTCCTTGTCGATCGCCTCTCTGGCCTCCACATTCTTGTTCTCGCGGGACAGGCGCAGGACGTCTTCAGAGGCCTTGCCGTACTGGGCAACCAAGCGCCGATCATCGGCGACGAGCTGCCTGTCCTCCTCATTGGAGATCATCCCGCTTTCATACTGACTCAGCAGGGCGTCCATCTTGGTGTGAAGGGATGCAATGCTCTGCTCTATCTGACTCATCTTGCCGTCGTCGGTGTTGAGCACGTGCGCCTGGATCAATGAGTGCAGGGCGTAGAAGTCTGTTTGTATCTCCTTGATCGTGGAAATGCTGGGGACTGTGTTGTCTGTTACATAGCTGAGATCCGCATTGGCGGAGGAGAGTCTGCTGATACTGAACCAGCTGAGACACCCCAGGGCCAGCATGACCAGCAGGGCAATGAGTTGAAGCCGACGAGCGATATTCATGAGTGCTTACTCCATCCATAGACTCCCTGCCAGTGTAGCCGATGCGGGCCCCGAAAATAGCGCCTAAAACATGCATTTCATTACACTTTTCAACTTCTGCTCGGCCGCGTCACACCCGCCGCCCCAACCCGGCCTTCGGGACCGCCGCCCCCCTCTGGCAGAATGGAAAAAGGAAGGCATTCGCCTTCCTTTTTTGCCCGGGGCGGCCGCACTGGCCGCCCATGTGCCCCGTGACGGGGCGCTCGCCGGTCACGCCGCCTCGGCCAGCTCCTCCTCTTTTTTCTGGTAGGCCTGGGGGGAGAGCCCCAGCAGCTCCTGCACGGTGGAGGCCACCGTGATGGAGGAGAGCGTCCCCACCAGGATGCCCGCGAACAGGGTGAAGGAGAAGCCGTAGAGGGCGTCGCCGCCGAACAGGAGCAGGGCCCCCACGGTGAAGAGGGTGGTGCCCGAGGTGATCATGGTGCGGCTGAAGGTGGCCTTGATGGCCACGTCCGAGCACTCGTGGATCCCCATACGGGTACGCGACCCCAGCAAGTCCCGCAACCGGTCCGAAATGACGATGCTGTCGTTGAGGGAGTAGCCTATCACCGCCATCAGGCCCGCGATGACGTTGAGGTCGAACTCGATGTCAAAGAGCGCGAGCAGCCCGATGGCCACCAGACCGTCGTGCAGTACCGACACCAGGATGCCGATGGCCTGGCGCCACTCGAAGCGCACCGCCAGGTAGGCGGAGATGGCGAGCGAGGCCACCAGCACCGCCAGCATCCCCTGCTGGAACAGCTCCGCGCCCACCTGGGGCCCGACGATGGTGGTGCGCAAGAGCTCCACCGGCAGGGCGAGTTGCTGCCCCAGCATGGTCGCCAGATCCTCCGCCGCCCAGGGCAGCGCGTGGGGGGGCAGCTTGATGAGCCACTCGCCGGGCACACCGGCGCCGTGCAGCTCCACCACCCCCGCCAGGGGCGCCGTCAGCAGGGCGTTGAGCTCATGGGCCTCCTTCAGGGTCTGGATGCGAAACTCCAGCAGGATCCCGCCGGTGAAATCGAGCCCGAGGGCGAGCCCTTTTGTCGCAAGGACGGCCACGCAGGCCAGGGTCAGCAGCACGGAGGCCCACAGCCCGATATAGCGCCAGCGGGTCAGCCCCATGGCCAGGATCATTCTCAGCATTGTTCTTCCCTCGACGTCAGGTGGTACAGGCTTCCCGGCAGGAAGCGGTCGGTGTGCAGGCCATACAGGCTCACGGGCGCGGCGTCATGGTGATGAAGTCGGTTCATGGTCATACCCTCAGCAGCTTGGCGCGGCTGTTGCCCCACAGGGGGTTGATGATGGCGCGGGTGCCCCAGATGCCGGTCACCATGCTGGAGATGAGCCCCAGGATCAGGGTGATGGAGAAGCCCTGCAGCGGCCCGGAACCGATGGCATAGAGCACCACGGCGCAGATGAGGGTGGTGATGTTGGCATCGAAGATGGTGCGAAACGCCGAGCGATAACCAAAGTCGATGGCGTTGGCCAACGACCCCCCTTCCCGCAGCCGGTCCTTGATCCGCTCAAAAATCAGCACATGGGTATCCACCGCCATGCCGACGGTGAGCACCAGACCGGCGATCCCCGGCAGGGTCAGCACGGCCCCCGGCAATACTGCCAGCATGCCCACCTGCATCAGCAGGTTGGCGACCAGCGCCGTGATGGCGACCCAGCCGAACTTGCGATACCAGGCCATCATGAACAGCATCATGCCCGCCATGCCGAACGCCAGGGCGGTGAAGCCCGCCTCGATGTTCTGCAGACCTAGGGTCGGGCCTATGCTGCGCTCTTCCAGGATCTTCAGCGGCGCGGTGAGGGCCCCGGCCCGCAGCAGCATAGCAAGCTCCTGAGCCTCCGGCAGGCTGCCAATCCCGGTGATGCGGAACTGGTTGCCAAGGGCGGTCTGGATGGTGGCGACGTTGATCACCTCGCTTCGGGCGCGCAGCTTGCCTTCGGCGTTGGTCTTGTACTCGGTGAAGACGGTGGCCATGGGCTTGCCCACGTGCTGGCGGCTGAACTGGTTCATCTTGCTCCCCCCCAGGGTGTCGAGCACGATGTTGACCTGGGGCTGCCCCATCTCCCCCATGTTGGCGCGGGCATCGACGATGTGCTCGCCGCTCAGCACCGGCTGGCGGGCCAGCCCCACCGCCTGGCCGCTGCGATCCGCCATGAAGAAGCGGCTGTCGGCCTTGGCTTCATAGAAGGCCAGGGACGCGGTGGCGCCGATCACCTCTTTCGCCTGCTTGGGGTTGTGCACCCCCGGCAGCTCGATGCGGATGCCGTCCTGCCCCTGACGTACCACCGAGGCCTCGACGATGCCGAGCTCGTTGATCCGCTTTTTCAGGATCGACAGGTTCTGGGTCACGGCGTTGTTCACCAGCAGGGTACGCTCGGCGTCGCTCAGCACCAGGGTCAGTGCGTTGCCGGAACGGCTCAGTGTCCACTGATCCTGGCGGGTACCGGCACTCTCCTTGATGATGGAGAGCCAGGCCTCCTGCCCCGCCACGTCGGGCAGGGTGACGGCCACGCTCCCCTGGGCGGTGCGCATCACGCTGGCACCGCGCAGGTTGGCCTCGCGAAAATGGGTGCGCAGGGTATCCACCAGGTTCTTGGTCTGGTTGTCGATGACGAAATCCACGTCCACCCCGATCAGCAGCTGGGAGCCACCGCGCAGGTCCAGCCCGAGCTTGATGGGGTCGGCGCCGAGCCGGCTGATCCAGGCCGGGGCGTTGGAGTAGAACTCCAGGGTCAGGGCGGCGCTGTCCAGCCCCTGCTGCTCCAGCAACTGCTTGGCCAGTTGCTGCTCCCCCTGGCTGGCGAACACCAGCGCCATCCGGCCACCCTGGGCGATCTGCTTGAGGGGGTCGATGTGGTTCTCGGCCAGCAGGGTGCGCTGCGCGTCGCTCAGGCGCGACTGGCCGTGCAGACCGAGGGAGGGCTGCTCACCGAAGAAGGTGGGCAGGGAATAGAACGCGAACGTGACCAGCATCAGCAGCAACAGGGCGTACTGCCACAGGCTCATGCGGTTCAACACGGTATGACTCTTTTTTCTCATGAAATCGGCCTCTGTCAGGCGATGGCAAGGGGCGACACCGGGGTCGCACCGTGCAAAAAAATGAAACAAGACAGCCTAGCCGTTCACTAAAAGTGAACAGCAACAGAGAGAAGATGAGGCAACAGGTGGCAAGCTGACCCCATCGGGATCAGGCGAGGAAGCTCTGGGCGAAGCGGTACTGCAGATGCCGGCGCTGCAGGCGGCGCCTGTGAATGCCGGCGAAGTGATCGCGAAAGCTCGTCCCCGGGTAGAAGAGGGCGGCATAGAACAGCAGGCCGCACAGCAGCAGCAGGATCGCCTGCTGGGACCAGCTCATCACCAGCTCGTAGACCACGCTGCCGGGCTGATGATCGCGGCTCAGGGAGTGCTCGAGGCGCAGCAGGTGATTCTGGTGGGAGCCGACGAACTTGACGATGCCATCGTCACTGCCGCTGACGCCGTGGGCCGCCGGGCTTGCGTCGGCAGGCGCCGCCCCCTCCGCCAGCGAGTGGGCCTGCTGGGCCGAGGGCTGGAACGCGGGTACCTTGACCCCCTCCACCGAGAGGGTAGAGAACAACAATGCGAGGGTGATGAGCAGGGTCATCGCCGCCAGTTTCACGTTGTCGGTCAGGTTCAAAAGTTAATTCCCACACAATAGAAAGGGCAAGCTACCACAGCCTGCCCCACAAGAACAAGGGCGGCAGGCCCGGGGCCCGCCGCCCTTGTGTTGTCTCACCGCGTCCTCAGCGGCTGCGGGTCATGGCCTCGAAGTCCTCGGCATAGTCCTTGAGCAGGGTGTAGAGGTGGGCCCGCTGGGAGAGATCCATGGAGTGGCTGAGATCGCTCAGCCACTGGATGGTGCGCTGGCGGGACTGGTCCGTGTAGCCGGTGAAGCGGCCATCCATCAGGCCGTCCCCCTGCTGGAGCAAGCGGGTCAGCTCCTGGCCGAAATCCGGACTCTGGCGCTGTTTCATCAGCCGATCCAGCTCCTTGGTCCAGGCCTCCTGAAAGTCGAGCCAGGGGGCCATCATCTCGTATTGCCACTCGGCCCACTGCGTGATGAGAGGCTCCTGGGCCGGTTTCACCTTGCCAATCCAGAACACCAGGCGCTCGTTCATCTTCTCCCGAAAGCCCTTAATCATCTCGGCCTTCGACTGGGTGGCAAAATCGTGCTGGCGCTCCTGCTGGCGCTTCACCCGATCGGCCATGAAGCGAGCCACCTGCTCGTCGGTCAGGGTCTTGGCGAGGCGCACCGTGCGGGGAATGGCGTTCTCCAGGGTACGGGTCAGGCTCGCCTGGGTTCTGTCCAGATGCAGGGTCACCTGGGCCGGGCTCATGGGGCTGGCCACCGCCTTGGCCAGGGCGTCGAGATCCCGGGCATAGATGGGCAGCTCATGCTGCCGGTGCCAGGCCATCAGCCCCTTCACCTCCTGGTCCAGCAGCTTCTTCTGGCTGCGGTCCAGGGAGAAGTAGTCGTCCAGTTGCCAGACGATGGCCGAGTCGAGCCAGTAGTAGATCACCCGGGTGGCGCAACCCGTCAGCAGCAGGCAGAGCAGCAGCAGGCTCCAGCTACGCGGTTGACGCCATGAGAATGTGGTCACCATGCATGCCTCCCATTCATTGAATATACGCGTCGCGCGGGCCGTTGCCGGGCATCACTCCAGGCGCTGGCGGTTGATGTCGATCAGGGCCTGATACTCGGGCCCGGGTTGCTGTTCGGCCATCAGCAGCGCCCACAGCAGGCCGATGTAATCGACCCAGGGCAGGAAGGCATCGGCCTGGAATCCCCGGGGCCCCAGCCCCGTCGCTGCCCCGTCCATGGCTTCAAGATAGCAGCTCTCCAACTGGCACCGCTGCTCTTCGCTCCAGCCGTGGGTGCGCTGAATGCTGGCGGCCTCGAACCCCGGATGGCCGGCGGCGCCGTACTCCCAGTCGATGACCCAGGGCCGCGACCCCAACAAGTTAGCCGGATTGAGATCGTGATGGCAAGGGAGCCAGCAGTCGTCCGGCTCCCGGCTCGCGAGCAGGGCCCGCTCCAGGGCGGGCAGCCAGGGAGGGATATGGGCCAGACGCTGCCGATACCCGCCGCTGTGGGCCCGCACCGCCATCACCACGGTCGGCACCGGCAGGCGGTGCAGCCGCACCAGCACATCCGCCATCAGGCGGGGCTGCACGGCGAGAGGCGGCGCCTGCTCGGCCCAGTTGGGTTCGTCGCACCACGCCAGCAGCATCAGGCCGGTGGCGGGATCGCCGTGATGACAGGGCAACGCCAGCCCCTGCCCCACCGCCCCCTGGTAGAGCTGCCACTCGGTGGCCCGGTCGATGCCAAGGCGCACCGGATCAGGATGACCGCGGCGCAGGAAGGCCTGCTCGCCAGTGGGGAGGCAGAGCCGGTAGTTGCCGTTGGTCAGGCCCTGGCCAAGCGGCTCAAGGCGCCCCTGATCCCAGGGCGCCGGCAGGCTGGCGAGGAGCGCCAGCTCCGCCAGATCCCCCTGCCCCCGCGGGTCCTCACCAGCCAAAGGTGGACTTCTTGGCCTGTTTGCGGATCTCTTTCTGATCGGCCCACAGCAGCTCGCCGTTCTCCACATCCATCAGGTTCATGGTCATCTGGTAGTAGACGTCCTTCACCTTGCCGTTGTCCTTGACGATGCTGGCGAGGTTGCCATAGACCATGTAGCGGGCACCGGTCTGCTTGCCGAGCCGCACCATGGTGGCGGGATCCACCATGCCGCTGCCCTGCTGGTATTCGAGCTGCTGCTTGACCGCCGCCACCTTGCTCATGTCCACGAAGCGGAACTTGCCCGAGCGCAGCAGCTTGGTGCGGATAGTGTCGGTGATGGCCTCGGTGTCGATGTGCTCCGAGGTCTTGTTGCGGATGGAGTCCATGAACATCACCGGGCGGCCCCCGGCGGTGATCTCGCTGGTGGCCGGGGACGCCAGCATGGAATCCGCCATCTTGTCGGCGATGGCCTGCAAGTCGGAGGAGCCGTAATCGACGGTCACCGTCTCGGTCTCGGTGGGATCGCCATAGCTGACTGTGGTGCTGGAGCAGCCGCCCAGCACCAGGGCGCCGGTCAGGATCAGCAGGGCATGATTCATTTTCATCAGTAGGATTCCTCCATCACTTCGCGAACGTAAATCCGGTAACCCCGTGCAGCAGGGCTCGGCGCCAGGGCGGACAGGGTGCGGGTCTGGTAGCCATGCAGCTTGAGGGGGGTCCAGCCGCGGCCATCGCTGGCCACCTCCTGCCCCGCGTCGTCATACCAGTAGAAGAGATATTGCAGCGTGTTGTCACCACGCTGGGTGCTGGCCGCCACCACGTTGACCTGCAACAGGCCGTTCTGCTGGCGCCGGCTGAGTTCGGTCAGGGTGACGTTGACGTTTTGATGCTGCTCGGCCACCGCCGCCGCACCGGCCGCGCCATAGAGCGCCACGCCGGAAGTATTGGTGGCACAGCCCGTCAGCAGCAGAACCAGGCCCAGGGCCAACCCTTGTGCTTTCATCTTGTTCTCCTTGCCGGTGGCCGTCGGCCTGACCGGTCATTCATCTGAGTTGCCATATCCGGTTCCCCCTAGAGGGGCATCACCCGGGTCGTGAGACCGCTCCCCAGGCGCTGTACCCACACCAGGGTGGTGCGCCCGGCGTGGACGCTGAGTGGCAGGGTGCGCATGGCGCTGCCCGCCCCCAGGGTCAGGGTGACGTTCCCGGCCGGGACCATCCCCTGCCAGCTCGAGGCCTTGGCGGGCAGCGTCAGCCAGCTGCGGGTATCCGCCCGCTCCGAGAGGGTGTTGAAGATCCCCACCAGGATGTTGCCCACATCCCCCCCCTCCTTGGCGGCAGTGCGCCGCACCTGCTCCTTGGCCACCAGCCGCAGGGCCTGCCGGGCCAGCATGCCGGGCAGCCGCTCCTGCAGATCCTTGGCCGCCAGCGCCTCCAGCCTTACCAGCTCGCTGGTCTGCGCCACCCCCTTGCCCACCGACAGGGTAAGCGGGACGCCGTCGCTGGCCCGATTGTCGTAATAGGGCACCGCCACGGTAAAGGTACGAAAATCGCCGCTGGAGGTGGAGATGGGCAGCGGCAGGAAGAGCTCCCGGCGCGCCGGGATGAGGCCATCTTCAAACAGCACCACCAGCTGGCCCTGATCCTTGGCCAAGGGCGGCGCCTTGCGGCCCATCCGTTGCTCGGTCTCCTTGAGCTCCTCGGGAGAGCCGCGAAGCCGGGCCAGGCGCAGCAAGGCATCCTGCAGGCTCTGGTTGTCCGGCGCTATCTGGTAGCCGCGCTGGTAATCGACCCAGGCATCGTTGAGATCCCCGGCCGCCTCGTAGAGCACGCCGGAGAAATAGAAGGTGTAGGCGTTCTGGAAACCGTTTTTCACCTGGCCTATCAGGCGATCGAGCTCGGGGGCGCCGCGCGACATCAGCTGGCGCATCTCCCCGGCTTCGTCCTCCTGCGCCCCCTCCTGCGCGGCCTTGCGCACCTCGTCGGCCCGCCGTTTAAGGGCCTGCTCCTGCACCTGGTTGGCACGGCGCACCTCTACCAGGGCGCCGTCGGCATCCCCGCGCTGCAAGTAGTTGAGCGCCAGATAGTGGTGCAGCATGGTGCGCTCGTAATCGGGCGCCTGGTAAGCCAGGGTCTGATCGTTGGTGAGCAGGCTGCCCGCCTGGGCCAGTCCCCGGCTCAGGCGGTACTCGGCCTGATTGTCTTCCCACGCAAGCCGGCTGTCGGCGGCGGCAAAGGCCTGCTTGCTGGGGCCGTCCTGACCCGCCAGCCAGGCGATGCGCCCCTTCTCCAGCTGGTCGAGCACGAAGGTGTCGTCCCCCGGGGTCGATTCGCGCACCTCGGACAGGGCCTCGGCGGCATGGCCCAGCAGCAGCTGGTTGCGCAGGGGCACCATCTGATCCGAGTAGGAGACGAACATGTCTTTCCACTGGGAGGCACAGCCCCCCAGCAGCAGACCGGCCAACAGCAGGCCGGTCGACGGGACGAGGCGCATCACAGGCTCAGCAGGGGTCCCAGGGGCTCGCCACCGACCAGGTGCAGGTGGATGTGATAGACCTCCTGCCCGCCGTGGCGGTTGCAGTTCATGATGAGGCGGTAGCCGTCCTCGGCGATGCCCGCGTCGCTGGCGAGCTTGCGGGCCACGGTGAACATCCGGCCCAGCGCCAGCTCGTGATCCGGCTCCACGTCGTTGACGGTGGGGATGAGCACGTTGGGAATGATCAGGATATGGGTCTTGGCCTTGGGCTGGATGTCGCGAAACGCGGTCACCAGATCGTCTTGATAAAGGATGTCGGCGGGGATCTCCTTGCGGATGATTTTGCTGAAAATGGTTTCTTGCGCCATGGGTAACTCCTTTATAGGAAAAAGAAAATTCAATACAAAGCTCAAGCGGCTCCCAAACAGGCCGCCGCAACGCGCCAAGTGTGACACAAGCCGACATTTGGCACAGCCGTTGTCCCAATCGCTTCAGTTATTGTGAAGAATACCGATAGCGAGGAGACGTCCCGCGAACCACAACGGCATCCCCTTCGGGGCATGCAGGGTATCAAAGGGACGGGGTACTCAGGCAAGGGACTTTTGCACAGACAGCGGGACAATAATGAAACAAACAATGTCAGACCTCTCGATCTTACAGAGAGTCTATCTGGGCTTTGCCATCCTGGTCGCCGTCATGGTCGCCAGTGCGGTACTGACCTTTCGCGGCCAGAGCGAACTCAGCGGCGCCCTGGATCAGGTGACCCAGGAGTCCATGCCGCTGGTACTCGCCAGCAGCCAGACCCAGATAAGCCTGCTCAGCGCCAACAAATGGCTCACCGACGTGCTGACCGAGCAGGATCTCAAGCAACTGCCGGCGGAAGTGGCCGAGTTGCAACAGGCCAAGGGCCAGGTCGACAAGATGGTCGCCAGCCTCAAACAGCAGGTGGCGGTTCATCCCCAGTTGCAGGCGGACATGACTGCCCTCGTCAAGCTGGTGGATGACTACCTGCAACTGACCCAGACCCTGCCCGGCGAACACGAGGCCCTGCTCACCCGGCTGCACAAGGTCAATCAGGCCAAGGGCCAGTTCCAGGTCAGCCTGCCCCAGTTCAAGAAGAACCTGGGGGACATGATGGTCACCATCGACGACAGCTTCATCAAGATGCTCTCCGAGACCCTGACCACCAAGCTCTCCGCCATCGAGCTCTCCACCATGGATGCCCTCAACCAGAGCATCCCCGCCCCCATCGAGGCGGCGCTCAAGCGCAACAAGATGCAGATCGAGGGCTTCAACAGCACCATCAAGGATCTCCAGGGGGAGCTCAAGGACTTCGACAACAACATGGGCCACTACGTCCATGGTTTCGTGCGCGACACCACGGGCAATGACGGCGTGCTCTCCCAATACCTGGCCCTGATGAAGCAGCAGCAGGCCATGCGCGAGCAGAGCAAGCAGGCGAGCCAGCTCATCCTCAGCATCCAGAACAAGCTGGAGGGGATCACCGCCCAGAGCCAGCAGCTGATGAACGCCAGCATCCAGGCCTCCGATCGGGTGCAGACCCAGAGTACCCTGACCCAGGGGATCAGCATCGCCATCGCCATCTTCGTCGCCATCCTGGTGGCCTTGACCCTGGGCAAGGCCATCCGCCGCCCCCTGAAAGAGCTGCTGCGGGTGCTGACCGAGGTGACCCAGGGTGACATGACCCAGCGGGTCGGCTTCAAGAGCCAGAACGAATTCGGCCAGCTCGCCAGCCAGATCAACCTGCTGATCCACCAGATGGGGGATGTGCTCAAGCAGCTCTCCCAGGCGTCGACCCAGCTCAACAGCGCCGCCCACGACAACCGCCACACCACCGAATCGGTGCGGGCGGATCTGGAAAAACAGCGTCAGGAGACCGCCTCGGTCGCCGCCGCCATGACCCAGATGGAGGCCTCGGTGCGGGAGGTGGCCCAAGCCGCCAACCAGACCCTGGAGCGGGTGCAGGATGTGGAGAAGGCCTCCGAGATGGGGCGCAAGGTGATGGCAGGCAACATCACCACCACCCATCAGCTCGCGGGCAAGCTGCAGCAGACCGGCAAGGTGATTGGCGACGTGAGCGCCATGAGCGGCCAGATTGGCAACATCCTCGACGTCATCCGCGGCATCGCCGAGCAGACCAACCTGCTGGCCCTCAACGCCGCCATCGAGGCGGCCCGTGCCGGCGAACAGGGACGCGGGTTTGCGGTGGTGGCCGACGAGGTGCGCAACCTGGCCGGCCGCACCGCCCAGTCCACCAGCGAAATCCAGACCATGATCGAGAACCTGCAGCAAGGCGTCGCCCGGGCGGTCAACGTGATGCAGGAGTGCTCCCGCGAGATGGACAGTTGCGTGGATCAGAGCTCCCAGGCCAACAACGCCATGGAAGAGGTGCAGGGCATCGTGGTGCTCATCAGCGACATGTCGAGCCAGATAGCCTCCGCCGCCGAGCAGCAGCAGGCCACCAGCGCCGACATCGCCACCAACCTCAACCGCATCTCCGACATCTCGGATCTCAACTATCAGGGCATAGAGCGGGTCGCCGAGACCAGCCAGCAGCTCGACTCCCTTGCCGAGCAGCAGGAGGGGCTGGTCCAGCGCTTCCGCCTCAGTGCCTGATGGCCACGACCCGATACGACAAGGCCCCGCATTGGCGGGGCCTTGTTTTTTACTGGCATGTGGCGCGGGATCAGGCGTAGGCGATGGCGCCCTTGCCGACCCCTTCATAGGCGACAATCTTGACGAACTTGTCCCCTACCTGCTTCTTCACTTCGCGGGCGATGTAATGGGCCAGCAGCTCGATGGTGGTGTCGGTGTCGATCATCTCCACCTCCGCCGCCGGCATGGCGAGCTGGAACAGCCCCTGGGGCGCCACGTACTTGAAGCCGATGTAGTGAGCGTTCCCTTCTTTCAGTGACGCCTCGGCCCGCTCGCTCAGGGCGAGTTCGCCAAGGGCCACCCTGTCCTCTTCGGTGCCCAGGTAGATGTCGGCCCAGCGCTCGGCCCAGTTCAGCTCCAGCTCCTCGTTGCGCGCCCCGTCCACCTCTATCTCGATGGGAGAGCGGTGGCCGTGGGCGATGCGCTGGCAGTTGCCATCGTGCTTCTTGAGGCCGTGGCTGTAGTGGTAGAAGGCGCCCTCGATGCGCTCCTGGCGCAACGTCAGGGAGAGATCCTTGATGTTGCCTGGCAGCCGCTTGGCCAGTACCCCCAGCAGATAGCGGGTCACCGACTCTTTATCCACCTGGGGGGCGGGAATGAAGGCGAAGCCCTGGGTCGGGCAACGCAGGTGAATGGCGCGACCCGGACGCAGCAGATCCACGGTGCTCTCGTCGTTGTCCAGCGCGTGGACATGGACCAGGGGACATTCCGTCGGCACCAGCAGCTTGTGATCCACCTCTTCATCGATGATCGACTTGATGAGCTTCTTCACCCGACCGAAGTCCAGCAGCATGCTCATCTCGTTGAGCTCGCCACTCATCTCGATGTCCACCAGCCAGCTCTCGCCCACCATGCCGCGGCGCTCGCATAAATAGCTGGAATCGATCACAGTCAAATCTCTAACAAATAACTTCATTACTCAGGCCTTGCTACAGAGAAAGTGCAGTTTGCGATATTATGACCCCGGATTATCGGCAAAGGAACTGGAACCCCCCATGAACAAATTGCTTATCAAGAATGCCACCCTGGTCAACGAAGGCCGCATCTATGCCTCCGACGTCCTGATCGAGGGTGAGCGGATCGCCCGCGTCGCCCCGGACATCAGTGCCCCCGATGCCGTGGTGATCGATGCAACGGGCCGTCATCTCATCCCCGGGATGATCGATGATCAGGTCCACTTCCGGGAGCCCGGCCTGACCCACAAGGGAACCATCGCCAGTGAATCCCGGGCCGCCGTGGCCGGTGGCACCACCAGCTTCATGGAAATGCCCAACGTCAATCCCCAGACCACCACCATCGACGCCCTCGAAGCCAAATACCAGATCGCCGCCAACTCCGCCGCCGCCAACTACAGCTTCTACCTGGGTGCCACCAACGACAACCTGGAAGAGATCAAGAAACTCGATCCCAAGCAGTCCTGCGGCATCAAGATCTTCATGGGGGCCTCCACCGGCAACATGCTGGTGGACAACCAGGAGACCCTGGCAGCCATCTTCCGCGAGAGCCCGGTGATGATCGTCACCCACTGCGAGGACACCCCGTCCATCAAGGTGCTGGAAGACGAAGCCCGCGCCAAGTGGGGCGAAGACGTGCCCATGCGCGAGCACGGCCGCATCCGCAGCGCGGACGCCTGCTACAAATCCTCCAGCATGGCGGTCTCCCTGGCCAAGCAGTACGGCGCCAAGCTGCACGTGCTGCACCTGACCACGGCGAAAGAGCTCTCGCTCTTTACCGCCACCCCGGATCTGAAGGATCTCAAGGACAAGAACATCACCGCCGAAGTGTGCGTCCACCACCTCTTCTTCAACGAGGCGGACTACGACACCCTGGGCAGCCAGATCAAGTGCAACCCGGCGGTGAAGAGCGCTGCCGACCAGCACGCCCTGCTGGATGCGGTGCGCAACGACGTGCTCGACATCATCGCCACCGACCACGCCCCCCACACCTGGGAAGAGAAGCAGAACAGCTACTTCAAGGCGCCGTCCGGCGTGCCCCTGGTGCAGCACTCCCTGCAGGCGCTGCTGGAGCTCTACCACAACGGGGTCTTCAGCCTGGAAACCATCGTCAAGAAGACCTCCCACGCGGTGGCCGAGCGCTTCCAGGTGCAGGATCGCGGCTACATCCGGGAAGGCTACTTCGCCGACCTGGTGCTGCTGGATCTCGGCAAGCCCTACGTGGTCACCGACAGCAACCTGCTCTACCTGTGCGGCTGGTCCCCGTTCAACGGCTACCGCTTCCAGAGCACCATCGAGATGACCCTGGTGAACGGACAAATAGCCTGGCAGAACGGCCAAGTCACCGACAAGGTATTGGGCAAGCGACTCACCTTCAACCGCTGATCTGGATGATGACCGCTTCCAGCGCGCCTTGCTTGAGATGACCCTGGTCAACGGGCAAATAGCCTGGCAGAACGGCCAAGTCACCGACAAGGTATTGGGCAAGCGCTTGACCTTCAACCGCTGATCTCGGCTTGAGAGCATCACGCCAAACGGCCACCTCCGGGTGGCCGTTTTTCATGCAAGACGGCGGTGATGTGCCGACAAAATGCACAACCGGTCGTACTTTGATCCGAAGTTGCTCGCAAAGCAGGCAAACGATCTCGAACCTGAATTTCCCCTGTTGACAGGGTCGGGGCATCTCCATAAACTCCCTCCCCGTCAGCCGAGCTGACTCCGTCGGTGTGTAGCGCAGCCAGGTAGCGCATCTGCATGGGGTGTAGAGGGTCGGAGGTTCGAATCCTCTCACACCGACCAAATTCCCCGAGAAAGGCCTTGTCAGACGACAAGGCCTTTTCTTTTATGGTCTTCCACCGCGATTGTCTCTCCGATCCCTTTGTGCTGTAGTAAACCCCCCTTTGCCAAGCGGCCCGCATCATGTTGCCTTCCCTTCGTACTTTCTGCACCCTTGCCCTCAGCGCCCTGCTGGTCGGCCAGCTCGCGGGCTGTGCCACCGCCTATGACAGTGAAAAATCGTTCTGGAATGGCCAGACCGGTTTTTCACAGACCCAGCTTGGCCCGGCCCGCTGGCAACTGGAGTTTGTGGGCAACGATCTGGTGGACAGGGAAACGGCGCGCAAATACGTGCTCAAGCGGGCCGGTGAGGTGGCACTGGCAAAGGGATACCCCTGGATTCGGGTCGAGACGCTGACCCTGTCGCGGGATGCCGTCAGGGTCACCCCGACCCGCCCCCAATTCGGGTTCGACGAGTACGAGCCAGACACCTTCATGGACGACATGCAGGTGGAACATCGCACCTCGGCCCTGCTCGTCTTCACCCTGGAGGCCAGCCCCCGGGACGCACAGAGCATGGAAGCCGTTTATCTCGCAAAAATTAAAATAAACAGCGATTAATACAAATAAATCACAAGATGCATATCAAATGCAGCTAACAACGGCGCAAAACTCCGAAACAAGTCACTGGATTTCCCCTTCGCGATTAGGCATGCTCCAGCACACCGGCTGTCTGGATTCCACCGCCCGGATCACAAAAAAAAGGACTGAGGCGGCCCCTCGCCGCCTGCACAGGCATTGCACCTATCGAAACCGGAACTCCCCCATGAAAATGAACAAGTTGACCGTTGCCATCCTCATTGCGATGTTGCTTGGCATCGTGACCGGGCAGGGTTATCGCCTGCTCGCGCCCGCACAGGCCGCAGGCTTTGCCGATGACATCACCCTGCTGACCGACATCTTCCTGCGCCTCATCAAGATGATCATCGCCCCCCTGGTGTTCACCACGCTCGTGGTCGGTATCGCCAAGATGGGCGACACCCGCACCGTGGGCCGCATCGGCGTCAAGACCCTGGGCTGGTTCATGCTCGCCTCCCTGCTGTCCCTGACCCTGGGGCTGGTCATGGTCCACCTGATGCAACCCGGGGTGGGGCTCTCCCTCTCCCTGCCCGATGACGGCGCCAGCTCCGGCGTGGTTGCCACCGCCATCTCCCTCAAGGATTTCGTGACCCACGCCATCCCGAAAAGCGTGGTCGAGGCGATGGCCACCAACGAGATCCTGCAGATCGTGGTCTTCTCCCTCTTCTTCGGGCTGGCCGCCGCCGCCCTGGGGGACGACGCCAAGCCCGTGGTCAAGCTGATGGCAAGCGGCGCCGAGATCATGCTCAAGGTGACCGGCTACGTGATGAACTTCGCCCCGTTCGCGGTGTTTGGCGCCATCGCCGCCATGGTCGCCAAGGAGGGGCTCGGCATCCTCGCCACCTATGGCACCTTCATGGCCCAGTTCTATCTGGCGCTCGGCTGCCTCTGGCTGCTGCTCATCGCCATGGGCAGCCTCTTCATCCGTCGCCGCATGCTGACTCTGCTCGCCCTCATCCGCGAGCCCATCCTGCTGGCCTTCTCCACCGCCAGCTCCGAGGCCGCCTATCCCAAAACCCTGGACAGGCTGGAGAAATTTGGCTGTGACAAGCGCATCGCCAGCTTCGTGCTCCCCATGGGCTACTCCTTCAACCTGGACGGCTCCATGATGTACTGCACCTTCGCGGTGATGTTCATCGCCCAGGCCTATGGCATCGAGCTCTCCACGGCCCAGCAGATCACGATGCTGCTGCTGCTGATGGTTACTTCCAAGGGAATGGCCGGGGTGCCCCGCGCCTCCCTGGTGGTGATTGCCGCCACCCTCAACCAGTTCCACATCCCGGAAGCGGGCATCCTGCTGCTGCTCGGCATCGACCACTTCCTCGACATGGGGCGCTCCGCCACCAACGTGCTGGGCAACGCCATCGCCGCGAGCGTGGTGGCCAAGAGCGAAGACAGCCTGGGGGAGACCGCCCCCCTCGGCGAGGTAGACACCGCCAAGGCGTGATCCCCTGACCCCCATGACAACGGCCCGCCTATGCGGGCCGTTGTCATATGCCTGATGGGGCACACCGCGCCTCAGCACCAGCGCCTGACCTGCCGGCAATAGTCGTCATAGGCATCGCCGAATTGTCGCCGCAGCGCCTGCTCCTCCGCCAGGATCTGGAAGCGGGTAAGCCAGCCCCAGAGCAGCAGCGGCCCGAGCCACACTGCCATGCCTCCCAGATAGCACGCCAGCGCCAGGGTCCAGCAGAGCAGCCCCAGGTACATGGGATTGCGGCTGATGCGATAGACGCCCCGAGTCACCAGCACCCGGCTGCTCTCCAGCCGCTGGGGGTGCACGGTGGTGCGCTGCTGCCAGAAATGCAGAAGCGCACCGCCTCCCAGCAGGGCTCCCGCCAGCCACAGCGTGGCGACCAGCACCAGCCACAGGGGCGCTGCCCTCCCCTCGCCCCGCCCCAGCCACATGGCGAGCACGATGACGACGAACAGCAGCAGCGGTGGAATCCGCAACGTCAGCTTCATATTTTCTTCCTGCAACACGTGCCACGATTGACGCCGTTGAGATACACTCCCAGAGTCGGCATCTGGATAAAAAGTGAAATATATCATTAGCATAGCAACATGCTATGACCAGCCATGCCGCAGCTCGCCTCAGCGATGAGCCCAGCCTCAACTCAAGACAATAAGAAAGGACTTGCCCCATGCACAAGAAAACACTGCTCGCGACCCTGATCTTTGGCCTGCTGGCCGGCCAGGCGGTCTCCGCCCCCTATCTGCCGCTCGCCGACGACCACCGCAACGGTCAGGAACAGACCGCCGCCAACGCCTGGCTGGAAGTGGATCTCGGTGCCTTCGAGCACAACATCCAGACCCTGAAGAATCGCCTCGGTGACAAGGGCCCGCAGATCTGCGCCATCATGAAGGCGGACGCCTACGGTCACGGCATCGACCTGCTGGTCCCCTCGGTGGTCAAGGCAGGCATCCCCTGCATCGGCATCGCCAGCAACGAAGAGGCCCGCGTGGCCCGCGAGAAGGGCTTCGAAGGTCGCCTGATGCGGGTGCGTGCCGCCACCCCGGATGAAGTGGAGCAGGCCCTGCCCTACAAGCTGGAGGAGCTCATCGGCAGCCTGGAGAGCGCCAAGGGGATCGCCGACATCGCCCAGCGCCATCACACCAACATCCCGGTGCACATCGGCCTGAACTCCGCCGGCATGAGCCGCAACGGCATCGATCTGCGCCAGGACGATGCCAAGGCCGATGCCCTGGCCATGCTCAAGCTCAAGGGGATCACCCCGGTCGGCATCATGACCCACTTCCCGGTGGAGGAGAAAGAGGACGTCAAGCTGGGGCTGGCCCAGTTCAAGCTGGACTACCAGTGGCTCATCGACGCCGGCAAGCTGGATCGCAGCAAGCTCACCATCCACGCCGCCAACTCCTTCGCCACCCTGGAAGTACCGGAAGCCTACTTTGACATGGTGCGCCCGGGCGGCATCATCTATGGCGACACCATTCCCTCCTACACCGAGTACAAGAAGGTGATGGCGTTCAAGACCCAGGTCGCCTCCGTCAACCACTACCCGGCGGGCAACACCGTCGGCTATGACCGCACCTTCACCCTCAAGCGCGACTCCCTGCTGGCCAACCTGCCGATGGGCTACTCCGACGGCTACCGCCGCGCCATGAGCAACAAGGCCTATGTGCTGATCCATGGCCAGAAGGCCCCCGTCGTGGGCAAGACTTCCATGAACACCACCATGGTGGACGTCACCGACATCAAGGGGATCAAACCCGGTGACGAGGTGGTCCTGTTCGGACGCCAGGGTGATGCCGAGGTGAAACAATCTGATCTGGAGGAGTACAACGGTGCCCTCTTGGCGGACATGTACACCGTCTGGGGCTACACCAACCCCAAGAAGATCAAGCGCTAAGCAAATTGCTGACATGAAAAAGGGCTCCCGAGGGAGCCCTTTTTACTGCGCCGTTCACGCCGCCTTTTTGCGGGTCATCAGCAGACTCAGCCCCATGGAGGCCAGCAGGATCAGCGCCACCACGCCAAGGGCGATGCCGGTCGGTATCTTGAAGATATCGAGCAGCAACATCTTGACCCCGATGAACATCAGGATCAGCGCCAGGCCGTATTTGAGCAGGGCGAAGCGATCGGCCACCCCGGCCAGCAGGAAGTACATGGCGCGCAGCCCCATGATGGCGAAGATGTTGGAGGTGAGCACGATGAAGGGATCCGTGGTCACCGCGAAGATGGCCGGGATACTGTCCACCGCGAAGATGAGGTCGCTCACCTCCACCAGTACCAGGATGAGCAGCAGCGGGGTCGCGTAGCGCACACCGTCACGCCAGACGAAGAACTTCTCCCCCTCCAGCGTCTCGGTCACCTTGAAGCGACGACGCATCCAGCCGAGCAGGGCATTGTTCTCGAGATCCGGCTCCTTGTCGGCCGCCCACAGCATCTTGGCACCGGTCAGCAGCAGGAAGGCCCCGAACAGGTAGAGGATCCAGTGGAACTGCTCGATGAGCCAGCTGCCCGCGAACACCATGCCGGCGCGCATCACGATGGCCCCCAGCACCCCGTAGAGCAGGACCCGGCGCTGCAGCTCCGCCGGGATGGCGAAGTAGCCGAACAGCATCAGCCAGACGAAGACGTTGTCCACCGCCAGTGCCTTTTCGATGAGGTAGCCGGTGAGAAACTCCAGCCCCTTCTGGTTCGCGATTTCGCGCCCGGCACTGTGATCCAGCCAGAGCCAGATGGCCAGGTTGAACAGGAGCGCCACGCTGACCCAGATGAGAGACCAGATGCCCGCCTCTTTCAGCGACACCTTGTGCGCCTTGCCGCCACCGACAAAGCGGATATCAATCCACAACAGGACCAGCACTATGCTGAAGAAACCGGTCCACATCCACCATTCACCCATTTTAACTTCTCCCAAAACGACAAAACCCACGGCCGGGAGGCAGTGGGTTC
The DNA here is from genome assembly GCF_027705305.1 of Aeromonas sp. QDB17. Lineage (NCBI taxonomy): Bacteria > Pseudomonadati > Pseudomonadota > Gammaproteobacteria > Aeromonadales > Aeromonadaceae > Aeromonas > Aeromonas sp. QDB17. The sequence goes on from NZ_JAPDBP010000013.1 coordinate 79,457, forward strand.
GCGTTTGGAGCAGATACACCTTGCCTCTCGGCAAGGTCTCACTTACAGCCGACTTGCGTCAACTGCCCGGCTGCCGGGTGCACTGCAGGATATGGGTGCACCGTAATGACGACAAACCGGCGAGAAGTTACTCCCCTTGTGCGGCGGATAGTAGCAGCGACAACCGCTGGCGCCAAGAGGCATCTTATCCCCCATGCAATAAAAAGGGCGCCAGCACGCGCCCTTCTCGATACGGTTCTCCTTAAAACCTGTTTACGAGCTGTCGCGAGAGGTCGTCAGCAAGGTAAAGTGCAGCGCAGGAACCGGAATGTATATGAATACATGAGCACTCTTTGTTACAAACAAGCGAGCAGCGCATGAGCCTTGATCACGGCCTCGCAGCAAGATCGTTAACAGGTTCTCAGAGCGGATCCACCTTGAGGCAGGAGACCGCGTGATCGAAGTTCCCCTCCAGCATGGGCCGGGTCTTGGCACATTCGGGGCCAGCCACCGGACAACGGGTACGGAATACGCAACCGGACGGCGGGTTCATGGGGGACGGCAGATCCCCTTCCAGGATCTGGATGGTCTTGCTGCGCTCCACGTCCGGATCCGGGATGGGCACTGCCGACATCAGCGCCTTGGTATAGGGGTGCAAGGGGTTCGCGAAGATCTCCTTGCCGGTGCCGAGTTCCACCGCGTTGCCCAGGTACATCACCAGCACCCGATCCGAGATGTGCTTCACCACGGAGAGGTCGTGGGCGATGAAGATGAGGGAGAGCCCCATCTCCTTTTGCAGGGATTTCAGCAGGTTCACCACCTGAGCCTGGATGGAGACATCCAGCGCCGAGACCGGCTCGTCACAGATGATCATCTTGGGCTCGAGGATGAGCGCCCGGGCGATGCCGATGCGCTGGCACTGGCCGCCGGAGAACTCATGGGGGTAACGGTTCACCAGGTTCGGCAACAGACCCACCTTGGTCATCATGGCGCGCACCTTCTCCTTCACCTCTTCCCTTGGCAGGGTCGGGTAGAAGGTGATGAGGGGCTCGGCGATGATGTCGCCTATGGTCATGCGGGGGTTCAGGGAGGCCAGCGGGTCCTGGAAGATCATCTGGATCTCCTTGCGCTTCTCCCGCAGGGCGTTCTGCTCGAGCTTGGTTAAGTCCTGCCCAAGCCACACAACCTTGCCGTCGGTGGCCGGTACCAGGCCGATGAGGGCACGGGCGAAGGTGGATTTGCCGCAACCGGACTCCCCCACGACGCCCAGGGTCTCCCCTTCGTAGAGGCGCAGGGTCACCCCGTCCACCGCCTTCAGGGCGGAGGGCTTGGCCCAGGGCCAAGCCTTGTCACTCTTGATATGGAAGTGAACCTTGAGGTCGGACACTTCCAGCAGCAGTTTCTTGTCAGTACCCATTTAGTTCACTCCCTTGATCATGGCATCCGATACCCAGTGGCACGCCCGCTCCCGGCCGTCGTTGAACGGTGTCAGGATCGGAGACTGCTGGCCACAAATCTCGCTCACCCGGTGGCAACGCTCCTGGAAGGGGCAGCCGGTGGGCAAACGCAGCAGGTTGGGCGGATTGCCCGGAATGGTGGGCAGCTCTTCCCCTTCGGTGTCGAGGCGGGGAATGGCGCGCAGCAAGCCTTCGGTATAGGGGTGGCTCGGGCGATAGAAGATATCGTTGACCCGGCCGTACTCCATGGTCCGGCCTGCGTACATCACCAGCACCTTGTCGCAGATGCCGGCCACGACGCCAAGATCGTGGGTGATCATGATGATGGCGGTGTTGAACTCGCGCTTGAGCTCGTTCATCAGGGTCATGATCTGGGCCTGTACCGTCACGTCCAGCGCCGTGGTCGGCTCGTCGGCGATGAGCAGCTGCGGTCGGCACAGGAGCGCCATGGCGATCATCACCCGCTGGCGCATGCCGCCGGAAAACTCGTGGGGGTACATGTTCATCCGCTTGCGCGACTCGGGGATCTTCACCGCGTCCAGCATGCGCACCGACTCCTCGAAGGCGGCAGCCTTGGTCATCCCCTTGTGCAGCATCAGCACTTCCATCAGCTGATCCTTGACCTTCATGTAGGGGTTGAGCGACGTCATGGGGTCCTGGAAGATCATGGCGATCTTCTCGGAGCGGATCTTGTTGAGCTTGTGCTCCGGCAGATTCAGGATCTCGTCCCCCTGAAATTTGGCCGAGCCGGTGATGACACCGTTCTTGGCCAGCAGCCCCATGATGGCAAAGGCAGTCTGGGACTTGCCTGAGCCTGACTCCCCGACGATCCCCAGGGTTTCGCCAGCAGAAAGAGAAAAGTTGAGGTCGTTGACGGCCACCACATTGCCGTCCGGGGTCTTGAACTCGACCCGCAGATCTTTCACATCCAGTAATTTCATCTCAGTACTCCTTATCGCGCTGTCGTGATGGGGGCCTGCCCGTGGTGAACGCGGTGCGTTCCCTGAACGGGTCTGATGGCCCCTTGGCGTCTTGCCGGTCCCTGGGTATCAGCGATCCTTGGGATCCAGGGCATCACGCAGACCATCCCCGAGGAAGTTGAAGCAGAACAGGGTCACCACCATGAAACCGGCGGGGAACAGGAGTTGCCAGATGGCCACTTCCATCGACTTGGAGCCTTCATCCAGCAGGGCGCCCCAGCTGGTCATGGGCTCTTGCACGCCCAGACCCAGGAAGCTCAGGAAGGATTCGAACATGATCATCCCCGGCACCAGCAGGGTGGCGTAGACCGCCACTATGCCGAGCACGTTGGGCACGATATGACGGGTGATGATCTTCCACTTGGAGACGCCGCAGACGTGGGCCGCCTCGATGAACTCCTTGCTCTTGAGACTCAGGGTCTGGCCGCGCACGATCCGCGCCATGTCGAGCCAGCTCACCGCGCCGATGGCGAGGAAGATGAGGGCCAGGTTGCGACCGAAGAAGGTCACCAGCATGATCACGAAGAACATGAAGGGGAAGGCGTTGAGGATCTCCAGCACGCGCATCATCAGGCTGTCGACGCGACCGCCGATGAAGCCGGACGCGGCGCCGTAGAGGGTGCCGATGATGACGGCCACCAGGGCCCCCATGATGCCGACCATCAGGGAGATGCGTCCGCCGAGCAGGGTACGCACGAACAGGTCGCGCCCCAGGCTGTCGGTGCCGAACCAGTGGCCGGTCTCCATGTCCGGGGCACTCTGCATGGCCCCCCAGTCCGGGTCATCGAACGTGTACTGGGACAGGTGGGGCCCCACGATCACCGCCAGACCGATGATGGTCAGGATGATGAGGCTGGTCAGGGCCGCCTTGTTGCGCAGGAAACGGCGACGGGCATCCTTCCACAGGGAGCGTCCTTCCACCACTTCCACTTTCTGGGCGAACGCCTCGACGGCTTCGCGCTTTTCAGTTGTGACTACCATGATGTACTCCCGGCTTAGTAACGGATCTTGGGATCGATGACGGCATAGAGAATATCGACCACGGCGTTAAAGGTGATGGTGAGGGCGCCGACCAGAATGGTCAGACCGAGCACCATGGAGTAATCACGGTTGAGGGCACCGTTGACGAACAGCTGGCCAATCCCCGGCAGGCCGAAGATGGTCTCGATGACCACGGAGCCGGTGATGATGCCCACGAAGGCCGGTCCCAGGTAGGAGACCACCGGCAGCATGGCCGGGCGCAGCGCGTGCTTGAGGATGATGTGGCGCAGAGGCAGCCCCTTGGCGCGGGCGGTACGGATGAAGTTGGAGTTCATGGTCTCGATCATGCTGCCGCGCATGATGCGGGAGATGGCCGAGATGTAGTACATCATCATGCCGAACACCGGCAGTACCATGAACTGGGCGCCGCCCCCCTGCCAGCCTCCCGCCGGGAACCAGCCCAGATAGATACTGAAGAAGAGCACCAGCAGCGGTGCCAGCACGAAGCCGGGTATCACCACCCCGGCCATGGCCGACGACATCAACAGGTAGTCGATGAGGGTGTTCTGTTTCAAGGCCGCAATGGTGCCGAAGGTGACCCCCAGGGTCACCGCCAGCAGGAAGGCGACCGAGCCTATCTTGGCGGAGACAGGCAGGGCCTGGCTCACCAGATCATTGACGGTGAAGTCCTTGTATTTGAAGGAGGGCCCCAGATCCCCCTGGACCAGGTTGCCGAGGTAAGTGAGGTATTGCATGCCGATGGGCTTGTCGAGGCCATATTTGGCTTCGATGTTGGCAAGCACTTCCGGCGGCAGGGCGCGTTCGCTGGTGAAGGGGTTGCCCGGGGCGAAGCGCATCATGAAGAAGGAGACGGTGATCAAGACCAGCAGAGTCGGGATCGCTTCCAGTAGACGTTTAAGGATGAATTTCAACATAGACATTTCCTGTCCTGTACTGCTTCCAAAGGGTCGCGGTTGTAATAAAGGCCCGCCGTCTGGCGGGCCCTGCTTGTTATGCGACTTGTTTCTTTACTCAGTGAGCAACGATGTACATGTCTTTGCTGTAGATGTTGTCCAGCGGGTTGGCCGGGTAGCCGCCCACGTAGGGCTTGACCATGCGGGAGGTCACGTACTGATAGATGGGGGCGATCGGCATGTCCTTGGCCAGGATCTCTTCGGCCTGGACATAGAGCTTGTTGCGCGCCTCGGCATCCACCTGGTTGCGGGACTCGCTCATCAGCTTGTCGAACGTCGGGTTGGAGTATTTGCCGTCGTTGTTGCCGTGAGTTGTCTGCATCAGATCCAGCATGGAGGAGGCTTCGTTGTAGTCGGCAATCCAGCCGGCGCGGCCCACGTCGAAGTTACCCTGCTTCTTGGTCTCCAGGTAGGTCTTCCACTCCTGGTTCACCAGGCTCACCTGCACGCCGAGCTTCTTCCACATGGAGGCGACGGCCACGGCCACCTTTTTGTGGTTGTCGTCGGTGTTGTAGAGCAGCTCGAACTTGAGCGGCTTGCCCGGGCCGTAACCGGCTTCGGTCAGCAGCTCTTTCGCCTTGGCATCGCGCTCTGCCTGGGTCAGCTTGGACCAGGCCGGCGCCACCGGCTTGAAGCCATCTACAAAGTCAGGCACGAGCGTATAGCCCGGGGTTTCGCCCTTGCCCATCACCTTGTCGGCGATCACGTTGCGATCGATGGCATAGGAGAGGGCGGTACGCACCCGCACGTCGTCAAACGGCTTGTGCTTGAAGTTGTACTGGTAGTAGTAGGTGCCCACATAGCCGCTGACCTTTACTTCGTCCGGCAGCTCTTTCTTCATCTGCTTGAAGCGTTCGATGGGCATGTTGTAGGTCAGATCCACTTCGCCAGCCAGATAGCGGTTCAGCTCGGCGTTGGTGGACTGGATGGGCAGGTAGGTCACCTTGTTGATGACGGTCTTGCCGTTGTTCCAGTAGTTGGGGTTGCGCTCGACGTCGACGCGCTCGTTGACCACCCAGTCCTTCAGCACGTAGGCGCCGTTGGATACCATGTTGCCGGGCTGGGTCCACTTGTCACCGAACTTCTCGATCACCTTCTTCGGGACCGGATAGGTGGTGGTGTGGGAGAGCATGCTGACGAAGTAAGGCACCGCCTTCTCCAGCTGCACCTCGAAGGTATGATCGTCCACCGCCTTCACGCCCAGGGTGTCGGCCGGCTTCTTGCCCGCGATGATGTCGGAGGCATTGATGATGGTCGGGATCTCCATGTACCAGGAGTAGGGAGAGGCCGTCTTGGGATCCACCGCGCGCTGGAAGGCAAAGACGAAGTCATGCGCGGTGACGGGATCCCCGTTGGACCACTTGGCATCCTTGCGCAGGTGGAACACGTAATGTTTGTTGTCCTTGGTTTCCCAGGACTCGGCGACGCCGGGCAGGGTCTCACCCTTGGGGCCGGAGGTGACCAGCCCCTCGAACAGGTCGCGCAATACGTTGGATTCGGGGGTACCTTCCACTTTCTGGGGATCCAGGGTGGCGGGTTCGGAACCATTGCCTTTCACCAGGGTTTGCTCGGGAGCAAGCTTGGTACCGGCGGGGACATCGGCGGCGTGAGCCAGGGTGGCGCCACCGAAAAGTGCAGTCAATAAAAGGGTATTAATAATTGTTTTTCTATGAGTCATTTCCATACTCCAACAAGAACATTCCATGCATTTGTTATCCACGAGATAAACACCTCGCTGCCCGCATAATTCCCTGACAATTCTGATAATGCAATAGATATCATCAGGAACAGGCCGCTTTCATGGTCAAAAAAACAACTTAAAACCATTTATTCAGCATTTAAATATCCCGCAGCGGTCATTTTTCGTACAAGGCCGCTCGATTCTAGGAAATGACCAACAAAAAAGAAACAATAAAAAGCCGGTCACAAGGACCGGCTCCGACAAAAACGGACCTGGCTCACACCAGACCGGGGAAGACTCCCTTGATGCCCGCCACGATGATCTCGATGCCAAGGGACATCATGATGAGACCCATGATACGGGTCACCACGTTGATGCCGGTGTTGCCCATCAGCTTGAACAGCAGGGGAGCGGCGCGGAAGATGAGCCAGGAGCAGCAGGCAAACGCCACCACCACCACGAACATGCCGGCCATCTGGGGCAGGGTCTTCTGGCTGGCATAGACGATGGAAGAGGAGATGGCACCGGGTCCGGCCATCAGCGGCAGTGCCAGGGGCACCACGGCAATGGATTCACGCGCAGCCAGTTCACCCTTCTCCTGCTTGTTGTGCTTCACCTCCCCCAGCTTGCCCTGCAGCATCGACCAGGCGATCAGGGTAATCAGCGAGCCACCGGCAATGCGAAACGACGCCAGGGAGATGCCGAAACTGTCGAGGATGAGCTGTCCCATGCACATGGAGACCATCAGGATGATCATCACGGCAATGTGGGCGGTGGTGTTGGTCTTGCGTCGCTCCTCCGGCGACATGTGGCCCGTCAGGCTCACAAAGACCGGCAACAGACCCAGCGGGTTGATGATCGCAAACAGGCCGACGAAAAATTTCAGGTATAAAGAGAAGTCTATTGCTGCCATAGGCGCCATCCAGAACCAATACGAGCCACAAGGGGCCAGCCCCCAAACTGCGCGTAAATTTACACCATGGCTTTTCCCTTCTCCAATCAAATAATCTCACCCTTACCGGGGCTTTTTAGTTAGTTCCGCTAATGTATCGACAAAATTCAACATATCGGGTTGTTAAGGGAGAGAGGCCGCCATTAACATCGCCTGGTGCCATGGCAGCGCGTTATATCACCCCTCAGCCAAGAAACGATATTTTCGGCAAATGGCCCCCTTGCTTCTCACCACGCCTGCTTGCCGCCCCCACCCGCTCCTGTGACCCCGATTTTTGGCCTTTCTCACCCTGGTGCGGCGCCAGTGGAGCCGGCGGTGAAGAGGTGACGCGCTCCCTGCCACCGCCAGATGTGCTGTTTCGCCAGGGCGACTGGATGAAAACAACAACCCCTTTCTCAACATAAATGAAACGTCCGGGGAGTGGACGTTCTGCCACCATCACGGCGATACCGCCTCCCCCCATCCCGGTCAAGGCGAGAATTCATCGGATCCCCTTCCCTGATCAGATATTCCAAGGGCGCGTGACAGCAGCTCGTGATGCCAAGAAAGGATGACACACTCCCGTAACATAGTGGTGCGACAAGGGGTGAAACAAAATTTCTTTTGTTCTTTTGTTACATATGATCCAGATCAATCTTTTCTGACACATCCCGACCCTATAATCGAGCCAGAAAACAGTTTACTAAGGCATGTAAATACCCCGTTATGGTGATTCTCGCCTTGACAAGGTGGCTATAATTGCCGGGCATTGCCAAGGTCTTACTAAACAGTTTTCAAATCATCAGGAGATAAACATGGCAGTAACCAATTTGGCTGAACTGGATGCACTGGTTGCCCGCGTCAAAGAAGCACAGCGTCAATTCGCCAGCTTCTCGCAAGAGCAGGTAGACAAGGTCTTCCGTGCCGCCGCCCTGGCCGCCAGCAACGCCCGTATCCCCCTGGCCCAGATGGCCGTGGCTGAATCCGGTATGGGTATCATCGAAGACAAGGTTATCAAGAACCACTTCGCCTCCGAATACATCTACAACGCCTACAAAGATGAGAAGACCTGCGGCATCCTCAGTGAAGATGACGAGATGGGCACCATCACCATCGCCGAGCCGGTAGGCATCATCTGCGGTATCGTACCGACCACCAACCCGACTTCCACCGCGATCTTCAAGGCCCTCATCTCCCTGAAGACCCGCAACGCCATCATCTTCTCCCCGCACCCCCGCGCCAAGAACTCCACCAATACCGCAGCCAAGCTGGTACTGGATGCAGCCGTGGCCGCCGGTGCGCCGAAAGACATCATCGGCTGGATTGATCAACCCTCCGTCGAACTCTCCAACGCCCTGATGCGTCACGACGACATCAACCTGATCCTGGCCACCGGTGGCCCGGGCATGGTGAAGGCCGCCTACTCCTCCGGCAAACCCGCCATCGGCGTGGGTGCGGGCAACGTGCCCATCGTCATCGACGAAACCGCCGACGTGAAGCGTGCCGTCGCCTCCATCCTGATGTCCAAGACCTTCGACAACGGCGTGGTCTGTGCCTCCGAGCAGGCTGTCATCGTGGTCGACTCCATCTACAACCAGGTCAAGGAGCGTTTCGCGACCCACGCCGGCTACATCCTCTCCAAGGACGAAGCGGACAAGGTGCGTAAAGTGCTGCTGATCAACGGCGCCCTGAACGCCGACATCGTGGGCCAGCCTGCTACCAAGATCGCCGCCATGGCCGGTGTGACCGTGCCTGCCACCACCAAGATCCTCATCGGTGAAGGTCTGGAACTCTGCGCGGAAGACGAGTTCGCTCACGAGAAACTCTCCCCGACGCTGGGTATGTTCCGTGCCAAGAACTTCGAAGAAGCCGTCGAAATGGCCTGCGACATGGTCAACATCGGTGGTATCGGCCACACCTCCGGTCTCTATACCGACCAGGATCGCAATGCCGACCGCATCAAGTACTTCGGCGACAAGATGAAGACCGCCCGTATCCTCATCAACACCCCCTCCACCCAGGGTGGTATTGGTGACCTGTACAACTTCGCGCTGGCCCCGTCCCTGACCCTGGGTTGCGGCTCCTGGAGTGGTAACTCCATCTCCGAGAACGTCGGTCCCAAGCACTTGATCAACAAGAAGACAGTCGCAAAACGGGCAGAAAATATGCTGTGGCACAAACTTCCGAAATCCATCTACTTCCGTCGTGGTTCCCTGCCGATCGCCCTGGGCGACCTGGAAGGCAAGAAGCGCGCCATGGTGGTGACCGACCGCTTCCTGTTCAACAACGGCTATGCCGATGAAGTGGTGCGCCTGCTCAAGAAGCTGAACATGGAAGTGGAGATCTTCTACGAAGTGGAAGCCGACCCCACCCTGTCCGTGGTCCGCAAGGGCGCCGAGATGGCCAACTCCTTCAAGCCGGACGTGATCGTCGCCCTGGGTGGTGGTTCACCCATGGATGCCGCCAAGATCATGTGGGTCATGTACGAGCACCCGGATACCGCATTCGAAGACCTGGCCATGCGCTTCATGGACATCCGCAAGCGTATCTACAAGTTCCCGAAAATGGGCGTGAAGGCCGAACTGGTCTGTATCACCACCACGTCCGGTACCGGTTCTGAAGTGACCCCGTTTGCGGTCGTGACCGACGACGCCACCGGCATGAAGTACCCGCTGGCCGACTACGAGCTGACCCCGAACATGGCCATCGTGGATGCCAACCTGGTGATGGGCATGCCCAAATCCCTGTGTGCCTTCGGTGGTATCGACGCCGTGACCCACGCCATGGAAGCCTATGTCTCCGTGCTGGCCAACGAATACTCCGACGGTCAGGCGCTGCAAGCCCTGAAACTGCTGAAGGACTACCTGCCATCCAGCTACATCAACGGCGCCAACGACCCGGTTGCCCGCGAGAAGGTGCACAACGCCGCCACCATCGCCGGTATCGCGTTTGCCAACGCCTTCTTGGGTGTGTGCCACTCCATGGCCCACAAACTGGGTGCGGAGTTCCACATCCCCCACGGTCTGGCCAACGCCCTGCTGATCAGCAACGTCATCCGCTACAACGCGAACGACAACCCGACCAAGCAGACCGCGTTCTCCCAGTACGACCGTCCGCAGGCTCGCCGTCGCTACGCCGAAGTGGCTGACCACCTGGGCCTGACCGCTGCCGGTGACCGTACCGCCGCCAAGATCGAGAAGCTGCTGACCTGGCTGGACGAGCTGAAGGCCACCCTGGGGATCCCGGCCTCCATCCGCGAAGCCGGCGTGAACGAAGCGGACTTCCTGGCCAAGGTAGACCAGCTGGCCCTGGAAGCCTTCGATGACCAGTGCACCGGCGCCAACCCGCGCTACCCGCTGATCACCGAGCTGAAAGCCATCCTGATGGACACCTACTACGGCCGTCCCTTCATCGAGGAAGCCCCTGCTGCCGCCCCGGTTGCAGCCAAGGTCGACGCCAAGGTGGACAACAAGAAAAAATCCAAGGCCTGATAAACGCCACGGATGACAAAAGCCCGCGCACATGCGCGGGCTTTTTTGTTTGTCTATCTGTTTAATTTTGCTAGCTTGTTGATAGGCAAATTCGACAGAAGAGCTAGTCCATGGCGCTGATACAGGCCTCCATCGAGCAGTTGAGAGTCGGCCACTACATCCATCTTCCCACGGGATGGACGAGCCACCCTTTCATGTTCAACGCCTTCAAAATCAAGGACCAGCAACAGCTCGACATCATCCGCCACCTCGACCTGACCCTGCTGATGGTGGATCCCGACAAGAGCGATCTGCCGGTCGAGCCCCTGCTGCGGGCCGAACCCGTCCCCTCGCTTGAGATGAGCGACACCGGGGATATCACCTCCTCTTCTGAGGACCCCACCTTCGACGAAAAGGCGTTCAGGCGCTCCCTTCGCATCGCGGACAAGGCGTTCGGTCAATCCCTGTCAGATCTTCGCGACGCCCTTGGCGCCCTCAACCTCAAACCGGACGAAGGCCTGGCCAATACCGCGCAGATAGTGCGCAGCACCGCCGCCCGTCTGGCAGAACACCAGGGACCGCTCGGTCTGCACCTCATCCGCAGCCAGAACACGGATACCCTGCTGCAACACAGCCTGAGCGTGGCCTTCATCGCCATGTTGATGGCACGGGAGCTTGGCATGAATCCCGTCGAGATCGAGGAGACCGGTCTGGCGGGCCTGCTCCACGACATCGGCGAGCTCAGGATCCCGAGCCAGATCATCCAGAAGCGGGGGGAGCTCAGCAAGGCGGAGCAGAATTTCCTCAACATGCACCCCCAGTACGGACTGGAGATGCTCAACCAGTTGCAGGCTTTCGAACCCAGGATCCGCGAGGTGGCCTACCTGCATCACGAACGCCTCGATGGCAGCGGTTTTCCCCTCGGGATCAAGGGCGACAAGATCCCTCCCCTCGCCCGCCTCATCGGGCTGGTGGATCACTATGACGAGCTGCTTCACCCGCGCAGCGGCCTCAACCCGCCGGGACCCAGCCAGGTGATCGGCCAGCTCTACAAGCTCTCCCAGAAGAAGTTCGAGCAAACCCAGGTCAGGTTGCTGATAAAAGTGCTGGGGGTCTATCCACCGGGTTCCCTGGTGCGCCTGGATGACGATGCCCTGGCCCTCGTGCTTTCCACCGAGCCCAGCATGCCCCTCAGACCCAAGGTGCTGCCCTACCTCAAGGGGCAGCGACCGGAAGGGGTGGCCATGATCGATCTGCGGGAAGATGCGCGAAGCATCGTCGCCACCCTCAGACAGGAAGAGCTGGACGACGCGCAACGCGCCTTTTTCGGTCTGGGTCGGCGGGTCTGTTACTATTTCGCCTTCTGAGTTATCCCCAGAAGCTGGGGATAACTCATTGGACAAACCTGAATAATTGCTCAGGTCCCCTCGAAATCGTCCACCATTGGAGCTGGATAAAAAACGCCCAGCCGATGGCCGGGCGGAGCATGCCACCTCCGTGTGGCGTATCCGGTGGATACCTTCATGCTCGCATCAGCAATATCAAGCGGGCACCGATTACACAAATATCAATTTAACGTGCTGATTTTATATGGTTTTATTTTTCCATTCTGGCAAACTGCCGCAGCGTTCCGCCCGCAGCCCGCATCAGGACGGGCTCAGGCTCACCCTGCGTCATGACAACGCCCGGCTCCGGCGTGGTGTTTGAGGAAGCTTTTTTATGCAACTAGTCCTCTCTCTGCTCCAGCAGATGAGCGTCAGCCTGGTCATCGCCTACCTTTTTTCCAAGAGTCCCCTGTTGCGTCCCCTGGCCAACTACTCCGTCAGGCTGCCCCACAAGGTGCTCATCTATGTCATCTTCTCCTGCTTTTGCATCCTGGGAACCTATGTAGGCCTCGACATCGATGATGCCATCGCCAACACCCGGGCGGTCGGTGCCGTACTGGGGGGACTGCTGGGCGGCCCCCTGGTGGGATGCCTGGTGGGGCTGACCGGCGGCCTGCACCGCTATACCCTGGGGGGGTTCACCGATCTCGCCTGCGCCATCTCCACCACCTGCGAAGGCTTGCTGGGGGGGCTGGTTCACTGGCGGCTGATGCGGGCAGGCAGGGTCAATGACCTCTTTGCGCCCAGGGTCGCCTTCTTTACCACCTTCGTGGCCGAGATCATGCAGATGGTGATCATCCTGCTGGTCGCCACCCCCTTCGACAAGTCCCTGCTACTGGTGCGCACCATCGCCACCCCCATGATCCTCGCCAACTCCTGCGGGGCGGCACTCTTCATCAGCATGATCCGCGACCAGCAGCGGATGTACGAAAAGTTCTCCCGGGTCTTCTCCGCCAAGGCGCTCACCATCGCCAACCGCACCGTCGGCATCATGAGCCAGGGGTTCACTCCGGAGGCCAGCGGCAAGATAGCCCATATCGTTCAGGAAGAGACCGGGGTCGGCGCCGTCGCCATCACGGACACCGACAAGATCCTCGCCTTCATCGGCACCGGAGAAGATCACCACAAGCCGGGCACCCCCATCACCTCGGCGATCACCCTGCAAGCCATCGCCCAGAACAAGGTGCTGTTCGCCGATGGCAACAGCCAGCCCTATCGTTGCAGCATCTCCCCCCAGTGCCAGCTCGGCTCCGTGCTGGTGATCCCCCTGCAGGGTGACGAGGGGGTGATCGGCACCATCAAACTCTATGAGCCCAAGAAGCGGCTCTTCCTCAAGATCAATCACACCCTGGGAGAAGGGATCGCCAACCTGTTGTCCCAGCAACTGCTGGCAGGCCGCCTGGAGCAGCAGCAGCGCCTGCTGGTGCAATCCGAGCTCAAGCTGGTGCAGGCACAGATAAACCCCCACTTCCTGTTCAACACCCTCAACACCATCAGCGCCATTACCCGCCGCGATCCGGGACGGGCACGGGAGCTGCTGCTGCACCTCTCCCGCTTCTTTCGCAACAACCTCAAGCGCCAGAGCGGCCTGACCACGCTGCGTGAGGAACAGGAGCACTGCCTCTCCTACCTGGAGATAGAGCAGGCCCGCTTTGGCGAGCGGCTCACCGTCATCAACGAGATCCCGCCCCACCTTGCCGAGGTGCAACTGCCGAGCTTCACCCTGCAGCCCCTCATCGAGAATGCCATCAAGCACGGCATCTGCTCCCTGCTGGGAGAGGGGCGACTTCGCCTCTTCGCGAGGGAGACCCCCGAGGTGATCACCCTTTGCGTCGAAGACAATGCCGGGGCCTGGCAACCATCCGGCCAGGGGGATGGTCTGGGGATGAGCCTGGTGGACAAGCGCCTCAAGAGTGCCTTTGGCGAGCGCTATGGCATTGACGTCCAGTGGGAGCCAGAGCAATGGACCCGGGTCTCCCTGACGCTCCCACGACAACCCCGCACCACCGCCAAGGAGATGACATGATCCGCACCCTGATCGTCGATGACGAGCCCTATGCCCGCGAGGAGCTGGCAGAGCTGCTGGCCAGCGATCCCGACATCGAGATCCTGGGCATGGCGGGCAATGCCATCGAGGCGCTCGGCCTCATCCAGCAACTCAAGCCGGATGTGGTGTTTCTCGATATCCAGATGCCCAAACTCAGCGGCATGGAGCTGGTGGCCATGCTCGATCCCCTGCCCCGCATCGTCTTTGTCACCGCGTTCGACGACTACGCCATCCAGGCGTTCGAGGAGAACGCCTTCGATTACCTGCTCAAGCCGGTGGAGCCGGCGCGCCTCGCCAAGACCCTGGCGCGGCTCAGGCAGGACATCACCCCGCAACCGGTCGGGACCCTGGCCCCGACCATCCACCATATCCCCGGATACCTGCACAACCGGGTACGGCTGCTCCCAACCTCCCAGGTGGAGTACGCCTTCTCCGATCTCGGCGGGGTGCACGTGGCAAGCCAGGGCGAGCTTTTCCATACCCAGCTCACCCTCAAGTCCCTCGAGGAGAAGACCCCGCTGCTGCGCTGTCACCGCCAGTATCTGGTGGCCCCGGCCGCCATCTTCGAAATCCGGCTGCTGGAGAATCAGCTGGCGGAGATCGTGACCCCAAGCGGGGCCCGGGTACCGGTCAGCCGCCGCTACCTCAAGGAGCTCAAAGACGAGCTGGGACTGGAATAAAGCGGGGCGCGATGTGCGCCGGATCACAGCGGGCAACCGCTCGGCTCGCCATGTCGCCGCTCACCCTCTTTCACCTGCCGTTAACAGAAGTCCCCCCCTACACTGGCTGCGCACACCAAAAAATAACAAAGCAGGAGCGTAGCAATGATCTGGTTCTTCCTCTGTGTCGGCTTGTTGATAGCCGGCTACTTCGTATACGGCAAATTCATCGAACGGATATTCGGGCCCAAACCCGAGTTGAAGACCCCAGCCATCACCATGGCGGACGGAGTGGACTATGTCCCCATGTCGGACAAGAAGGTCTACCTGGTTCAACTGCTCAACATCGCCGGCGTCGGCCCCATCTTCGGCCCCATCCTGGGTGCCCTCTATGGTCCGGTCGCCATGCTCTGGATCGTCTTTGGCTGCATCTTCGCCGGTGCGGTCCACGACTACTTCTCCGGCATGCTGTCGGTACGCGCCAGAGGCGCCTCGGTGCCGACCGTGGTCGGTGAGCACCTGGGCACCGCCGCCAAGCACTTCATGAACCTCTTTGCCGTGGTGCTCCTGATGCTGGTGGGCGTGGTCTTCGTCCTGAGCCCGGCGGGCCTCTTGGCCAACCTCACCTCCACCGATCTGGTCTACTGGATTGCGGCCATCTTCGCCTACTACATCCTCGCGACCATCGTCCCCATCGACAAGATCATCGGCCGCTTCTACCCCATCTTCGGTGCGCTGCTGGTCTTCATGTCAGTCGGCCTCATCATCGGCCTCATCGTCTCCGGCAAGGGCTTCTACAACACCGGGATGGACTTCTCCAACCTGCACCCGACGGATCTGCCGCTCTGGCCGCTGCTGTTTATCACCATCGCCTGTGGTGCCGTCTCCGGTTTCCACGCCACCCAGTCTCCGCTGATGGCGCGCTGCATGCAGAACGAGAGCTCCGGTCGCTTCATCTTCTACGGAGCCATGATAGGGGAAGGGATCATCGCCCTCATCTGGTGCACCCTGGGTCTCTCCTTCTACGACAGCACCGAAGCGCTCAACGCCACCCTGGCCAGCGGCGGCCCCTCTGCCGTGGTGCACGAAGTCTCCACCAGCCTGCTCGGTACCGTGGGCGGCATCCTGGCCATCCTCGGCGTGGTGATCCTGCCCATCACCTCCGGTGACACCGCGTTTCGCAGCGCCCGCCTCATCGTGGCGGACTTCCTGAACCTGACCCAGAAGCCCATGGCCAAGCGTCTGCTCATCGCCATCCCCATGTTCATCCTGGGCTTCATCATCTCCAAGGCCGAGTTCGGGGTGATCTGGCGCTACTTCGGCTGGGCCAACCAGACCACCGCCGTCATCATGCTGTGGGCTGCGGCCGCCTACCTCATTAAGGAAGGCAAGCTGCACTGGGTATGCACCATTCCCGCCATCTTCATGACCGCAGTGGTCATCACCTACCTGGCCAACGCCCCCATCGGTTTCGGCCTCGAGATGAATGTTTCCACCATCATCGGTCTGGTGAGCACTGCCCTCATCACCCTCGCCTTCCTGGTGAAATTCAGGCCCGCGCTGATCAACAAGCCCAGCGAAAGTTAATCCACGCCAACCATGTCAAAAAAGGAGCCGTCAAGGCTCCTTTTTTTGCTGAACATTTCCCTTCAGCAATGCCATACTCCCAGCGTAAATCCTTGTCATGGATACGACTTTACGGACTTGCCCCCAATAACATCAGCGTCTGTTTTGGCGACTTGGAAACCACTTAAGCTTCAGTACAACAAAACAACTTAAGATTTCGGGCCCGACAGGAGGGAAATCAGGTGGCTGACTGCCTTGCAGAGCCCTGTTCCCAATGACAATGCGGTGCGTCAAGCCAGCGGAGGCATAAATGGCACTCGATTATTTTGCTCTTGGTCTGCTTTTTTTTGTGGGTTTGGTCATTTTTTATGGGGTCATCGTCATTCACGACATTCCCTATGAAATAGCCAAGCATCGTCAGCACCCCCATCAGGACGCCATTCACGTGGCCGGCTGGGTCAGTCTGTTCACCCTGCACGTGCTGTGGCCCTTCCTCTGGATATGGGCCACGATTTATCGCCCCGATCGCGGCTGGGGCTTCAACCAGCGGCTGCAGCAGGATGAAGAGGATATCCAGCAGCTCAAACAGGAGCTGGCCGACCTCAAGGCCCGCCTCAGTACCATCGAACAGACCGAGCAACAGGGATAAATCATGGACCTGCTACTGATCCTGACCTACACGGCCGTCTGCGTGGCCATCTTCAAAATCTTCCGTATCCCGCTCAACAAGTGGACCGTGCCTACCGCAGCGCTGGGTGGCGTGCTGCTCATTGGCACCCTGATCATGCTGATGAACTACAACCACCCCTATTCCGAGATGGCGCGCAACTACTATGTCTCCACCCCGATCGTGCCGCTGGTCAAGGGCCGGGTAATCGAGGTGCCGGTACAGGCCAACCAGCCGGTGAAGAAGGGCGACGTGCTGTTTCGCCTGGATGCCGCCCCCTTCCAGCTCAAAGCAGACAGCCTGGCGGCCCGGGTTGAATCCAACCGCAACCACCTCAAGTCCATCGAGGCCAGACTGCGCTCCGCCAAGCTCGACCGGGATCGCGCCAGCGACCTGATGCGTCGCGGCGTCGGCAAGCAGCGCGACCTCGATGTCACCCAGGCCAACGTGGACGACATCGTGGCCCAGATCGAGCAACAACAGGCGACACTGGAAGATCTGCAGGCCCAGCTCGACGAGGCCAGGTACCAGGTCGAGCAGACCGTGGTCTATGCTCCGAGCGACGGCCACGTGGTGCAGCTGGCCCTGCGCCCCGGCATGATCGCCACCCCGTTCATGTATCGTCCGGTGATGACCTTCATCCACAAAGACGAGACCGCCTATGTTGGCTGGTTCTGGCAAAACAGCATGCAGCGCCTGGCGGTGGGCGATGAGGCCGAAGTGGTGATCGACGGCATCCCCGGCAAGATCTTCCAGGGCAAGGTGACCGCCGTGATCCCGGCCATCGCCGCAGGCAATGTGCAGGCCAACGCCGGTTTGCTGGATCAGACCAGTGCCGTGCGACCGGGTCGCCTGCCGGTGCTCATCTCCATCACCGACCCCGAGTGGGCCAAGTATCAGGTGATCGCCGGGGCTAGCGGCCAGGCCGCCATCTACACCAAGCACTTCCACCATGTCTCGGTGATGCGCAAGGTGCTGCTGCGCATGGCCAGCTGGATGAACTACGTCTTCCCCTTCCACTAAGCGAAGACATTATCGCCAGCGGCCGGCACCATGCCGGCCCGCTGTTTTTTGGTGCCAGGATCCCTATAATGGCGCCATCCTGCACCACCCCATATCGATACCCCAAGCCTGCATGTTCGTTCTCAGACCCTATCAGACCGACGCGGTCAACGCCGTCATCAGCCACTTTCGCAAACACCCGGATCCCGCCGTGGTGGTGCTGCCCACCGGGGCCGGCAAGAGTCTGGTGATCGCCGAACTGGCCCGCAAGGCGCGCGGCCGGGTGCTGGTGCTGGCCCACGTCAAGGAGCTGGTGGAGCAGAACCACGCCAAGTACGAGGCGTGGGGGCTCAAGGCCGACATCTTCGCCGCCGGGCTGGATCGCAAGGAGGTGAGCGCCCAGGTGGTATTTGGCTCGGTGCAGTCGGTGGCACGCAATCTGGCAGCATTCGACGGGGCGTTTTCGCTGCTCATCATCGACGAGTGCCACCGGGTCTCGCTCGATGACGACAGCCAATACCACCAGGTGATCGAGCATCTCAAGGCCGCCAACCCTGCCCTCAAGATCCTCGGGCTCACCGCCACCCCCTATCGGCTGGGGCTGGGCTGGATCTACCGGCGCCACTACCACGGCATGGTCAAGAGCCACGGCGAGCGGCTCTTTGGTGACTGCGTATTCGAACTGCCCCTGCGCTTCATGGTGAAAAACGGCTACCTGACCCCGCCGCGTCTGGTGGACGCCCCCATCGTCCACTACGACTTCAGCAAGCTGGTGCCGCGGGAGAACGGCCTGTTCAGCGAGGCGCAGCTCAACGGCGAGATCAGGCGCCAGGAGCGGGTCACCCCCCATATCCTGAGCCAGGTGCTGGAGTATGCCGCCGACCGGCAGGGGGTGATGATCTTCGCCGCCACCGTCGAGCATGCCCGGGAAATTCATGGCCTGCTCGATGCCAGAGGCCAGCAGGCCGCCCTCGTCACCGGCGAGACGCCGGGACCGGAGCGCGACGCTCTAATCAGTGCCTTCAAGGCGCGCGAGCTCAAGTTTCTGGTCAACGTGGCGGTGCTCACCACCGGCTTCGATGCCCCCCACGTCGACCTTATCGTGATGCTGCGTCCCACCGAGTCGGTGTCGCTCTACCAGCAGATTGTGGGACGGGGCCTGCGCCTCTCACCCGGCAAGAGCGATTGCCTGGTGCTCGACTACGCAGGCAACAACTTCAACCTGTTTGCCCCCGAAGTGGGGGAGCCCAGGCCCCACGCCGGCACCGAGCCGGTTCAGGTGCCCTGCCCCGCCTGCGGCTTTGCCAACACCTTCTGGGGCAAGACCGACGAGGATGGCAAGGTGATCGAGCACTATGGCCGCCGCTGTCAGGGACTGTTTGAAGATGACGAGGGCAACCGCGAGGAGTGCGACTACCGCTTTCGCGCCAAGATCTGCCCCGGTTGCGGCGCTGAAAACGACATCGCCGCCCGTCGCTGCCAACGCTGTGACCAGCTGCTGGTGGACCCTGACGACAAGCTCAAGGAGGCCCTCAATCTCAAGGACTGCATGGTGATCCGCTGCGCCGGTTTGACCCTGAGTGCCGGGCGAGGCAAGCAGGGGGAGCGGCTGGAGGTGACCTACCACGACGAGGATGGCTTGACCCTGACGGAGTACTTCCCCTTTCACTCCCGGGGTGCACAGCGCTTGTTTCAACAACGCTTTGTGCGTCATCATTGGCCCGCCCCGGGCCTGGAGCCCGAATTCACGACCCTGGCGAGCGTGATGCTCGCGGCAGACCAGTTCCGTCACCCGGATTTCGTCATCGCCCGCAAGTCGGGACGCTTCTGGCAGGTGAAGGAAAAAATATTCGATTACGAGGGGCGTTACCGGACTGCCAACGCCCCGGCCTGACCCCATGGCAGGTGATACCCGGCAGTCACCCGGTTAGATTATCGGGGCGGTTTCTGATGCCGCCCTTTCGTTCAGTTAGAGGATCCTATGCAGCGGCTGTTGATTGGTTTTTGTGCTCTCTTTTCTCTGGCGGTCCACGCCGCCCCGCTGACCCCGCCCAAGGGGGGCCAGTACGCCGTCATCGTACAGGGCAACAACGGGGTGGAATTTGCCCGTCACGCCGATGACATGATAGCCCCCGCCTCCACCATGAAGGTGCTCACCGCGCTCGCTGCACGCCTCGAACTCGGTGCCGACTTCCGCTTCGCCACCGACATCCAGGCCCAGCCCGGCGCCAAACAGGGCACCACCATCAACGGCGACATCTGGATCAACTTCGTCGGCGACCCGACCCTGTCGCGCATGGATCTGGTTGCCCTGTTCAAACAGTTGGGCGTCACCCGCATTCAGGGCAACGTCTATGTCAACACCGGTGCCTACAACGGCTATGAGCGTGGCAACGGCTGGTCCTGGGGGGATCAGACCCTCTGTTTCGCCGCTCCCGTCTCCTCGGTCATCATCGACAAGAACTGCGCCTACGGCACCATCACCGCCACCCAGATTGGCAAGCCTGCGGTGGGCAACGTGGCCACCGGCGTGCCCATCGGCATCGGCGCCGACAACGTGGAGGTGATGAGCTATGGCGACATGGCGCGTCAGTTCTGCGCTCTGGAAGTAGACATGGCCAAGGGCAACTTCTACGAGCTCAAGGGCTGCATCACCCCGAACAAGGAGCCACAAGGGCTGCGCTTTGCCATCCATGACGTGGAGGCCTGGGGCTGGGACAACATCCGCTGGGCCATGAACCGCGCCGGGATCAGCCACGACGGCCTGCTGCGGGTCACCCATCAGTCCCCTGTCGATGCCCAGACCCTGGCGACCCACTACTCTGTCTCCCTGCCGGTGATGCTCGCCAAGATGTTGAAAAAGTCCGACAACCTCTACGCCGATACCTTCCTCAAAACCGTGGGGCGTCACTACTACAACAAGCCGGGCAGCTATCGCAGCGGCACCATGGCGGTGCGCGCCATCCTGACCAAGCACGGCATTGACCTTGGCAACGCCACCCTGGCCGACGGCTCCGGCCTCTCCGCCCACAATCTCATCAGCGCACGCCAGATGTTGTCGGTGCTTAACTTCATCCAGAAGAACGATGCCGAGCTCGACTTCATCAAGCTGCTGCCAAGCTCCCAGGTGGACGGCACCCTGGCCTGGCGACGCAGCGTCACCGCCCCCATGATGAAGAACAAGGTGCACGCCAAGACCGGTACCATCACAGGTACGTCGAACCTCGCCGGTTTCATCGACACCGCCGGTGGCCAGCGCAAGGCCTTCGTGATGTTCCAGCGCGGTCTCTCCCAGGATCCGGCGACCCACGAGCGCTACCGCGCCAGCAAGGCGCCCTGGCCCTGGACCGTCTTCGAAAAAGGCGTGCTGGAGAGCATCTACCAGCAACAACCCATCCAGATCGTCGAGCAGTGATAGACGGGCTGCCTTGCCGGCAAGGCGGCCCGATTCCCCGGCCTTGGGGCGAAACAGGGACGCTGGCGCCGTCATCAGCAGTGGGTGCAATCGGAGATGGCGAACGTAAGCATCGCTATTTTCAGCTTTGACTGACAGGGCGCCACGGCTATGCTGTGCCCAGCCTCATCTCAATGGCCTTCTTCAACGGCTTGTTTAATGGAGAGAAAAGATGTTTGTAGAGATTTTTGGTCGTCCCGGTTGCCCCTATTGCGTGCGTGCCAAGCAGATTGCCGAGCAACTGACCGAGGAGCGCGATGACTTCGAGTTCCGCTACGTGGATATCAACGTGGCCGGGCTGACCAAGGACGATCTCGCCGCCAAGGCGGGCAAGCCGGTCACCACTGTGCCGCAGATCTTTCTGGATGAGCAGCACATCGGCGGCTGCACCGATTTTGAGGCCTATGCCAGAGCCAATCTGGGTCTGTAAGCCCCGACACCATGAAAAAAGGCGCCTCTGGCGCCTTTTTTCATGTCGTCAAACCTGCCTCAGGCCACCGGCGTGAAGCGGCTCACCACCAGCCCCTGATGTTCAATCCACTCCATGAACATGGCGACGGGGCGGGCATAGACCTGACCATCCTGTTCGGATTGATAGATCACCAGCTGCTCCTGGGTTTCGGTGTGCAAAGCCAGGGCCAGAACCTGGTAATAGCCCCCCTTGAAATGGCGGTAGCGACCGGTGGCGGGTGCCTGCATGAGTGAACCTCGAGAGCGGGAAGATGAGCCCCCGTGCCTGCGTGCTCCCCTGGCAGACCGACGGGTCGGGGCCTTTTTTACCCCAGCCAATCGTGCCAGATGGGGGAGATATTTCAATACACTCATGTTGCTTTATGAATCTGCCCCTCATCTTTCACTAATCTACCAAAGAGAGGCAAACGATCATGCTGAATTTAACATTTCAACAACCCTGTTTCAGGGGTAAATATCAGGGATTTATTCCATAAATTAGATTGTTCTAGCATTCAATTCTGTGAAGAATAGGGGCAGAGAAATTTGATACTAAAAACAGCTTTTCTGCCAACGCGCCCCACGGGGAAGGAATCACGCTCACCATGTTCACTATCGACAAGTCGCACAAGCTCGACGATGTCTGCTATGACATCCGCGGCCCGGTGCACAAAGAAGCTCGCCGTCTCGAAGACGAAGGTCACCGCATCATCAAGCTCAACATCGGCAATCCGGCCCCGTTTGGCTTCGAAGCACCGGAGGAGATCATCAAGGATGTGATCCTCAACATGCCCCAGAGCCAGGGCTACTGCGACTCCAAGGGGCTCTTCTCCGCCCGCAAGGCGGTGATGCAGTACTACCAGCAAAAAGGGATGCGCAAGGTTGACATCGACGACATCTACATCGGCAATGGCGCCAGCGAGCTCATCGTGATGGCGATGCAGGCGCTGCTCAACAACGGCGACGAGATGCTGGTCCCCTCCCCCGACTACCCGCTCTGGACCGCGGCCGTCACCCTCTCCGGCGGCCATGCGGTGCACTACCGCTGTGACGAAGGGGCTGACTGGTATCCGGATCTCGACGACATCCGCGCCCGCATCACCCCGCGCACCCGCGGCCTGGTGCTGATCAACCCCAACAACCCGACCGGCGCCGTCTACGGCAGCGAATTTTTGCTTGAAGTGATCGAGATCGCCCGTCAGCACAACCTCATCATCTTCGCCGACGAAATTTACGACAAGATCCTCTACGACGACATCTCCCACACCAGCGTCTGCACCCTGTGCGACGATGTGATGGTGGTGACCTTCAACGGCCTCTCCAAGGCCTACCGCGCCTGCGGCTTCCGCCAGGGCTGGATGGTCATCACCGGTCCCAAGGGGCGTGCCAAGGGTTATATCGAGGGGCTGGAGATGCTGGCCTCCATGCGGCTGTGTGCCAACGTGCCCATGCAGCACGCCATCCAGACCGCCCTTGGGGGCTACCAGAGCATCAACGAGCTGATCCTGCCGGGGGGCCGCCTGCGTCGCCAGCGGGACAAAGCCTGGGAGCTTTTGAACGAGATCCCCGGGGTCTCCTGCGTCAAGCCCAAGGGGGCGCTCTACATGTTCCCGCGCCTCGACCCCAAGGTGTACGACATCCGCGATGACCAGAAGATGGTGTTCGACCTGCTGCAGCAGGAGAAGCTCCTGCTGGTGCAAGGCACCGGCTTCAACTGGCCGGCACCGGATCACTTCCGGCTGGTGTTCCTGCCCCGGGAAGAGGAGCTGGAAGAGGCCATCGGTCGCCTCGCCCGCTTCCTCAAGGGCTACAAGCAGTAAGCAAGGCTCATGAAAAAGGCTCCCGCGGGAGCCTTTTTGTTGTCTGTCGCTTTCTATCCGCGCCATCAGCCGTGCAGCAGGGCCCCGGCCACCAGCACCGCCATGGTGATGAGGGCCACCCCGATGATGAAGGGCAGCACCCAGCGCACGAAGCGATCGTAGGGGATCCTGGCGAGCGCCAGCCCCGCCACCAGATGGGCTGCTGTGGGGGCGAACAGGTTGATCCAGCCGGAGGCGGACTGATAGGCGGTGATCACCAGATCCCGCGAGATGCCGGAGAAGTCCGCCAGCGGCCCCATCAACGGCATGGAGACGGTCGCGAGCCCCGAGGTGGAGGGAATGAAGAAGCTCAGGATGATGTGCACCAGATAGGCCATCAGAATGAAGACCGACGACGACAGCCCGCTCACCAGTCCCTCGGCCCAGTGCAGTATGGTGTCGATGATGACGCCGTGCTCCATCACCACATAGATGCCGCGCGCCACCGCTACCACCAGGGCAACCCCGATGAGATCCCGCGCCCCGTTCAGGAAGGTCGCCACGTAGTTGGACTCCGGCATCCGGTTGATGAGGGCAATCAGGATGGAGGCGCTGAAGAAGAGGGTGGAGAGCTCGTCGAACCACCAGCCCAGGGTGGGCAGCAGATCGATGCCCAGATCGGACCAGGGCACCACCGCATAGATCATCAGCAGGAAGGTGCCGAAGAAGACCAGCATGGTGAGCTTCTGCTTGCCGCTGAAGGCGAGGTTGCCGCTCTTCATCTGGGAGAACTCGTCGTCATAAACGATATCGGCCAGCACGGAGCGGGACTTGTCCTGCTGCACCTGCCTGGCGTAGCGCATCACGAACCAGGAGGCGAAGATCACCAGCAGCAGCCACTGGATGACCCGCAGCCCTATCCCCTCACCGATGGGGATACCCGCAAAGCCGGAGGCGATGCCGGTGGCAAACGGATTGACGGTGGAGGCGAGCACCCCGACCCCGGAGCCGAGCAGGATGATCCCCGCTGCCACCATGCGATCGAAGCCCGCCGCCATCATCACCGGCACGATGAGTGCCCAGAAGGCCACCGTCTCCTCCGCCATGCCGAAGGTGGAGCCGCCGAGGGCGAACAAGGCGATCAGCACCGGGATGAGCAGCCGCTCGCGCCCGGCAAAGGTACGCACTATGGCCCCGACCCCGGCATCCAGCGCCCCGCTCTGCATGGTCACCGCCAGAAAGCCGCCGATGATGAGCACGAACAGTGCCACGTCCGCCGCCTTGTGAAAGCCCTGGATGGGCGCCTTGAGCACATCGAATACCCCCTGGGGTTGGGAGGGGAGCTCGGTGTAACTGCCGGGTACCGGCAGCAATCGCTCGTCACCGCTGTAGTCGGCCACGGCCGCCGCAGCCACCGGCTGCTGGGTCTTGGCCGTCACATAGTTGTATTTGCCCGCCGGCAGCACCCAGGTGAGGGCCGCCATCAGGGCGATGATGATGAAAAGCAGGGTATAAACCGTGGGGAGCTGGCGCTTCTTGGGCGCCTCATGGGTTGTGGTCATGACTTTCGTACCTCGGCGGTGCCGTCTGTGATCCGGACAGCGCAAGCCTAGCGGGTTTGTTCGGGGAAAAAGGTGATCGCGGATAATAAACCTGAGGCAACAGGTTGAGCCTGCTGCAAAAAAACAGGGCCCCGCAGGGCCCTGTCTGTGCTGACGACCGACTTACAGCTCGACCACGTCGAATTGCACGTCCGGATTCACGTCCGCATCGTAGTCCACCTCGTCCAGACCGAAACCGAACAGGCGCAGGAACTCCTGCTTGTAGCCGGTGTAGTCGGTCAGTTCACTGAGGTTCTCGCTGGTGATGGAGGGCCAGAGATCACGGCAGGTCTGCTGCACGTCTTCACGCAGTTCCCAGTCATCCATGCGGATGCGGGCCTGCTCGTCCAGCGCCATGTCGGCGCCGTACAGGCGGGTGCGCATCATGCGGTCCACCTGCTCCATGCAACCCTCGTGGATGCCCTTCTCCTTCATGATCTTGAAGGCCATGGAGATGTAGAGCGGCATCACGGGAATGGCAGAGGAGGCCTGGGTCACCACGGATTTGAGCACGGCCACGTGGGCGGTCCCCCCCTTGGCGGCCAGATCGCCACGGATGGCGGTGGCGGCACGGTCCAGATCTTCCTTGGCGCGCCCCAAGGTACCATGCCAGTAGATGGGCCAGGTCAGGTCGGTACCGATGTAGGAGTAGGCCACGGACTTGGCGCCGTCAGCCAGCACACCCGCATCGCGCAGAGCAGCCATCCACAGTTCCCAGTCCTGGCCGCCCATGACGGTGATGGTGCTCTGGATCTCTTCTTCATTCGCCGGCTCGACGGTGGCGGTGATGATCTGATCCTTGTTGGTGTCGATGGCGGTGGAGGTGTAGACCTCGCCGATGGGTTTGAGGGCGGAGCGCACCACTTCGCCGGTGTCCGGCAGCTTGCGCACCGGAGAGGCCAGGGAGTAGACCACCAGATCAATCTGACCCAGATCCTGCTTGATGAGCTCGATCACCTTGGCACGGCACTCGTGGGAGAAGGCATCGCCATTGATGCTCTTGGCGTAGAGGCCGGCCTCTTTGGCGGCCTTGTCGAAGGCGGCGGAGTTGTACCAGCCGGCGGAGCCCGTCTTGGTCTCGGAGCTCGGCTTTTCGAAGAAGACACCGATGGTGGCAGCTCCGCTGCCGAAGGCTGCGGCAATGCGAGAGGCCAGACCATAGCCGGTGGAAGCGCCGATCACCAGCACCTTCTTGGGGCCATTCTCGATGGCGCCCTTGGCTTGGGTGTAAGCGATCTGGCGACGAACATTGGCTTCACAACCGACCGGGTGGGTGGTGGTGCAGATAAAGCCGCGAACCTTGGGTTTGATGATCATGTGTTGTCTCTTATCCGTTTGATGGATGAAATCGGGGCATAAGATACCTCATTGCGGCCCGTTATGGTGCTCTGATGTGTTGAACTGCGGGGAAACAGGCAGGGATCCGTCGCTTTATGCCGCCATAGCACACCCATTGCGCAGGAGATCTCCCCGCCATGGACCAGAGAGAGGCAACGTGAGGACCGGAATGTCACACCCGGAACGAGGCCGTTGTCTGACCTTGCGCCATGTACTAGTGTGCAAGGAAGAGGATTCAAGGAGGAGTCTATGTCACGCATGCTGGTCATCTCTCTCGCCTGCCTGGGACTTGCCAACGTCCCCGTTGTCCAGGCGGCTGTCTATCAATGCGCCCGCGACGGGCAGATCACCTTCAGCGACATCCCCTGCAGCAGCGACGCCAAACCCATGGCACTCAATGTCTATACCCCCTCCCCCGAGGCGGTGGAGCAGGCGGCCAACCAGACCCGGGAGATAGAGCAGAGCCTGGCGAACGGCCAGAAACAACGCCAGGCCGAGGCGCTGCGCACCGAGATCGAGGCCAAAAAGCAGAAGATGAACAACGAGATGACCCAGATCACGGAGAACAAGGCAAGATCCCGCAATGTCTCGGCAGAGATGCAGTCGGTCACTACCCGATATCAGAAAGAGATTGAGTCCCTGAACCAGAAACTCTCTACCTTGCAGGCAAAATAAACACTCCCTGTTTCGGGACAAAAAATATACCGAAGCGGCAATGTCGTCACGGGTTCACACATGCCGCATATCCAAAAGCTCACACCCTTGGCCGTTTATTTCTCACACCAGAGAGTCAGATAGCGGCTATTTCCAGATCCCCGCCTCCACCTATTTCACTGTGTCCATATAAGACTCATTGAATCCCCATGTAGGCCACATGGCGCGCCACTGGGTTCATATGAAGGCGATATATAGAATAGTCAGTGCCAAAAGAGGCGCCTTCATGCCAATATTCCCTGGGGCCAGGGCGGCCCAGGAGATAAATAACCCTTGTACGAGACCCCACAATTAAAAAGCCATTTATCAACATTGAAAAATAAAAAGTTAATTTGAGTTCGATGACGACTCATCAGGACGCAATGCTATTGTTAATTTACTCAGATTTGGTCGTTATCCCATTCAAGGGTCTCATGGAGGAGCACTGTCATGTTCTGGAATCAAAAGGCAAGCAAGGAAGCCAGTGAGCAAGCGGCAAGGGTGGTGGAGCTGGGGGCATTTGAACAGGCTATCCAGTTGCAGGTCCCCTTCGTCCAGTTCACCCCGGCGGGAGTGGTCACCTTCGCCAACGAGCTGTTTCTCAAGATCGTGGGATTTGAGCGTGACGAGGTGATCGGCAAGCATCACAGCACCCTCTGCTTCCCCGACGACGTCAATACCCGGGATTACGAGACCTTGTGGCAGGATCTGCGCCACGGCGTCTCCCGCAGCGGCCGCTTCATTCGCCAGTCGAAATCCGGCAAGGCCGTGTGGCTGGAGGCGACCTATTTCCCCATCGTGATCGACGGCAAGGTGGTGCGGATCGCCAAGGTCGCCTCCGACGTGACCCAGCAGCAATCCACTCTGGAGCGCACCCAGGCCCTGCTGGCAGCGCTGGACAAGTCCCTGGCGGTCATTGATTTCCAACCCGATGGCACCGTCATCACCGCCAACCAGAATTTCCTCAACTGCTTTGGCTACCGGCTGGAAGAGGTGGTCGGCAAGCATCATCGCCTCTTCTGTGACACCGAGTTCTACCAGAACAACCCCCATTTCTGGCAGGATCTTGGCTCGGGTGACATCAAGTCAGGGCTTTTCATGCGTCTGGGTCACCGGGGGGAGAAGATCTGGCTGGAGGCCACCTACAACCCCATCTTCAACCACGAGGGCAAGGTGGTCAAAATCATCAAGCTGGCGAGCGACATCACCGAGCGGGTGGAGAAATCCATCTCCACCCGGGAAGCGGCCCAGAAGGCGTGTGCCATCGCCAGCGAAACTGTCGCGAGCGCTGCCAGGGGGCGGGAGGTCATCGACAGGGTGCTCGACACCTCCTCTCACATCAACACCTCGGTCAATGCGGTCAGCAAGCAGATAGAGCAGCTCAACCAGCAATCCAGGAGCATCGAATCCATCATCTCCACCATCAGCGGCATCGCGGATCAGACCAACCTGCTGGCCCTCAACGCGGCCATCGAGGCGGCCCGCGCCGGGGAACAGGGACGGGGATTCGCGGTCGTGGCCGACGAGGTGAGGCAACTGGCGGCGCGCACTTCCAGCTCCACCAGCGAGATCGTCACCGTCATCAAGCACAACTCGGAGATCACCTCCCAGATCACCCAGACCGTCTCCGTCGTCTCCGACAAGGCGGTGGCAGGTCAGGAGCAGGCCACCATCATCGCCGATGTCATCAAGGAGATCATCGAGGACGCCAACTCGGTGTCGGACACCGTCAAGAGCCTCTCCATCTGAGCGACAGCTGCCAATGACAACGGGGGGCCCAGGCCCCCCGTTGTCATTGCTGTCCGCCCACCCGACACCCGCTCAGCCATCCCCCAGGAGATAGTGTCTGGCTTCCTCGTCCGCCAGCGCGAGGGCGATGTCCCATAGCGCGGCGATGCAGAGCCCCTCCTCCCCCACAGCCTCCTCTTCCAGCGCCTCCAGGGCTCTGGCATCGGCCAGGGTAAAGGGGGGATGGCTCAACAGGCTTTTGGCAGCGGCCAGCAAGTGCATGTCGCTCATCGGTCGGCTCCTTCTTAGACAGCGTGTTTCCCTGCCCAGACTGTAGCCCAATGGCGGCGACTCATCCCCCGGTGGCGACTGCCTGCGCACGCTTCCTGCCGGACGGCAGTTGGCCAACCCCGATGCCGACCAGCACGGCGGCGCAGGCCACCCATTGCAGGGCCGTGAGCGTCTCTCCCAGCAGCAGATAGGCGAGCAGCAGAGTAAAGACCGGGATGAGGTTCACATAGGCCGCCGCCAGGGTCACCTTCACCTGGGTCACCGACCAGTTGTAGAGCAGGTAGGCACCCAGGGTCACGAAGGCACCGAGGAAGAGGATGACCCCCATGTCCTGCCAGGCCCAGCTCGCGGGCCAGGGCGCACTGAAGGCAAAGGGCGCGAAGAAGAGCGTGCCGACGAAGGCCTGCAACGCCGTCAGTGTCATCACGCCGTAGCGGCTGGAGAGCTTCTTGAATACCACAGAATAGGTGGCGGCGCAGAGCATGGCGCCCATCTCCAGGCTGTTGCCGAGCAGGGCGTTGGGGGCGAACTCGTCGGCGCCCTCCCCCAACCCCAGCAGGGCGATGCCAACGATGGCGATGGCAAAGCCCAGCAGCTGGCGGCGACTCACCCGCTCTCCAAGCAGCACGAAGGCCACCAGGGCCACCATCAGGGGAAGCAGGGCACAGACCATACCGGCCTGGCCGGCACTGGTGTAACGCAGGGCGTTGACTTCCAGAAGGAAGTAGAGACAGGGCTCAAGTGCCCCCATCAGGGCCAACCAGCGCCAATCCCCCTTCTGGTAAGTGACGCGGCCAAGCTGGCGGTAGCAGAGCAGCCAGCAACAGGACGCCACCCCCATCCGCATGAAGAGCACCTGACCGAAGGACCAGATTTCCAGCACATGTTTGAGGGCGATGAAGGAGCTGGACCAGAGCAGCATGGCCAGGGTCAGCGTCAGGACGGGTAAAAGGCGCACAATGCCTCCATGAATTGGGCATTCGAATAATAACCATACGGCCTTGCGGTTGTCTAAAGGCACCTAACATCAGATAATACGGCCGCCTTCATACCGGATAACCCATCTTCAATGACTGAGTACCTGCTTTTACTGGTCGGCACCGTGCTGATCAACAACTTCGTGCTGGTGAAGTTCCTCGGCCTTTGCCCCTTCATGGGTGTCTCCGGCAAGCTGGAAACCGCCATCGGCATGGGTCTGGCCACCACCTTCGTCATGACGCTGGCCAGCGCCTGCTCCTATCTGATGGAGCACTACATCCTGATCCCGCTGGAGATCGCCTACCTGCGCACCCTGGGCTTCATTCTGGTGATCGCCGTGGTGGTCCAGTTCACCGAGATGGTGATCCGCAAGAGCAGCCCGACCCTCTATCGCCTGCTCGGCATCTTCCTGCCGCTCATCACCACCAACTGTGCCGTGCTCGGCGTGGCGCTGCTCAGCATCAACGAGCGCCACAACTTCATCCAGAGCATCATCTACGGCTTCGGGGCCGCCGTCGGCTTCTCTCTGGTGCTGATCCTGTTTGCCGCCATGCGTGAGCGGCTGGTGGCCGCCGACGTGCCGGCACCGTTTCGTGGCGTCTCCATCGCCATGGTCACCGCTGGCCTGATGTCGCTGGCCTTCATGGGCTTTACCGGCCTCATCAAGATATAACGCTATGATTCACATACTCTTTGCCATTCTGGTGCTGGCCCTGCTTGCCCTGGCCTTCGGCATCATTCTCGGCTTTGCCGCCGTCAAGTTTCATGTGCAGGCCGATCCCATCGTCGATCAGCTTGATGCCCTGTTGCCCCAGACCCAGTGCGGCCAGTGCGGTTACCCGGGCTGCAAACCCTACGCCGAAGCCCTGGCCAATGGCGACAAGATCAACAAGTGCGTGCCCGGTGGTGACGCCACCATGCGCAAGATTGCCGACCTGATGGGGGTCGAGCCCCAGTCTCTGGACGGCGGTGAAGACGCGGCAATCCCCGTCAAGAAGGTGGCCTTCATTCACGAAGACATGTGCATCGGTTGCACCAAGTGCATCCAGGCCTGTCCGGTCGACGCCATCCTGGGTGCCACCAAGGCGATGCACACCGTCATCGCGGCCGAGTGCACCGGGTGCGACCTCTGCGTCGACCCCTGCCCGACCGACTGTATCGAAATGATCCCGGTGCCGACCACGGTCGACAACTGGAAATGGGATCTGGCCAAGATCGCCATTCCGGTCAAGATAGTGGAATAAACAGCGGAGTAACCATGCAGCATCTGCTCGAACGCATCAAAGCCGGCACTCTGTGGGATTTTCACGGCGGCATCCATCCCCCCGAGAACAAGCACCAGTCCAGCCTGACCCCCGTCGTTGACGCGGGCCTTCCCCCCCAGCTCATCATTCCGGTGCGCCAGCACGCGGGTCCGGCCGGCGAACTGCTGGTGCGGGTGGGGGACAAGGTCAAGAAGGGGCAACCCCTCACCCGTTTTGACAAGGGACGCATCGTGCCGGTGCACGCTTCCACCTCGGGCACCATCACCGCCATCGAGCAGCACACGGTGGCCCACCCCTCCGGTCTTGACGATCTCTGCATCCTCCTCACCCCGGACGGAGACGATGCCTGGGGCGAGCGCACACCCCAGCCTGACTACTGGAACCTGGAGCGGGGGGAGTTGCTCGAGCGCATCCAGCAGGCCGGCATCGCCGGGCTCGGCGGCGCCGTCTTCCCGACCCACAGCAAGCTCGACGGCCGTGGCCAGCTTACCGAGATCCTCATCGTCAACGGGCTGGAGTGCGAACCCTACATCACCACGGATGACAGGTTGATGCAGGAGTACGCCGACGAGATCATGGACGGCATCCGGGTACTCAAGCACCTGCTCAAGCCCAAGCTCACCCTGATCGGGGTGGAAGACAACAAACCGGCGGCCATCGAGGCCCTGACCCGCCATGCCAGCGACGCCGACGTGCTGGTCAAGTCGGTACCGACCAAGTACCCCTCCGGCGGCGCCAAACAGACCATAGAGCTGCTCACCGGACGCCAGGTGCCCAAGGGAGGCCGGGCGGTGGACATGGGCATCATGGTGCTCAACGTCGCCACCGTCTTTGCCATCAAGCGCGCCATCATCGATGGGGAGCCGCTCATCGAGCGCATCGTCACCCTCACCGGCGACGCCTTCAAGAAACCCGGCAATGCCTGGGTGCGTCTGGGCACGCCGGTACGCTGGCTGCTCCAGCGTTTCGAGCTGCAACCGGAGGCGGATCAGCGGGTCATCATGGGGGGCCCCATGATGGGCTTCACCCTGCCCCACGCCATGGTCCCCGTGGTCAAGGCCACCAACTGCCTGCTCTCCCCCACCCGCGCCGAGCTGCCGCCCCCCGGCCCGGAACAGGCCTGCATCCGTTGCAGTGCCTGCGCCGATGCCTGCCCCGCCACCCTGCTGCCCCAGGAGCTTTACTGGTACAGCCGGGTCAAGGAGTACGACAAGGCCGAGAAGCTCAACCTCTTTGACTGTATCGAGTGCGGCGCCTGTGCCTGGGTCTGCCCGAGCGAAATCCCCCTGGTGCAGTACTACAAGATCGCCAAGGATGACATCCGCGAGGCCCGTGCCGAGGCCGAGAAGGCCGAACGTGCCAAGCAGCGCTTCGAGGCCAAGCAGGCTCGCTTCGAGCGTGAGAAGGCGGCCCGCGAAGCCCGCCACGCCGAGGCCGCAGCCCAGCGTCGCCAGGCCATGACGACGGCCGGGGGCGCAGATCCGGTCGCCGCCGCCCTGGCCCGCATCAAGGCCAAACAGGAAACGGCCCAGGTGGCCGTGAGTGAACCCGCACCGGACAACGAGGCCATGATTGCCGCCCGTGAGGCGCGCAAGCAGGAGGCCATCGCCCGTCGTGCCGCCAAGGCCGCCAATGGCGAGGGCAATGGGCTGGCTGACACCCCGGCACCTGGGGAGCAACATCCCAAGGCAGAGCTGGATCCCAAGAAAGCCGCCATCGCCGCAGCCCTGGCACGGGCCAAGGCCAAGAAGGCCGCCCAGGCGCAAGGTGACGGGCCGGTGGTCGCAGGTGAGACATCTGTGAACACAACCGATAACGCCGTTGAGGCCCCGGCTGCCGCATCCGGGCCCGCCGCCGAGGTGGACCCCAAGAAGGCGGCCATTGCCGCCGCCATCGCCCGGGCCAAGGCCAAGAAAGCCGCCCTGGCGCAAGGTGACACGCCGATGGACGCGGATAAGACATCCGTGAACACAACCAGTAACGCCATTGAGGCCCCGGCCGCCGCATCCGAGCCCTCCGCCGAGGTGGACCCCAAGAAGGCGGCCATTGCCGCCGCCATCGCCCGGGCCAAGGCCAAGAAAGCCGCCCAGGCGCAAGGTGACGGGCCTGTGGTCGCGGGTGAGACATCCGTGAACACAACCGATAATGCCGTTGAGGCCCCGGCCGCCGCATCCGAGCCCGCTGCCGAAGTGGACCCCAAGAAGGCGGCCATTGCCGCCGCCATCGCCCGGGCCAAGGCCAAGAAAGCCGCCCAGGCACAAGGTGACGCGCCGGTGGTCGCGGGTGAGACATCCGTGAACACAACCGATAATGCCGTTGAGGCCCCTGCCGCCGCATCCGGACCCGCCGCCGAGGTGGACCCCAAGAAGGCGGCCATCGCCGCCGCCATCGCCCGGGCCAAAGCCAAGAAGCTGGCGGCCGAGGCCGCCTCCTCCCCTTCGACCGACAAGAGCCACTGATCCATGTTCAATATCGCGAGTGCGCCCTTTGCCCACAACCGCAAACAGACCCAGACCCTGATGGTGCTGGTGATCCTGGCCTGCCTGCCCGGCTTCCTGGCGCAGACCTGGTTCTTCGGCTGGGGGACCCTGATCCAGATCCTGCTGGCGCTGGTCACGGCCCTGGGTTCGGAGGCCCTGGTCCTTCGCCTGCGCGGCCGCCCCGTCAAACCGGCCCTGCTGGATGGCAGCGCGGCGCTCACCGCCGTGCTCATCGGTCTCTCCCTGCCCCCCCTGCTGCCCTGGTGGATGCTGGTGCTGGGCACGGCGTTCGCCATCATCATCGCCAAGCATCTCTATGGTGGGCTCGGTCAGAACCTGTTCAATCCTGCCATGGTGGCCTATGTGCTGCTGCTGGTCTCCTTCCCGGTCCAGATGACCAGCTGGCTGCCCCCCTCCAGCATCGCCGCCTACGACATCGGCTTCGCCGATGCGGCCTCGGTGATCTTCACCGGCTTCAGCCTCGACGGCTACAGCATGCTGCAGCTCAAGCAGGGGGTGGATGGCCTGACCATGGCCACGCCGCTGGATACCTTAAAGACCGGGCTGACCCAGGGGCTGACCGCCACCGAAGTGATGACCCACAAGGTCTTCGAGGGCTGGGGTGGCATCGGCTGGAGCTGGGTCAACCTCGGCTACCTGCTGGGAGGCCTCTTCCTGCTCCAGCAGAAAGTGATCAACTGGCGCATTCCGACTGCCGTGCTGGGCGCATTGTTGCTCGCTGCCACCCTGGGCTATCTGGCCACCCCGGATGCCACCGCCACCCCCATGCTGCACCTGTTCAGCGGTGCCACCATGCTCGGGGCCTTCTTCATCGCCACCGATCCGGTGAGTGCCAGCACCACCGCAAAGGGGCGCCTCGTCTACGGTGTGCTCATCGGCGTGCTGGTCTATGTCATCCGCCGTTTTGGCGGCTATCCGGATGCCTTCGCCTTCGCCGTGTTGCTGGCCAACCTGTGCGTTCCCCTGATTGACAGTCTGACCCGCCCCAAGGTCTATGGAGCCCGTCGCAAATGAACCCCCATCTGAATTGTCGCAGACGCGAGACAGGGAGCCTCCCATGTTGAAAAGCATGCGCAAGAATGGCCTGACCCTGGCCCTCTTTGCCCTCGGCTGCACCGCCATGGTGGTGCTGACCAACGAACTGACCCGGGATCGCATCGCCCACCAGCAAGAGCTGGAGAAGCTGCGCACCCTGCAGGCCCTGCTGCCCGAGGGGAGTTATGACAACGATCTGGTGGCCAGTTGCAAGCTGGTCAGCAGCCGGGAATACCTGGGCAGCGATGAGCCCATGCCCCTCTATACCGCCACCCTCAAGGGGGTGCATACCGGCTACGCGCTGGAAACCGTGGCCCCCGATGGTTACAGTGGAGCCATTCGCATGGTGGTCGGCACCGATGCCAAGGGGGCCGTCAGTGCGGTCAGGGTGCTGGCCCACAAGGAAACCCCGGGGCTTGGTGACAAGATAGAACTGAAGAAATCCAGCTGGATCGACAGCTTCACCGGCAAGTCCCTCACGGCCGACAACGACGCCACCTGGGCGGTGAAGAAGGATGGCGGCGAATTCGACGCCTTCACCGGGGCAACCATCACCCCGCGGGCCGTGGTCAAGGCAGTGAAAAATTTGCTGAGGCTGCAACAGGAGCACCCCGAACTGCTGCACGATGCCCCCTCCTGCCATACCAACCCCTAACGCCGGAGCACACGCAATGGAACAAGTCGACGTGATTGACACGGCCAGCCAACCCGCCGGGGAAAGTGGCCGCCGCGAAGAGCTCAAGGAGCTGATGCTGCAGGGGCTGTGGAAGAACAACCCCTCTCTGGTGCAGGTGCTGGGTCTGTGCCCCACCCTGGCAGTCTCCTCCACCTTCACCAACGCGCTGGGGCTCGGCCTTGCCACCATGGCGGTGCTGGTCAGCTCCAACCTCGCCATCTCCCTGGTGCGCAACTGGGTGCCCAAGGATATCCGCATCCCGGTCTACGTGATGATCATCGCAGCCCTGGTGACCAGCGTGCAGCTGTTGATGAATGCCTACACCTACGGCCTCTATCAGGCGCTCGGCATCTTCATCGCCCTCATCGTCACCAACTGCGTCATCATCGGCCGCGCCGAAGCCTATGCCTCCAAGAACCCGCCTCTGCTTGCCGCCCTCGACGGCTTCATGATGGGGCTGGGCTTTACCCTGGTGCTGCTGGTACTGGGGGGCCTTCGCGAAATCATCGGCATGGGCACCCTGTTTGACGGTGCCGAGCTGCTGCTGGGTGACTGGGCCAAGTCATTGCGCGTCGAGCTGTTCCACACCGACGCCAGCCTGCTGCTGGCGATCCTGCCCCCCGGTGGCTTCATCGGCCTCGGTTTGATGATCGCTGGCAAAAACGCCATCAACGACTGGATGGGCCGCAAGCAGAGTGCCGAGAAGGCCCACTGCACCGTGCCGGCGGCGGGCGCCCGCACGACCCAGCTCTGAGACAAGAGAGATCCATGAACAACCAGAAACGCAGGCTGATCCTGGAGCGACTGCGGGACGACAACCCCCATCCCACCACCGAGCTCAACTTCACCACGCCCTTCGAGCTGCTCATCGCCGTGCTGCTCTCGGCCCAGGCCACCGATGTCAGCGTCAACAAGGCCACCGACAAGCTCTATCCGGTGGCCAACACCCCCCAGGCCATGCTGGAACTGGGGGTGGACGGGGTCAAGGAGTACATCAAGACCATTGGCCTCTTCAACACCAAGGCCGAGAACGTCATCAAGACCTGCGCCATTCTGCTGGAGCGCCACGGCGGCGAGGTGCCGGAGAATCGCGAGGCCCTCGAGGCCCTGCCCGGCGTCGGCCGCAAGACGGCCAACGTGGTGCTCAACACCGCCTTCGGCTGGCCCACCATCGCCGTCGACACCCATATCTTCCGGGTCTCCAACCGCACCGGCTTTGCCGTGGGCAAGAACGTCGATCAGGTGGAGGAGAAGCTGCTCAAGGTGGTCCCCGCCGAGTTCAAGCTGGACGTGCATCACTGGCTCATCCTGCACGGGCGTTACACCTGTCTCGCCCGCAAGCCCCGCTGCGGCTCCTGCATCATCGAAGATTTGTGCGAATACAAAGAGAAGGTCTATCCCGAGAGTTGATCTGCAGGCCTCTGCGGATCCGGTCTCGGGCCATGGATTCAAGGCAGTACCAATCCACCAACCCGGAGAATTGAGCAATGAGAATTCTGCATACCATGTTGCGCGTCGGCGATCTGCAACGTTCCATCGACTTCTACACCCGAGTGCTGGGCATGACACTGCTGCGCAAGAGCGAGAACAGCGAATACAAGTACACCCTGGCCTTCGTCGGCTACGGCGACGAGAAGGATGAAGCCGTCATCGAGCTCACCTACAACTGGGGCGTGAGCGAGTACGAGCTCGGTTCCGCCTATGGTCACATCGCCCTGGAAGCGGACGACATCTATGCCACCTGCGAGGCGCTGCGCGCCGCCGGCGCCAAGATCACCCGCGAACCGGGCCCGGTGAAGGGCGGCACCACCGTCATCGCCTTCGTGGAAGACCCGGACGGCTACAAGATTGAGCTGATTGCCAAGAAAGACGCCGGTACCGGCCTGGGCGCCTGAGCCCACGCCGCCTGGCGGTGAGAAAAACAACGGGGCCCAGGGCCCCGTTTTCATTGCCTGCAGCCACCGTCAGGCCAGGCGGAAGCGCCCCATGCTTTGGCGCAGACCCGCCGCCAGCTGGCTCAGCTCCAGACAGGCTTTGGCGGTGTGATCCGCGCCGGTCGCGACCTCGTTGGAGGAGTCGTTGATGCGCGCCACGTTGCGGCCCAGCTCATCGGAGACCGCATCCTGCTCGCCACAGGCACTGGCAATCTGGATCGCCATGTCGGCTATCTGGGCCACCGCCTCTTCAATCTGACGAATGCCCGCACTGGTGCGTTCACTCTGGCTCACGCACTGGCGGATCATCTCGCAACTCTGGCCGGTCACCGACTTCGCCCGATTGGCACGGGCCTGCAGGGTCTCGATGATGGCGACGATTTCGCCGGTGGAGGCCTGGGTACGCCCCGCCAGGGTGCGCACCTCGTCGGCCACCACCGCAAAGCCGCGCCCCTGCTCACCGGCACGGGCCGCCTCGATGGCGGCATTGAGTGCCAGCAGGTTGGTCTGGTCGGCAATGCCGCGAATGACATCCACCACCAGGTTGATCTGGGCGGACTCTTTCTCCAGTTCACTCACCAGGTTGCCCGCCTGCTCCATCTCACCGGCCACCCGGGTGATGGCATCCAGGGCCCCCTGCACATCCTGACTGCCGCGACGAGCCAGGGCATTGGCGGAGCTTGCCGACTCCGAGGCCACCTCGGTGTTGCCCGCCACATCCGCTACCGTCGCCTTCATCTGGGCCATGGCGGTGGCGACCTGGGCTATCTCCTGCTGCTGGCTCTGGATCCCCTGGGATGATTGCTCGGAGACCGCGCTCACCTCCTCGATGGCGGCCCCCAGCTGGGTCACGGCGGCGGCCACCTCCTCGATGAGCCCACGCAGGTTGTCCTGCATCTTGAGGGAGGCACTGGCCAGCATCCCCAGTTCGTCCTGCCCGATGTGCTGGCGATCCAGCCGATGGGTCAGATCCCCCAGGGCGATGGCATTGGCCTGGGCCACCACGGCTTGCAGGGGCAGGCAGATCTGGCGGGTAAGGAACCAGGTCATGACCCCCATGAAGATCAGCAGGGTCGCGATGCTCACCACGGCAAAGGTCATCACCATGGTGACGCTGCCAAGCAGGCTGCCACGGTTCTCTTCCACAAAGCCAAGATTCACCTTCACCAGGGCACGCACCGCCAGCTCCAGCTCGGTGTAGAGCCCGTTCGAGCGAAACAGCGCCTCCCTGGCCTCATCCCTGCTGCCCTGGAACAACAGGGCATCCACCTGGTTGACGGCGCCAAGATATTGCAGCCACTGCTGCTTGACGCGGTTGAAGGCCTGGCGTTCATGCTCGGCCCCCACGGTCGCCTCGTAGGCATCCATGACCTGCTGCACCTTGCCCAGGCTCTCCTGGATGCGGGCGCGGCGAACCTGCCTGTCGACGGCATCTTCCACCATCAGCAGGGCAAACTGGGCACGGCGCACATAGGAGACGTCGTAGAGCAGGTTGTCCACCGAGAGCACGCTTGGCAGGGTGGAGTCGGTGAAGTTCAATACCCGATCCCGAATGTCCCGCAGTTCGGTGGCGAGAAACAGGCCGAAGACGGCGTTGATGACGGCAATGACCGCAAAGACGGCGGCAATCTTCTTGCCGATGGAGAGATGCTTGTAAGACATGTTGGCTGGTGATCCTCGACTGCAGATGTGCAGTGACACAATGATCACATCCGTGTAAGCGGTGACCCGAGACTCCTGACGGGAAATGACGATGGGAGCAAAGAGAGGGGATCCCTTGCTTCCCGCTCGCCCCACGCCGGGCCTTGTGCCCGCCACGAGGCTGCCAGCACAGGAGCGACCAGCTCGACGCAAAACTTGAGCCGATTGCCACAATCGGTCCGCCGTCATGGACAAAGCAGGGGCCAGGTTATGTAATGGCCGCTCGTCTCTCCCCATTCCTGTCTTCAGAGGCCCCATGGACAACGTATCGACCCTCTCCCCTTCCTGGTCTGTCCAACTGCGCGAGCAGATAGCGGATCGCCCCCTCATCGCCCTGGGGCTGCTGCTCGCCCTGGTCGCCGTGCTGCTGCTCCTGGTGCAGAGTCTCGTCATGCTGGCAGCAGGAGAGATCACGCCCGGGGTACGCTATGGCCTCATCGGCGGCGCTGCGGGTTTTGCCGCCACGGCGCTGGGCGCCCTGCCTGCCCTGTTCCTGCGCGCCGTTCCCCAACGGGTGGAAGATGCCATGCTGGGGTTCGCCGCCGGCATGATGCTGGCGGCGAGCGCCTTCTCCCTGCTGCTGCCGGGGCTCGAGGCCGCCGAGGGGATCACGGGTGACGGCTTCCTCGCCGCCGCCGTGGTGGTGGCCGGCATGACCCTCGGGGTGCTGCTGATGCTGGGACTGGATCAATTCACCCCTCACGAACACGACAAGACCGGCCCCTGTGGTCCCGGCCATGAGAGCTGCTCACGGGTCTGGCTGTTCGTCTTCGCCATCGCCCTGCACAACCTGCCCGAAGGCATGGCCATCGGGGTCAGCTTCTCCCAGGGAGACATGACGGTGGGACTGCCCCTCACGACCGCCATTGCCCTGCAGGACATTCCCGAAGGGCTGGCGGTGGCGCTGGCCATGTGCGCAGCCGGTTTTCGCCCGCCGGTGGCCGTGCTGGTCGCCATCGGCAGCGGCCTGCTGGAACCGCTCGGCGCCCTGCTCGGGGTCGGACTCGCCAGCGGCATGGCCATCGCCTACCCCATCGGCCTCGGGCTCGCGGCTGGTGCCATGCTGTTTGTGGTCTCCCACGAAGTGATCCCGGAAACCCATCGCAACGGCCACCAGACCCACGCCACCCTGGGGCTCATGGCGGGCTTCGCCCTGATGATGACCCTCGACACCGCACTCGGCTGATCACCCCCCTCAAGCCCCGTGCGCCCGGTGACGACAGCGCGAACCCCTTGAAATAAGAGGGGGAAATCGCCTAATGTTGAGCACCCGGCGCCCTTTGACTGGTTGATGTACGGCGCCTGAATCCCATCGGAAGCCTGCCCGGATGACCCCCAGGATAATCCTGCTGCTGTGTCTGCTTGTCCTCACCGCCAGGACCATTGGCGCCACCGAGGTCTTTCATACGGCCGCGCAGCAGGCGTCGTCCCCCAAGTACGTGACGCTCCCCGACGGGCATGTCGGCGGGATCTGCGTCGATCTCTTCCGGCTCATGGAAGCGAGGGAGCCTGCCCTTCGCATTGAGGGAGATCAGCGCTTCCTGCCGCTGCGACGGCTGGAAAAGAAGGTGCAGCACGGCCAGCTGGACTTCATCTGCGGCGTGGGGGAGAGCCCGGCCAGGCGGGATCACTTCATCGTCCTGACCCCCGCCATCTTCACGGTGCGCTACCACCTGGCGGTGCGCCGTGACGATCACGTCGAGATACGCAGCTGGCAGGATGTCAGGGCCCTCGGCCAGGGGGGCATCATCCTCATCAACCATGGCAGCGGCGCCATCGCCCGGCTCCAGGACATCGGCGGCCTCATCATCGACAGCGGCGGGATCAGCAACCAGGCCAACTACGAGAAGTTGTTGATGAAGCGCGGCCGTTTCGTCTACTACCGCTCCCCGGGGTTTGAGTCCGACTTGCGCGAACAGGGTCTGGCCGACAAGATCCGCATCCTCCCCACCGTGATGGAAGAGACTCCCTTCTACATCCTGTTCCATCGCCACAGTGCCCCCGAGCGCCTGACCCTGTTCGCCAACACCCTGCAACGGCTCGCAGACAGTGGTGAACTGGCCGCCCTGGCCAGACGCTACCCCTGACCCCCATCCGCGCCATCGCAATGCTCGGCGCCACCGCCAAGTTTTGCTATCATCCACGCCAACTTTTTCGGCCCAGCGGCCATCGAGACGAGGTAGATGATGAAAGTAGGTATTATCGGCGCCATGGAGCAGGAAGTGGCCCTGCTGCGCAGCCAGCTGAGCGAGCCCACCACCCTGCAACTGGGCGGCTGCGAGTTCTATCAGGGCAAGCTGGCCGGTAAAGAGGTGATCCTGACCCGCTCCGGCATCGGCAAGGTCGCCGCCAGCGTCGCCACCAGCCTGCTGCTGGAGAAGTTCGCTCCCGATTGCGTCATCAACACCGGTTCCGCCGGCGGCTTCGCCCAGGATCTGCACATCGGTGACGTGGTCATCGCGAGCGAGATGCGCTTCCACGACGTGGACGTGACCGCCTTCGGTTACGAAATGGGCCAGATGGCCCAGCAGCCCGCCGCCTTCCCCTGCGACGAAAAACTCATCGCCCTGGCACAGGCCTGCATTGCCGAGCAAGGCAAGCACCAGACCAAGGTCGGGCTCATCTGCACCGGCGATCAGTTCATGTGCAAGCCGGACGCCATCGCGAAAGCCCGTGCCGACTTCCCGCAGATGCTGGCGGTGGAGATGGAAGGGGCCGCCATCGGCCAGGTGTGCCACATGTTCAAGGTGCCCTATCTGGTGGTACGGGCCATGTCGGACATCGCCGGCAAGGAGCAGGTGGAATCCTTCGATGCCTTCATCGAGGTGGCGGGTCAACACTCCGCCGAAGTGATCATCGCGCTGCTCGGCAAGCTGTGATCGACGCCCCCTCCTGGGATGTCCTGATGACCGCCCTCGCCTCCACGACGGCGGGCATCATGGTGGGGGCCGCCCTGCTGGAGGCCCTGCTGCCCTGGCCCGCACGCTTTCGACCCGGCGCAGCAGTGCCTCTGCTCACCCGCCTCGGCCAGAAGGTCTATCGCCCCGACGGCACGCCACGCCAGCAGAGCCAGGCCGGGCTCCTTGCCCTGCTGGTGGTCTGGGTGCCCTGCGCTGCCGGTCTCTGGGCGGTGCGCAATCTCTCCCTGTCCGAGCCCCTGTTCGACCTCCTGTTCCTGCTGCTGATGCTCGAATCCCGCCCCTTGCGGGAACTCGCCCGGGGGAGCCGCGCCCTGACGACCCAAGAGACGCTGGTCGTGGCGAGGCTGCAGGTCGCCCCCTGGCTCAAGCGGGAGACCGGCAAGCTCTCGGTGATGGGGTTGAACAAGGCGGTGAGCGAGACCTGCGTACTGCGCCTCGTGGGTCAGTGGGCCGCCCCCCTGCTGGGCTTCGCCCTGGCCGGGGTACAGGGTGCCCTGCTGGTGCGGCTCGCCCAGTTGACCCATCTGGCGTGGAACCCCAAGCAAAGCGCGTTCGTCCACTTCGGCCGCCCGGCTGCGGCGCTCTATCAGGGTTTCTGCGCCCCCGCCATCCTGCTGCTGGCGCTTCCCCTGTGCCTGACCCAGGTGCGCGGGCTGGGCAACAGAGTGCGACCTGCGCTGCATTGGCCCCATCCCGCCATGGGGGTCCTGCTCGCGCTGCTGGCCCGGGCGACGGGCAGCCGACTCGGCGGCCCCCGCTACTATCAGGGCCAGCTGGTGCGCTTTCCGGTATTTGATGAGGGGCGCGAACCCGATGCCAACCTGCCCCTGCGCCTGCTGCAGCGTCTGCAACTGACCGGCTGGGGCTGGCTCGGGCTCTCGCTGCTCCTGACATGGATGGCGCTCAATCATGGCTGATCGCGTTTCCCTTCGTGCCCTGGGCCTGTTTGTCTGCCTGCTGGGCACCTCACTGTGCGCCATGGCCACCCCGCCGCAGCGCATCGTGAGCCTCACTCCCCATCTGACGGAACTGCTGTTCGATATCGGCGCCGGGGATCGCGTGGTCGCCACCGACGATGCCTCCGATTACCCCGCCGATGTGACCAACCTCCCCCGGGTGGCCAACTATCGCAGTATCAACCTCGAGGCGCTGCTGGCCCAGAAGCCGGATCTGGTAGTGGCCTGGCGCTCCGCCCAGGCCCGCATGCTGGGCCCGGTCGAGCGCCTCGGCATCCCCGTCTTCTACTCGGAGCCCACCGACTTTGCCTCCCTGGCCACCGAGATGCGCAGCCTGGGCCATCTGCTCGGGCTCACGTCCAGGGCCGACGAGCAAGCCCGCGCCTATCTGACCCGGCTCGACGCCCTGGCTGCGCGCTACGGCGAGCCCAAGCCCCTGTCTGTCTTCTATCAGCTCTGGTACCCGCCGCTCACCAGCGTCAATAATTCGACCTGGCCGGGGCAGGCCATCACCCTCTGCGGCGGACGCAACATCATGGCGAAGACGGGAGCAGCCTACCCCCAGGTCGGGCTGGAGCAGGTGATCAAGGCCAATCCCGGGCTTATCCTGGCTGGCGGCCAGGATCCTTCCGTGCTGGATCACTGGCGGCAGTGGCCCATGCTGGACGCCGTCAAACACCAACGGCTCGCCCTCATCAACGCCGATGAACTGCACCGCTTCACCCCCCGCGCCCTCAACGCGGTGGAGCAGATATGCGAGGCGATCGGGGCAATACACATGTCTAGAACCAAATAGTTCATAATCCCGCACCATTTGGTCTAGAAATTGCTATAAAGAGATAACATTGTACGTGACTCGATATCATAAATAACTCAACGTCCCCCAAATAATATTTGGCCTCCTTTATTGCACTGGTGATGGCGTATGAACAACGAGATACTAACACTAATTTGCCGTGAGAATGCCTTGCTTGCTCAGGATATCGACAGAACTGGAAACACAATGGGTCACATCGTGGCGAATTCACGGTTCTTGGTGCTCGGTGGCGCAGGGTCTATTGGCCAGGCGGTAACCAAAGAGATCTTCAAGAGAAATCCACGTAAATTGCATGTGGTCGATATCAGCGAGAACAACATGGTCGAGCTGGTGCGCGATATCCGCAGCTCGTTCGGGTATATCGATGGTGATTTCCAGACGTTCGCCCTGGATATCGGCTCCATTGAATATGACGCCTTTATCAAAGCTGACGGCGCCTATGATTACGTGCTCAATCTTTCTGCGCTCAAACATGTACGCAGCGAGAAAGATCCTTTTACGTTGATGCGCATGATCGATGTCAACGTCTTCAACACGGACAAAACCATCCAGCACTCCATCGACATGGGAGTGAAAAAGTATTTCTGTGTTTCGACGGACAAGGCGGCCAATCCGGTCAACATGATGGGGGCGTCCAAGCGCATCATGGAGATGTTCCTGATGCGCCGCAGCGAACAGATTGCCATTTCAACCGCGCGCTTTGCCAACGTGGCCTTCTCCGATGGCTCCTTGCTGCATGGCTTCAACCAG
This sequence comes from Aeromonas sp. QDB17, assembly GCF_027705305.1. NCBI lineage: Bacteria > Pseudomonadati > Pseudomonadota > Gammaproteobacteria > Aeromonadales > Aeromonadaceae > Aeromonas > Aeromonas sp. QDB17. Next base: position 124,124 of record NZ_JAPDBP010000013.1, read on the forward strand.
CGCTTGCAAAAGCGTCAGCCCATCGTCGCTCCCAACGACATCAAACGCTACTTCGTGACTCCCCAGGAGTCCGGTGAGCTGTGCCTGATGTCCTGCATCTTTGGTGAGAACAGGGATATCTTCTTCCCCAAGCTCAGCGAATCCCTGCACCTGATTACCTTCGCCGAAATCGCCGTGAAGTATCTGGAGCAGCATGGTTACAAGCCGCATCTGTGCAAGGACGAGGATGAAGCCAGAGCTTTGATGGCGAGTCTGCCCGAGCAGGGGATGTGGCCCTGCCTGTTTACCGAGAGTGATACCACGGGTGAAAAAGACTTCGAAGAGTTCTTCACGGACAAGGAAGTGCTGGATATGGCCCGGTTCGAGAACCTGGGCATCATCAAGAATGAACCCTCATATCAGAATGATCTGCTCAACCATTTCGAGCAGACCATTGCAGCCATGAAAACAAAACGCGCCTGGGACAAGAAAGAGATCGTCGAGTTGTTCTTCGCCATGATCCCGGATTTTGGTCACAAAGAAACGGGCAAATATCTCGACGGCAAGATGTAAGGAATCGGTATGCATACTCAATTGATACGTTTTATTCGTGATACCTACAAAACCGATGACTTCATCCCTCTTCACGCCCCGACCTTTGCCGGCAATGAACGTCAATATGTGCTCGATACCCTCGAAAGCACCTTCGTTTCCAGTGTCGGTGCCTATGTTGAGCAGTTCGAGCAGCAAATAGCCACCTTTACCGGGTCAGCCCGTGCCGTTGCCACCATGAATGGCACGGCGGCGCTGCATATCGCGCTCTACATGGCAGGTGTGCAGGCAGGGGATCTGGTGATCACCCAGCCCCTGACCTTTGTTGCGACCTGCAATGCCTTGTATCACATGGGCGCAGAACCCGTGTTCGTCGATGTATCACGCCAGAGCCTGGGTCTGTGTCCCGTTGCCCTGGCCAACTGGCTGGAAGAGCATGCGTCTCGCACCGAGACAGGTGCCATCCACAAGGCAAGCGGACGCCGCCTCAAAGCCGTCGTGCCCATGCACACCTTTGGTCATCCGGTTGAACTCGATGAGCTTCAGGCCGTGTGCGAGGCCTGGGGTATCGCCCTGGTAGAAGATGCTGCCGAGAGCCTGGGTTCCTACTACAAAGGCAAACACACGGGGACGCTGAGTGCGTTTTCCGCCCTGAGCTTCAATGGCAACAAGATCATCACCACGGGTGGTGGTGGCATGGTGCTCTGCCAGAATGCCGAACAGGGGGCACGTACCAAGCACATCACCACCACGGCCAAGGTGCCGCATCCGTTTGAGTCCTATCACGATGAGCCTGGCTTCAACTACCGGATGCCCAATCTGAATGCGGCCCTCGGATGTGCCCAGATGGAAGCCCTGCCGCAATTCCTGGCGCAAAAGCGGGCGCTTGCCATGCACTATGCCGAGTTCTTCAAGGGACAGGCATGCCAGTTTGTGACCGAGCCTTCTTATGGACGCTCCAACTACTGGCTCAATGCGATTGTCTGTGAAGATCAAACCCAGCGGGATACGTTGCTGACCGAGCTGAACAAGGCTGGTGTCATGACCCGGCCTGTATGGAAACTGATGCATCGCCTGCCCATGTTCTCTCATGCCTTGCGTGGGGAACTTAACAATGCCGAATGGTTGGAAGCCCATCTGATCAACCTGCCCAGCTCGCCTGTCGAGGTCTGAACATGGCCAACACCATTGCCGTCTTTACCGGTACTCGCGCCGAATACGGGCTGCTCTATTGGTTGATGAAAGACATTGCCGCGGATCCCGACCTGGAGCTCAAGCTGATCGTCTCGGGTACGCACTTGTCCCCCGAGTTCGGCCTGACCTATCAGCAGATAGAGCAGGATGGCTTCAAGATCGATGAGCGTATCGAGATGCTGCTCTCCTCCGATACCTCTGTGGGGGTGGTCAAAAGCATGGGCGTTGCCTTGCTCGGGCTGGCAGATGCATTGGCCCGGTTGCAACCGGATGTGCTGGTTATCCTGGGGGATCGCTTTGAAGCGCTGGCGGCAGCCCAGGCGGCCATGTTGCAGCGCATACCGGTAGCACACCTCCATGGTGGCGAGATCACCGAAGGGGCCTATGACGACGCCATTCGCCATGCCATTACCAAGTTGAGCTACCTGCACTTCACGGCCGCCGAGCTCTATCGACAGCGAGTCATTCAGTTGGGGGAGGCGCCTGAACGGGTGTTCAACGTGGGTGCCGTCGGTCTGGACCACATCATCAAGACACCGCTGCTGTCCATGGACGAGCTGCAATCCTCTCTTGGGTTTACGTTGGATTCACCGTTCTTCGTGGTGACCTATCACCCCGTGACTCTGGCCGATGAACCGGCCAGGGAGAGTTTCAGTGCCTTGCTGGCGGCGTTGGATAACTATCCCGACCATCAGGTTATCCTGACGTACCCGAATGCAGATGACGGTGGTCGAGCCATCATTCCACTGCTTGAGCAGTATGCGACAGCCAATCCTGCACGCGTGCTGGCCATTCCGTCTTTGGGTTACAGACGTTACCTGAGCGCGGTGAAACACTGTGCTGCCGTGATCGGCAACTCGTCGAGCGGCATCATCGAGGTGCCTTCTCTGGGTGTCCCGACCATCAATATCGGCCAACGCCAACAAGGGCGCCTGGCGGCGAAGAGTGTGCTTCATTGCGACGCGAAGGCTGAGGCCATTACGCAATGCATTGCCAAGGCCTTGCAGCCTATGGGCCCGGATGCTTATGTCAATCCTTATGGTGCAGGGGACGCCAGCGGCCAAATCGTGGCACGTCTGAAGCATTTTGCCATCCCCACCATCAAACAGTTCCATGATCTCGACAGGAGTCCGTCGCCATGATCCGCATCATCGCCGAAGCCGGCGTCAACCATAATGGCGACGAAGCACTCGCCGTGGCACTGATCGATGCTGCCCACCGGGCAGGCGTCGATGTCGTCAAGTTTCAGACCTTTAAGGTGGCCAATCTGGTGACCCGCCAGGCCAAGCAGGCTGCTTATCAAACCGCCAACATCGGCAAGGAAGAGAGCCAGTTTGCCATGCTCTCCCGCCTTGAGCTTTCGTTCGATGCCCATCTTCGTCTGATCGCCCATTGCGAGTCTCTCGGTATCGCGTTTCTGTCTACCGCCTTCGATACCGAGAGCCTGGACTTTCTAGTGAACCGGTTGAAGTTGCAGACCCTCAAGATCCCGTCCGGGGAACTGACCAATGCGCCTTTCGTACTGGCCCATGCTCGCACCGGTTGCGAATTGATCGTCTCGACCGGTATGGCCACGTTGGCAGAAGTGGAGGCGGCCCTGGGGGTGATAGCCTTCGGATTGACCGCGCCGCAGGATGCGCAGCCCGGTGAGGCCGCCTTCATGGCTGCCTATGCCAGCGAGGCTGGTCAGGCCGCTCTTGCCAACAAGGTAACCCTGCTGCATTGCACGACCGAGTATCCGGCGCCCATGGTGGATATCAACCTCAAAGCCATGGATACCCTGTCGCACGCTTTCCGGTTGCCGGTCGGTTATTCGGATCACAGCCAGGGCATCACCATCCCGGTGGCGGCAGTCGCCCGTGGAGCCTGCCTCATCGAGAAGCACTTCACGCTGGACCGCAACATGGAAGGGCCTGATCACAAGGCTTCTCTTGAACCCGATGAACTGGCCGCCATGGTGAAAGGGATCCGCGATGTGGAACTGGCACTGGGAGACGGCATCAAAGGGCCTCGCCCGAGCGAGATCAAGAACAAGGAGATCGCACGCAAGAGCCTGGTCGCTGCCTGCGACATTGAGGAGGGCGCCATCCTCTGTGCCGACAACCTCGCCATCAAGCGCCCAGGCGATGGAATGAGCCCTTATGCCTACTGGCAGCTCCTGGGGCAACCGGCCAAACGAGCCTATCAGGCGGGTGAGCCTATCCGTGAATAAACCGGTCATCGTCCTCGGGGCAGGGGGGCACGCCTCGGTGCTGGTCGACATGCTGCGCAGCCAGGGAGTGGTTCCCATCGCCCTGGTTGCGCCCGCCGCAGGTACAGCGCGCGCCGCGCTGGCTGGTATTCCCCTCTGGCATGACGAGGAAATACTGACCCACCATCCGGATGAGGTGGTGTTGGTCAATGGCATCGGCTCCCTGCCGGGCAACCCGATGCGCGCCACGCTGTTTGCCCGTTATCGCGCCCTTGGTTACCGCTTTGCAAGCGTCGTCAGCGCACAGGCCATGGTCTCTGACTACGCCGTGCTGGAAGAGGGGGCCCAGGTCATGGCGGGGGCCATCATTCAGGCGGGTACCCGGATAGGTGCCAACAGCATCATCAATAGTGGCGCCATCGTGGATCACGACTGCCATCTGGGAGGCGACAATCACGTCGCACCGGGCGCCGTGTTATCCGGCGGTGTGGTGACGGGTGAGAGAGTCCATATCGGTACGGGAGCTGCCGTGATCCAGGGCATATCAATTGGCTCTGATGCCGTGGTCGGGGCTGGCGCCACGCTGACGCGCCCTCTTGGAGAAAAGCAGATTGCATACGTTGCCCGGGGCAGCGTAATGCCTATCAAGAAGTAAAGGATGGATTGGATGAGCAAAAATTGGGAAAAAGTGGTGTTGTCGCCGGCACACTCGGTGCGTGATGCCATGGCAGTGATCAATGAAGAGGCACTGCGAGTCTGTCTGGTCGTGGATCAGGAGCAGCATCTGCTGGGGGTGGTCACTGACGGTGATATTCGCCGCGCCATCCTGAGTAACGTCTCACTCACGCAAAGCGTCACGACCGTGATGAACCTCACTCCAATTACAGTGTCGGCCAAGCTGACTCGTGAGCAGTTACTTGAGACGATGCGTGCACGCAGCATTCTTTCCCTTCCGGTGGTCGATGAAGCTGGCAAGTTGATCGGGTTAGAGATTTGGGATCAGGTGGCACAAGTCCCGAACTATGATAATCCCGTCTTTATCATGGCGGGGGGATTTGGTACCCGGCTGCGCCCGCTGACCGACAGTTGCCCCAAGCCCATGTTGAGGGTGGGTGAGAAACCAATTCTAGAAATATTGCTCAACCGATTCCTCAAATCTGGTTTCAGGAATATCTATATATCAACCCACTATATGGCTGAAAATATTATCAACTATTTTGGTGATGGTTCTGATTTCGGTGTCAAAATTAGCTACGTACATGAAGAGCGTCCTTTAGGTACAGGAGGGGCACTGGGGTTATTGCCTGCAGATACGCCGCTTTTACCGCTTATCATGATAAATGGTGATATATTGACCACAGTGGATTTTAACCGTCTACTTGATTTTCATAATAAATACCAGCCTGTGGCAACCATGTGCGTTCGTGAGTATGACTACCAGATTCCCTATGGTGTGATCCGTGGGGATGGGCACCGCATCCTTGAAATGCAAGAAAAACCTATCCAACGTTACTTTGTAAATGCAGGTATTTATGTAGTCAGCCCAAAGCTGTTTATGAAGGTACCAAAGCAAGAGCGTATCGACATGCCTATGTTACTTGAACAACAGATAGCCAAGAAGGAGGATGTGTTGATGTTCTCGATTGATGAATATTGGTTGGACATTGGTCGTATGGATGATTTTAACAAGGCACAGATTGATATTAAGGGGTTGGTATAATGTCACTCAATATCGCTATTATTCCAGCACGAGGTGGCAGTAAACGACTTCCCAATAAGAATATAATGCTATTAGCAGATAAACCTTTGATCGTCTGGACGATTGAAGCTGCCCTAGATTCTCATTGTTTTGACCATGTTTATGTTAGCACTGATTCACCAGACATTGGTATAATAGCCAAAATTGCTGGTGCTGAAGTACCATATCTACGCCCAGATAACTTGGCAACAGATGAGGCGGCGACTAATGATGTTGTTGATCATTTAGTTGGATGGGTCGAAAAAAATGTAGCTCCCATTGCCAAGGTCGCTATATTGCAACCGACTTCACCGCTCCGTACTGCATATCATATCAAGGAAGCATTTTCTCTATATAAAAAGAAGAAGGCCAATGCTATCGTATCTGTTTGTGAGCTAGAGCATCCTTATCAGTTTTGCAACAAACTTGATCCAAGCCTTAGTCTTGATAATTTTTTAAATCAGAAGAATAATAAGCGAACACAAGAATTGGAACGGTACTATAGATTAAATGGTGCCATTTACCTCTTTGATAGAGAATTTGTCGGAAAACAATCTGAATTATACGGCCCCAATAGTTTTGCATATATAATGAACAGTAGGGATTCTGTAGATATTGATAACGAGTTTGATTTTGAATTTGCAAGTTTCTTAATGAGTCTGAAATAACAGAGATGCGTTCTACATTATAATTAAAATAGAGGGTTTATATGAAGTTTTGTCAAAAATGTGTAATGCCAGACACTCGTCCAGGTATTAATTTTGATTCTAGTGGGGTATGTTATCCTTGCTTGAATTATGAGAAAAGAAAATCTGTTGATTGGGATTCACGTTTCAAAGAGTTAAAGGAGTTATGTGATAAATATCGCGGCATGAATGGTAATGGTCCAGATTGCATGATTGCTGTTAGTGGTGGAAAAGATAGCCATTATCAAGTCCATCTGATGAAAGAAGTATTAGGCATGAATCCCATATTAGTTTCTGTGGAAGATAATTTCCCAATGACTAATGCAGGTTGCAGTAATATAAAGAATATATCTGAAGAGTTTGGTTGTGAAATTATTTCCATGAAACCAAATCGTAAACTTCAGAAAAAGTTGATGAGAAAGACGTTTGAGAAATATGGAAAGCCAACGTGGTATATTGACAGATTGATTTATACATTCCCACTGAAGATGGCATCAAAGTTAAATACCCCATTACTTGTGTATGGGGAGAACGTCAGCTTTGAATATGGTGGAGCTGATGCAGTAGAACATTATTCCGCTAAAGACATCATTAACAATGGTGTTGCTAGTGACTTAGCATTTGATGATTTGATTGATGATGAAATATGCATTAAAGACCTTTCATCTTGCGAAGCACCGACGGTAGATGAGCTGGCTAGAATCGACCCCATATATATTAGCTACTTCATTCCATGGAATAGTTATGAAAATTACTTATTTGCTAAGAGTCGTGGGTTTAAAGATTTAACTCACGAATGGGATAGAACTCATCATATCGAAAATTTCGATCAGGTGGACTCAAGAGCCTATCTTGTTCACTCGTGGTTGAAATACCCAAAATTTGGTCATGCATCCGCTACTGATTATGCAGCACGATATGTCCGTTATGGATTACTAACACGTAATGAGGCTATAAAATTAGTCCTTGCAAAGGATTCGAAATTGGATCCTAAATGTGTTGATGATTTCTGTGACTTCGTTGGATACACTAGATCACAATTTTGGGCCATTATTGATAGTTTTTACAACAAGGATTTATTTCAAAAAAATGAATTTGGTGAGTGGAAACTAAAAGAAAATATTAATTAATATAGTATGTAATCCAGTTAGTTGGCGTTGTCACCTCAATCAGTCTACAGGTTGTACAGATCTAGTTATCACCTGACACCGGCCTCAAACCGGTGTCTTGTTTACGCTACTTTAGTGCGCACTTCCTT